>JBKHWB010000001.1:0-100160 GCA_046566745.1 Gammaproteobacteria bacterium
TGCACCGGCATGGACGAGCGTCGTCAGCGCGGCCAACTCGTCCGTCATGCTGCCGGCGGAGACAAACCGGTCCCATGCGAGTTCATGGTGGCGCAGATCAAGATCGGCGAGCCAGGACAATGCGGTGTTGAGCAATGCGCGACGTCCTATCGCAGCGGCGTCGTAGGTATAGGTCTGGGGCACGGGCTCTGCCAGCAGCGCGAGCAGCCACTGCTCCAGTTGCCCGGCAATCGCCTTGCGCAACTGCTGGCGCGCCAGGTGCAGGGCCTCGGGGTCGGTGGCGCTGACGCGATCCATCAATTGCTTTACCGACGGCAACACCATCAGCCTGGCCGCCAGCGCCGCATCCTGCTTGGCGGTCCGGGGCAGCATGGCACAAAACCGGGACAGCAGATCCGCATCTACCGAGGCGCCCTGCCCCGCGGTGACCAGCCTGAGGATCTCGGCCTCAAGCAGGTCCTGCGCTACCAGCCAGCGATTGACGCCATTGCCGTCATGCTCAAGGAGGAACAGGCGCTCCGCTTCCGGCTGCTCGTGACGCAGCAGGACCGGCGCTGAAAAATCACGCAGCAAGGACAACACCGGGGGCTGCCGGACGCCCTCGAACACGAACCCGGCGGATGCCGCATGCAGTACCACTACATGCTCGGATGCCTCCGTTTCCCCCAGCCTGACGGTCATCTCGTTGCCATCAGGCCCCAGCAGCGCGAGGCGCACCGGAATGGGCACGTGCACGCCGCGCGGATAGCCCGCCACCTGCGGGGGAGTTTGTACCAAGGTCAGACGGTAACGCTGTTGATCGGCATCATAAGTGCCGCTGGCCTGCAGCTCCGGGGTGCCAGGCTGCCGGTACCACTGCAGGTACGGAGAAAGATCCTGCCCCGACGCATCACCCAGTGCCCGGACAAAATCCTCAACGGTTACGGCCTGACCGTCATGGCGCGAAAAATAGAGATCGGTTCCCTGTCGAAACTGCGCTGCTCCCAGCACGGTGTGCAACATGCGGACGATCTCGGCGCCTTTTTCATAAACGGTTGCGGTATAGAAATTATTTATCTCGACAAAAGACTCCGGACGAACCGGATGCGCCAATGGGCCGGCATCTTCAGGAAACTGCCAGCTCTTCAGCATGCCGACGTCTTCAATACGCTGGACGCTGGCAGACAGCATGTCCGCCGAAAACTGCTGGTCACGGAACACCGTGAAACCTTCCTTCAGACTCAACTGGAACCAGTCGCGGCACGTAACCCGGTTGCCACTCCAGTTATGGAAGTATTCGTGTGCCACCACTGATTCCACCCGCTGGAATCCGGCATCCGTTGTGGTATCCGGATGTGCCAGGACGCAACTGGTATTGAAAATGTTCAGGCCCTTGTTCTCCATGGCACCCATGTTGAAATGGGATACCGCCACGATCATGAAGATGTCGAGATCATATTCACGGCCGTATACTTGCTCATCCCACGCCATCGCTTTCTTGAGCGATGCCATGGCATGGTCAACTTTCTCCAGGTCATGCGGCTCGACATAAATGCGCAGATCAACAAGTCGCTCCGACGCGGTCCTGTACTGGTCCGTCTTGCACACCAAATCCCCTGCCACCGCTGCAAAAAGGTAGGCCGGCTTGGGGAAAGGGTCTGACCAGGTCACGAAGTGCCGCGCGCCCGGGAGATCGCCTGACTCAATCAGGTTGCCATTGGAAAGCAGGACGGGATAACGCACCTTGTCCGCCTCAATGCGTGTGACGAAACGGGCCATCACGTCCGGTCGGTCGGGGTAAAACGTGATCTTGCGAAACCCCTCCGCTTCGCACTGGGTACACAGCATGCCGCCGGATGCATACAGGCCTTCAAGGGCCGTGTTCTCCGCCGGGTATATGCGTACCCTGGATTGCAGACAGAAGGGCCTCGGCGGCACATTGCCGATCACCAGCTCCTCACCCTCCATGCGGTAATCGCCCGCCACCAGCCGGGTGTCATCGACCTGAAGCGACACCAGCTCCAGTCCGACGCCGTGCAGGCGCAATGGAGTGCCAGCCCGCGTGTTTGCGTCGGGGCGAATATCCAGAGATGCCGTCACTTCCGTGGCGTCGTCGCCAATCGATATCACCAGCGATACTGTGTCGACTTGATACTCGGGAGCCTGGTAATCCTTGAGATAGATGGTGTGGTCAAGGATGTCGGAAGCCATGGAAAACCTCTTGTTGGAAGCGCACGACAGGTCAGACGGGCAGCCACTCTACCTGATAAGACGTGAATTTGCGGATATTGATAACACCGGAATCCAGCAGCAGATACTGACCCTTGATGCCGATAATGGTGCCCCGGACATCGGGGTGTTTGTCCAGATTGAATGCTGTCACCTTTGCGGGATATTCCAGCACGGGATACCGGAAGGTGCTTTCCGCTTCGCCATCCAGATACGCAATCTGGCCGGGAAATCGCACGGCCAACTCATCAAGCTCCGCACGACAGACTCGCACAAGATCATCCCGGGCCTGCGCCAGGTCGACCGGATCACTGTCAGACTTGAGCAGGGCCTGCCAGTTGGTCTTGTCGGCAATATGTTGTGCGAACAGTGTTTCAACCAAACCCGACAAATACCGCGAGGCCACACGAAAGACCGGCAGCGCCTGACTGGCGCCCTGATCCATCCAGCGCACGGGTATTTGTGTTTCGCGGGTAATGCCCACCTTGATGCCGGACGAATTCGCGAGATACACGATATGGGGAATCATGCAGTGCGTCTGGCCCCACTCGGGTTCACGACAGGTCCCCAGATGAAAGTGACAGGTCTCGGGCTTGAGAATGCACATGTCACACGCGGCCAGTTTCCTGAAACAGGGAAAACAGTACCCCTGGTTGTAGGACTTCGGCGTTTTCCGGTTACAGGCCTGGCACAGAATGATGCCCTGGTAACGGAAATGAATTTCTTTTCCGAGCAACGGTGTCAACGGAACGGTGACATCCCCCAACGGAAGAAAATACGACACCGGATCTGATGCCTCGACACGCATCTTGTGCAAGGGCCCGAGCATGGACGGTTACCTCTTCAGGCCGAAAAGGGAGGGGACGGCATGCCCTACCGACACCAGTCTCCGGTAAAGGTCGGCATAGGACTTCCCCATTCTTTCAGCAGTAAACAATTCTTCGTAACGGGCTCTTGCCGCCAGCCCGAGCGATGAGGCCAGCGCCTGATCCCGCCACAAGGCCTCCATCGCCTCCCGCAGTCGAGCGGGACTGGAAGGAGGCACAACAAGCCCCGTGCGGCCATGCACGTTCACAAAACTGGTGCCGGTGCCAATCTCGCTGGATACCAGAGGCTTTCCAAACATGGCTCCCTCCAGAAGACTGATGCCGAAGGCCTCTGACCGCAAATGGGAGGGAAACACCACGCCATAGCAGGCCTCAAGAAGATCCACCTTGTCCTGCTCGGGCACGGCACCCAGAAAATGGATGTTGCGGAGTTGACCTTGGGCGCTCTGCCGCAGCAGTGAACTTTCAACAGGCCCGGCCCCCACAATGACCACAGGCATGTCACTGCCCCTCAGGGCCTCCAACAGGATGTGAAGCCCCTTGTAGTAACGCAACACGCCGACAAACAGGAAAAACCGGCCGCCAAACCGTTGCCGCCACCCCGCCACAGCCTTGCTGTCCGGCTGCGGATACAGCGACTCATCCAGGCCAATCGGAATGACGGTTGTCTTGTCCTTGAACTGCTGCAGGACGGGCGACGTACGAAGATAATTGGGGCTGGTCGCCACAATCGCATCAACATTGCCGAGGAATGTTTTCATCAGGGGCTTGTATACCTGCAGCAGCACCTTCTGACGCACGATGTCCGAGTGGTAGGTCACCAGCGAGGGTTTGTTGACGCGCGCCATGAAGTGGGCGACGTCCATGAAAGGCCAGGGGAAGTGATACTGAACCACATCGGCCTCTGCCGACAAATCACGAAGCAAGCCAATCGACTGCCGAGAGAATCCCGTCGATGCGAGATTGAAATCCTCCTTGGCCTGAATCACCCGCATGCCGCCATCGAGATAATCCGGGACGGGATTCCTGTCCAGTGCCAGCACAGTATTGGATATACCTAGCGATCCGGTCGATTTTGACAGATGGCGGATAAACATCTCGACACCGCCATGTTTGTCAGGACCAAAACGCTTGAAAAAATGAAGGACTCTCAAAGGTCACCACTTAATAAATTTCCGGGCGTCAGCCAAGAGACTGGTACACCCGCATGGTCATCGCCGCGCAGGCTGACCATGTATATGTTCTGGCGAGCTCAAGGCCGCAGTCGACGTGATCAAGCACCCGTGCCGAATCACTGAGCACAAAGGACATCACATCCTTCAGCGCATCGTTCTTCCCTGCCGCAAACAGGAAAGCCGCGCCGTCGGAAAACTCCGTCATGGCTGTTCCGCTGGCACAAATAACCGGCGTACCGCTTGCCATGGATTCTAGCACCGGCAGGCCAAAACCCTCGTAATGTGACGGGTAAACCATCAGGGAAGCCGCCGAATACAGCATGGGAAGGACATCGGCGGGAACGTAATCAAGGTAGCGCAGAGGCTCATGACGCTCAAGCGTCTTGAGGCGCCGGAACAACTGATCATCACCCCAGCCCCTCCCCCCGACGATGACCAACGGGTACTGCTCACGTGCCGATGCCGGCAATGACAGCCAGGCATCCATCAGCATGGCAAGATTCTTGCGTGGCTCAAGGGTCCCAACAAACAGTACATAGCGTCGATATGCCAGCCGGTACCTGGCCAGGACATTGCGACATTCCTCCTCACTGCGAGGCCGGAACACCGGCGACACCCCCAAGGGCGTGACCACTACCTTACGGGCGTCCAGCGCAAACAGTGACAACAGTTCCTGCCGTGTAAACTCCGAGGGCACCAGGATCCGGTCGGCTCGATCGAGGGAAGTCGGCAGGTGCCGCAAAAGATAGGCGACCCGTCCGGCAGGATGGGCTTGTGGAAACCGGACAAATGACAGGTCATGAACCGTGGTGACCGAACGCCCTGCAAACGGCGAAAGAATGAAGGCCGGCTGGTGATACACATGATCCTCCAGCCCCTTTACCCCATGCATGAAGCGCCTGTCACGAAGCCAGTGGCGTACCTCGTAGGCAACCTGGCGTTCTCGCAGTACACGCTTCAGAAATCGGGCAGGCCCTGCCGAAGGCCACCATTGGGACGCAGCGGACGACGGCTGGGAAAACAGCTCATCAACAGGACGGACATCCCGACCATTGAAACATCGCAGGCTCCCGATCTCGTCACTGGACCTCAAGGCAGCGAGCAGGTTAGCGGCGTAACAGCCGATACCCGCCAACGGTGCGGTGAGCGACCCGCAATCCAGCACAACATCAACGGAGGCCATGACCGTCAGGTATCCAGGCAGTTTCGGCCGTAATTGTCCTCAAAACGGACAATATCGTCCTCCCCCAGGTAGTCGCCACTCTGCACTTCTATCAGGACCAGTTCCAGCACGCCGGGATTGCTGAGACGATGCTTGTGACCGGCGGGAATGAACGTTGACTGGTTACTTGCCAGCAACAATTCCTTGTCATCCTTGACGACGCACGCGACGCCGGAAACAACAATCCAGTGTTCACTGCGGTGATGATGCATCTGCAAGGACAGGGAAGCGCCGGGGCGAACCACGATGCGCTTGATCTTGAAACCGGGCCCTTCTTCGAGGGTGGTATACGTTCCCCACGGGCGATAGACCGTCCTATGGAGAAGATGGGTTTCATGCCCTCTTCCCTTGAGTTGGCTAACGATATGCTTGACGTCCTGTACGTTGTCCCGATGGGCGACAAGAATCGCGTCAGGCGTATCGACCACTACCAAATCCTGCACGCCTACCAAGGCTGTCAGCCTGTCAGGGCTCATGACAAAGTTATTGCCGGATGCATGCACTATCACGTTGCCATCAAGGCGGTTGCCATGCTCGTCAGCAGCGGTCAATTCACTCATGGCCGACCAGGAGCCGATATCACTCCAGCCGATATCGCACGGCACCGTCACGACGTTGTCGGAGCGCTCCATCAAGGCGTAGTCAATCGAAATATCGGGCACTTGCGCAAAACGCCCTGCGTCCAGTCGCGTACAGCGCATACCCTGCCCCGACGTCCGCTGGGCGGACACCATTGCATCACGACAAGCCTCCATCACATCGGGTGCAAACCTGTCCATTTGCCTGACAAAATCGCCGGCCTTGAAGCAGAACATTCCCGAGTTCCAGAGATAGTTGCCGGCCTGCAGGTAGCCCACTGCAGTCTCGTGATCGGGCTTCTCCACGAAGCGGGTCACTTTCACGCCGCCACCATCCCCAATCGGGCCACCGGCTTCAATATATCCAAAGCCGGTCTCCGGATAGCCGGGACGTATCCCAAACGTCACGAGCGACCCATCGGCGGCCAGCCTTTTGGCAATATCCACAGCGCGATTGAATGCAACGGTATCGACAATAAGGTGGTCTGCCGGCAGCACGAGCATGACGGCATCGCCATCATGCCTCTCGATTACGTCCAGTGCGGCCAGCGCAACGGCGGCAGCCGTGTTCCTTCCAAACGGTTCAAGAATGTAGGAACACGGCAAGCGGACACCGGTAGCCTGATACTCATCTTGCGTCTGGAAAAACAACTCGCAATTCGTCACGGTAAGTATCTCGGCAACATTGCCAAGAACACTGGCACGCTCGAATGTCCGGCGGAGAAGGTTTCCCCCACCGGGCAGCGGCATGAAAGGCTTTGGATACGATACCCGTGACACGGGCCAAAGCCTCGTGCCTGCACCACCACAGATGATTACCGGTACCAGAGCCATCTATAACCTTCTTGATGCCAATGGCATCACCAATGCTGAAAAATCGATACCGGGCACGACCTGAGCATTTCGTGAAGCGGCACGACCACAACGAATCCTGTCTCAAACCTGTTTGTCGACAGTTGCCTTGGCATCAAGCCAGGCAACACCAACAAAATCTTCACATGCGCCCTTCGTCACATGAAAGATGATGCTGTGGTCGCGCCACTCATAATTCATGTCAATATGAGAGTCGTAGGGCGAAAGCGCCAATGCAATGGAGTAATGACCGACACCAATCCGCATGCAAAAATCAAAGCGGAAGACAACTTCATCACCCGCCTTCAGCCCGGTCAATGCCTGGCCGGTGCGATGGGTGTTGATGCCATATACCGGCTGCCCCAGCTTGTCCTTGATCATGAAACCCAGGATGAGACGGGGAATATCCTTGGTGACACTGGCACGAACCACAAGAGCCACCCTTTCCCCCACCGAAACCGCATTGACGGAACGCCCGTTGCCATCCTGCAACTCTGCCAGAACAATACCCGCATCACCCGTACCGGATATGGTTTGCAAGCGACCATCCTCCAGCGCCTCCTGCCGTATAAGCCCTTCTTCCCTACCCGCCAGCAAGGCATTGTAGTAGTCAAATACGTCTTCTGGCCTGCCTTGCATAGCTAGCCGGCCACCATCCAGAAGAATGGCCCTGTCACACACTGACTGGATGGCATTCCGGTCATGCGACACGATAAGCAAGGTTGTTCCTGACTGCCGGAACTGCCTGATACGGTCAAAACTCTTGTGCTGAAAATAGGCATCGCCCACAGAAAGGGCCTCATCGACCACCAAAACGTCAGGACGTCTTGCTGTCGCCACGCTGAACGCCAACCTCATCTGCATGCCGCTGGAATACGTCCGCACAGGATGATCAATATGAGGACCAATTTCGGCAAACGCTTCGATCTCGGGCATCAGGGCGGCTATCTCGTCCACCGCAAGCCCTAGCAACTGCCCGGCCATGACGACATTCTGTCGACCCGTGAAATCGGGGTGAAAGCCCATGCCCAGTTCCAGCAGTCCGGCAACCTGCCCATCCAGCCGGACGCGGCCGGTTGACGGTTGCGTGGTGCCCGTAATGATCTTCAGCAGGGTACTCTTGCCAGCGCCATTGATACCGACAATGCCGACCGCCTCCCCTGGCATCACACCGAAACTGACATCCCGCAGTACCCAGCTTTCCTGATGGCGACGCCGCGCCCAAGGGAACAGCCACTCGGCAAGACGCCCCCATTGGCTCTCGTAATGCTTGTACGCCTTGCCAACGTTCTCGACGATGATGCTGCCCATCACAGTTCGTCCACCAACTCACCCGCCCGCTGGCGGAACAGCCACAAGCCTGCCACACACAGGAGAAATGACAGCACGACGGGATAAACCAAAGACAGCCAGTCTGGCCACGACCTGAACACGAGTACCTGCTGGAAAGCTGTAATGACCGGCGTCAAGGGATTCCAGTCCACCAGGGGCCTGAACCGGTCAGGAATGATACTGACCGGATACACGACAGGGGTAAGCCAGAACCAGAACTGCATGACAACACCCACCGCCTGGCCCACATCACGAAAGAAAACATTAAGGATGCCCACCACGACACCAAGACTGGCGGCAAACAGCACAACTCCTGCCACAAGCAGCGGAAGCACGATAAGCGGTGCGCCAAGGTAACTGCCGGCCAGCATCAGGAACACCATGAAGATACCGAAGGCTATTGAAAAGTTAACCAGAGCGGAAAGCACAACGACAGCAGGCACACACACTCTTGGAAAACTCACCTTTTTAATAAGGTTGGCATTATCAATAAACATGGTCTGGCTGCGCCCGACAATCTCGGAAAAAAGTCCCCACACGAGGAAACCCGAGCACAAATAGAAACCGTAAGCCAGTCCGTCTTCCACACCGGGCAACTTTGCGCGCATCAACTGGGAGAAAACGAGGGTGTACACTGTAATCATCGCCAATGGATTGATCAGTGGCCATAACGCCCCGAGCAGAGAGTTCGCATAACGCGACTGGAACTCACGCTTGACACTACCCAGCACAAAACCGCGGTATGCGACGAGATTGTCAATCACGCAGGGCATCCTCCGGATTGAGCGGCTTTCTCGCGATAATGGCCTGGCTTTTTGGCATGTGTGCGTCCAGCGAACGCTTCACTTTCTCGCCATCACGCGTTGCCAGCAGAAGCCCCCAGGTATGTTCCCAGCTTTTCAGCAGAGGATGCCACGGGGCCTGCAACTCCTGATCACACGTCCAGAAGAACGACCACCAGATAGCGTGAAAAAAGCCGTAGTTTTCCTTGTGCTCGACAACAAGACCGCTTGAGACAATCAGCGACTCAAACGCTTCCGGGGTAAATATCCGGATATGGTTTGGTGGCTCGAAATACCCTGGCGGAGCAAGGGTTTTCTGCACTGACTCGGACAGTGTTCCCGGAACGCTTATCAGGTACTGTGCACCAGGCTTGCCTATGCGAACCAGCTCGCGCATGAATGCGACAGGGTCACTGACGTGCTCCAGAACTTCCATCGCTACAACACGCGAAGCCACCTCGGTGGCAACCGGCAAGGGCTCTCCATCCTTCACCACATGCGCCACGACCGACCGGGCACTTGTCGCCAGCACCCGCTCCTTCGCCTTGCCAAGGCTGTCGGCATCTACGTCAGCCAGAACGATCTCGGCGCCCTGATTGCCACAAAAATACGCGAACTTTCCGTCCCCACACCCAACGTCCACGACAGTGTCTGTGGCCGATACATGAAAGCCGCGCAGCAGCTCACCCGTGCGGTTCTGGAACCAACCGCCCAGCATGCTGTCATGCAGCCCTGGATCAGGCACAGGCTGCAGTCCCGCTCCAGGGCCATCTTCGACCGAGGCACCCGTTGACGGAGCCTCGATCAGCCACCTGCGTAGTCGTGACCTTAAACTGGCGAGCATGACGCTGCCCCTCACAAAGAATGAACTCAGGGTTTTCTGGCGATAATGATCAGGTTCTTGGGAAGATAGCTATCCAGCGTTTTTTTGACGCCCATGCCTTTTGGCAACTGCAGTAACTGGCTCCATGTCGCACTCCATGTCTTGAGCAGGGGATGATCTGACCCCGTGATCATGTCCAGCGTTGCTGCGTTGTCCTTGTTATCTTGCGATGCACTCTGGCAGGCCCAGAAAAAGCACATCCACAACATCCAGTAAAATCCGTACGTCTGCTCACGTTCAACAATCAATCCGGAACGCTCTACCAGCGACACGAACTCATCCCGCGAGAAAATCCGGACATGATTCGGGTACTGGAAGTATGTGTCTGGCGCGATGTCCTTCTGCAGTTGCTCACCCGCTTCGGCCGGTACGCTCAACAGATATAGCGCCCCCGGTCGTCCGATGCGAACCAGTTCGCGCATTACCTGGTCAGGGTCATCCACGTGCTCCAGCATTTCCATGGCAATGACACGCGTAGCAAGACCTGAATCGAGAGGCAAAGGATTGGAGTCAGTAACATGCCCGTGCGCACGATTATCCAGGCCATCGCGCTTCAGCCACTCCTGCACATGGACAACCTTGTTGCTGTCTGTATCACAGAAAATCACCTCTGCACCCTGCTTTGCCGCAAAGTGACAAGCGCCGCCGGCACCACACCCGACATCAACAACCACATCGGATGGCAACACCGGAAATCCCGGCTTGAGTTCCCCAGTTACAGGATTGAACCATCCGCTCATTACGGCGTCAGTCAGCCCGCAACGTGCTGACTCATCTTCCGGTAGCGCTATCGGCTCAGCCAAATCAGCCGGCATGCCATTGCCCATAGCATCATCATGCTGCTGGTCATCCATCAACCCTACAGCCTTGGGGTGCATGTCGAGAAAGCGCTTCAGGTTATCCGTTATGGTCCAGTAAGAGGCATGGTCGCGCAAACGCGAAATACTCGCAGTGGCCATCCTGCGGTAACGATCCGGCTGGCGTGTCGCAACATGGAAGCTTCTTTTGTACGCATCGCACAAGGACTGCCAATCAATGCGATGTCGACGGGACCGGAAGAACAATCGCGGATCCTGCGGCCAGCAACATAATTCCGGTGCAGAATTCACGACGAAGGCCACGGAGTCATCTATATAGTCCTGCATGGCAGAGTGCCGGGGCGTGATCGCCGGCTTGCCGCACGACATGAACTCCATCAGTGGCAGGCACTGTCCTTCCCCATAAGATGTATTGACCGTGAAGGATGACGACGCAATGAGCTGTTGGTAGGAGTCTTCTTCAAGGAAACCATGTATTCCAACAACCCTGCACTTGAATCGCGGCAACTTGCGCAGCATGTCATCAAGAATGGTAAATGCCCAATTGGAGTTATGGTGAGTGAACTTGAGCACCAGAGTGGCATTCTCTTCATTCGCAAATGCGGAGCAGAATGCCGTCAGCATATCCAGCCAGTTCTTCCGGCCGTCATACGGATTGAACACCGAGGTATACAGAACGCCCTGCAACGAAAGCCTGACCACGGGATCAACGGATGCTGGCAAACCCTCATCCTTGGCCTCGGGCTCCACCATTCCGGGGAGGTGTGGCGCACCATTGAACATACCCTGCATCTGCCTGATCAGCCAACGCAGGGCAGCGCTAAGCCGACGCTCGAGTGAAGGCGGCAAAAGATCCGAAACCACCTCCCTGTACCACTCGGAAGCATAGCGTCTGGTGGCACCCAGTCGGTAACGCGCGTTCTTGCGAGGCACTACCTGCACCGAAGGCAGCTCGTTACTGTCACTGAGATCCTGCGCAGTACCGGCCGTCTGGAGCCTCGCAAAATCGATGACGCGACTATCCATGACGGTGCCACGAATGCGCAATTCCACCGCTTCAGATACCGGTGACGGTGGATGCGCCTTTCGAATTGCCTCGAAACGATCCCAAACAGGCGCTGGCAAGGCCACCACCGGAAAGTCATGGCCCAGTTGGCCCCGGACTACATCGGCAGTATGACGTGAATGGACGATGGCCCGACCCAGCCGCCGCAGCACCATTGTCCAGTCATTGCGTGCTTCTTCATCCCATGTTTCATCCGGCAGCGTATCAAACTCCCATGCAAATACCGGAATGGTGGGACAACGCAGATTGACGGATGTTTTATTGGGCGGGGAAAACGAGAGAAAAACGCAGGGCTCGCCTTTGCTAACGGACTCATCATAAAGTGGATCAACTTCCATCTCGGGCCGCTTCACCACAACAACGCGACCAAGACGCTCCAGCAGTGGCCGGAATTCCTTCAATACAAAATAGTAGCTGTATTCAGGCATCCCAAGATCACTCCTGAGTGACGCCTCGTCCGTTGCCGAATAAATGATGAAAAGCATGTTCAACCCTGATATCCCGCAAAGTGCCGGGAACAACGCAAGAGAATCCAGCCATTCTGGTTATGTAGTCAGCGACGGGTCTGAAACCGCGCTGTTGGCTGTCTTACCAAGATGGCATGGTATCAAATGACACAAGAGGCGGCCATTTCGCACAAGCCTAATACCAGCCAGTCACAGCAGCATCAGTGACGGAAGGTTACCGGCTTCTCGTCATGATGGTCATGATCATGATCCTGGCTGTCGCACACTTCGCCCTCCTGCTTACTTCCCTTGTCGATGTAACCGGTCCGCTGGTTCTCCGGCAGGTGCCTGTGCTCCCAAGCGATGACGGCCTGCATGCAGGTGGTGCGCTGCTCCTCGGTGATCCTGCGGCCATCCGGCCATTTGCTAGTCTCTATGGCTCGACGGAAGCTGTCGACAATCTCTGGCGTGAGCGTTTCCAGCATTTTTTCCAGTACGGCAGGGCTAAGGGGTTCTGACATGACGACTACTCCGGCTCAATCACCTGGGCTAGTAAGGTGGCTACTCCATCCGAGCTTGGTGCGGCAGGCTTCATAGAAATCATGCCCTGGCGGATGGATGACTTTGAGCTTGAAAGGATGCTTGTTGACATAAACCCAGTCACCAGCACGCAATGCAGGCCCTGTTTGAGCATCGCAACTGACGACAGGGCTGATGTCGTCGGAGCAGATGAGCAACTTGATCTCGCTGCTGCCTTCGACAACGATGGGGCGACTGGACAAGGTGTGTGGATGCATGGGTACCAGTACCATGGCATCAAGCCGCGGATGCATGATGGGCCCGCCACCCGAAAGCGCATACGCCGTAGAGCCGGTAGGCGTGGCGATGATCAAGCCGTCTGAACGCTGACGGTATACAAACTGACCTTCGATATACAACTCGAACTCGATCATGTGTACCGACTTGCCGGCGTGCAGCACGATGTCATTGAGGGCGATGCCCTCTCCTACCGGCTCCCCGCCTGAACGGACCTCCATGCTGAGGAGGAAGCGCTGCTCGATGGCGTAGTCCCCGTCGAGGACAGCACCCACCTTGGCATCAATCTTGTCGGGCGACACATCCGTGAGGAATCCCAGGCGACCACGGTTAACGCCCAGCACCGGCTTGTTGAAACGCGCCAGGGACCTGGCCGCGTGCAGGAACGAACCGTCCCCCCCCACCACAATGACCAGGTCACAAGCCTCGCCCAGCATGGACCGACTGCAGACCTGCAAGCCGGGCCGTGCCATCACGGATGCCGTATCTTCGTCAAAAATGACCTTGTGGCCGCGAGCCTCAAGAAAATGCAAAAGATACTCCAGCGTATCCACCACGCCGGTGTTGCCGGGCCGTCCCATCAGGCCGACATTGCGAAACTGTTCCATTTACTCGACAACCAGAAAGCGTGAGCGCTCAGAGGGCATCAGGGCGGTCAGCCCCCCCTCCAGAATGCGCGCATCATACCCCATAACACCCAGCAGGAATGCGGCGGCGGCGCTACGGCGTCCGGTATCGCAGTACACGATATAGCGCTTGTCCGTTGGCAACATATGGGCCTTGACCCGGAGCGCCTGCAGGGGCAGCTTCAGGGCCCCCTTGAGCGTGCCCCGGGCCTGCTCGTCTGCCAGACGGACGTCCAGCCACTCATATTCACCAGTACCGACTGCCGCTACGGCCTCACTGAAATGAATGAGGGCCAACGAGGGAGCCTTCAGCAGCTCGTCGAAGTCCTTCTTCTCAAGGCGCATAAGGATGCCATCGGACTCCATGACGATGTCGGCATTGCGTGGCCCCTCGGTCAGCAACCCTTCCTCGCCGAAATACTGACCGCTCTGGAGGACGGCCAGGGTCACCGGCCCCTTTTCGCCAGGCAGACGCACCTCTGCGGAACCTTTCTTGATGAAGAAGCAGCTATCGGCATGATCCCCGTGCCGGATGATCGACTGCCCCTTGCTGACGGTTTCCGGTTTGAGCCGACGGAACAACTCCACGATATTGGATGGCGGCAGCCGGTAGAACAGACGTGATTGCAGGAGGCGGGAAATCCAGCTGTTGTCCTCTCCCGGCTGCAGCGCTGACAACTCGCGCTGCAGTGTTTCGGTGGCCTGGTCCCATGCCAACACACGATCCAGCCGCTTGCTTTCGATGCGCAGGACGTTAACGGCGGTTCGGGCCGTAATGGTGACCGTACGGGGCTGCTCGGTCGCCAGTGCATGGGAGGCCTCAATATCGCCGGCGTCCAGCACCTGCACGCCGCCCTTGCCGTCATCCAGGGTGACGGATCCACTCAGCAGGTAAATGGTCTGACCATCCCTGTCCCCTTGTCGACACAGGGTATCGCCGGCCGGACGGGACTCGATGCCCTGCCCCTCCAGCAGATAATCCAGCCGCTGTGGCGACAGGGAGTTCAGGGGGACAAATGTTTGCAACAGGGCGCGACTGATTCGGGGGGCTGCCATCTGGTTCACCTCAGGCTGCCAATGCGAGGCCATGGCCCCGACGACCCTGCAACCCACCGGTATGCAAGGCAACTAACGTAACGTTCGAGGGAATGTGTCCCTGCTCAAGCAGCAGGGAAAGCGTATCCATCATGCGAACCATGTAAACCGGATCGAGTGGCACCTGCTCCTCCATTTCGAAACGCGCCATGAAACGGGCCAGGGACGCCGGCATGCGGCGATGGGAGCGCATTCCCTGTGTTGAATGTAGCGCCCACTGCGCCGCCGGTTTGCACCCGGCAAGGATAGTCGTGAGGCGTGAAGCCAGGGTGGGATCATGAAATGCCTGAAAGCCCCATACTTGAAACCGGGCGGGCAACACCCGGACCAGGCCCGCCAGCGTCGTACCCGACCCCACCGGAACGGCCAGGAGCACATCGCCGGCGAACTGCGCCTCAATCTCGGCTGCCAGTCTTGCAAGACCAGGCATTGACTCGGCTCCTCCCCCTCCTTCCGGCACCAGCCAGGCGCGCGGATAAGGCGCCGCCAGGCGCGCCAGCTCACCTTCGGCATTGCGCTGCCGATAGCGTGGAGTCGGCACAAAATGAATCTGCATACCGGCGCTGCGTGCATCGGCAAGCATCGGTGTTTCCGTGGGTTCGCCGCGCACCAGCCCGGTAGTCGCAACGCCAAAACGGCGCCCCGCCAACGCCAGCGCGTGAAGATGATTGGACCAGGCGCCACCGACACTCAGCACATGGTCAAATCCTTGCTCACGTGCCGCAACAAGGTGTCCGGCAAGCTTGCACCACTTGTTGCCGCCCAGTTCGAGGTCACGCAGGTCTTCGCGCTTGATGAACACGCGCTGCTGCCACCCAGAACCGGACAAGGCTGTTACAGGCGTCTGCGGCAGGAATGTATCGAACACTGACGAAATCATGCCCATGCCTCAACGGAACCTGAGTACGTTGTCGATGGCGGAGTCCGCTGCCTGGTGACGCGCGCAACGATCGGATTGGCCCGCCACGAACCGCGTCGGCGAGTCCGTCCTGATCAAACGGGCATCACAGCATTTGTTCTCTCCCAGCGGGGCGTTGCACCGGGGGTTTTCATAGTGGGCGACCCACAACCGATACTGTTCTTCCGCCACCAAACATTTCGAAGCGGCATAAGCCATGGGATTCTCGACATACGCTTCCAGCTCTGCCACCGGAACGGAGAGATGGCCTGCGCCCGGATGGAACACAACGAAACTCATGCCCAGCGCCTCCAGCCGATGCAGGAAGGCATCTGCGGCCGTTTCTTCTCGCTGGGCCACACTGGCCTTCATCTCCGCGAGCTCGCGACTGAGTTTTGTCAGCGTCTCGTCACGGTAGGCCACTTCGGCGCGCATGGAGTCCAGTTGCAGCCGGTGGCTTGACGCCTCTTCATTCAAACGCTTGTCGAGGACCAGCTGGAACTCTGTTTGCAGCTGCTTTTCACGAGTGGCAAACTCGCGGTCACGCTGCTTCATCAACTCCTGGAACTTCTGCGTTTCTTCCCCCAGGCGCTCCTTCATGAGGGCGGCCAGCTGCTTCTCGTGTAGCCGGCGCTCTTCGGCGAGGCCTTCTTCCAGCTTGGACATGCCCGCAATTTGCTGACGCAAGCTTTCAATCTGCTCGTTCTGTGCGTCGTGCTGCCGACGCATGGCTTGATGCTGGCTCAGCAGCTTGGCATTCTGTGCCTCAAGAATGTCCACCTGCTGCTGGTGAAGCAGTCCGAGCCGGGCGATCGTTTCATTTTTATCGTTCTCCAGTGTGGTGATGCGCAACTGCTGCTCGCCCATTCTGGCCAACAACTTTTCACGCTCACTTTCCCACCCGGAAGGCGCCGACACCACTGCGGGGATGGGCTGTGCTGCTGTCAGGACAGGAATATCCTCATCGGTCAATACCGGAATGTCTGCGTCTGGTGCAGGCGAATAACTTGCTACCGGGGGAGCGGCGGGCGTTGCCATGCGCTGGGGCCTGAGGCTGAATCGCGCCGCCGCCCGCTCGGTTTCCTGCTGGATCTGGGTGAAAGTGTTCGGCGTTGCCCCCATCTGGGGATCCCACAACTTGGGTGCGTGCCAGGAAATGGAGCACTGGCTGCGGCACACCAGGCGGATCGGGCCACCGCCAAGGTCCGGCCCCCGCCCCGCGATTTCCGCCATGTGTCGCAGCGGAAGGTTCCAACTGCGTTCGGCAAAACCACTATCATCAAAGCCAATAGTGAACAGCACCACTGCGCTGACACGAAGGGCATCGTCCAGCTGAACATAGGCGGCGCGCTTTTCCTCATTGGCGTAGACCTGGAGGCCGACGTAGCCATCCAGCGTTGCCTCGAAGTCGGAAAACATCATGCTTTTGTCGATGTTCTCCCCTTCCCAGAAGAAGACCAGTTCGGAAGAAGCCAGATAAGTCTCAAACATGGCGGGGTTCCGGGTGCTTGTCGGGACGTGTCATGACCGCGCCAACTCCTTATATGCGCTGATTCTTGTTTGGGACAGCATAGCCCTGCCCCTCCCAAAAACAAAGGGCTGCCGACGGCAGCCCTTTGCAGAAACGGTCACAAATCAATCAATTAGACTTTACACGGCGGCGGCCACCCGCGCCCCTTGATCTATGGCCCGTTTGGCATCCAGCTCGGCCGCCACATCGGCACCGCCGATCAGGTGGACCACCTTGCCAAGGGACAGCAGGCCGTCCTGCAACTCCCGGTTGGGCTCCTGGCCAGCACAGATCACGATATTGTCTACCTCCAGCACCATACCCTTGTCGCCAACCGAGATGTGCAGCCCGGCATCATCAATACGGTGATAGGTCACTCCCGTCATCAGGTGCACCTTCTTCTTGAGCAGGGACTCCCGGTGAATCCAGCCCGTGGTTTTGCCCGGCCCCGTGATCTTCTTCGACTTGCGCTGCAGCAGATAGACCTCGCGCGGACTGGGGTCAACCTCTTCCTTGACGCCTTCAATGCCGCCTCGAGCCTGCAAAGAGGGGTCGATTCCCCACTCCCGGAGAAAGGTCGGGATGTCCAGGCTGGAGGGACGGTGATCCGGCGCATGGGTCAGGTACTCGGCGGTGTCCACGCCGATGCCTCCCGCACCAATGATGGCCACCCGCTTGCCCACCGGTTTCTTGTCGCGCAGCACCTCCAGATAGGACATCACGCTGGGGTGATCCAGTCCCTCGATGTCGAGTCGACGGGGCATGATGCCGGTTGCCAGCACCACCTCGTCAAAGCCCGCCAGATCCGTGACAGAGACACGCTTGCCCAGGCTGCGCTTCACGCCATGCTTGGCCAGCATCACATCGAAGTAGCGCAGGGTTTCGTGGAACTCCTCCTTTCCGGGAATCTGCTTGGCCACGTTGAACTGGCCGCCAATACGCGTATCGGCATCAAACAGCGTCACGGCGTGTCCCCGCTGCGCTGCGACCAGGGCGAAGGAAAGCCCGGCCGGTCCGGCCCCCACCACTGCAATGTTCTTGGGTGTTGCGGTTTTGACATAAACCAGTTCGGTTTCATGACAGGCCTGCGGGTTCACCAGGCAAGTGGAGAGTTTCAGCTGAAACGTATGATCCAGGCAGGCCTGGTTGCAGGCGATGCAGGTATTGATTTCCTGCTCCCGATTGGTAGCCGCCTTGGCAACCCAGTCCGGATCTGCCAGCAAGGGGCGCGCCATGGACACGAGGTCGGCATCACCACGCGCCAGCACGTCCTCCGCCACGGAGGGCATGTTGATGCGATTGGATGCCGCCACGGGAATGTTCACCGCCTCCCGCACCTTGCGCGTGACCCAGGTAAAAGCTGCACGCGGCACCATTGTGGCAATAGTGGGAATCTTGGCCTCATGCCAGCCAATGCCGGTATTGATGATGTTGACACCGGCACCCTCCAGACGCTTGGCAAACATGATCATCTCGTCAAAGCTCTGGCCATCCGGAACAAGATCCAGCATGGACAGGCGATAAACGATGATGAAGTCCGGCCCCGCCGCCTCGCGGACACGGCGCACTACTTCCAGCGGATAACGCATCCGGTTCTCATAACTACCGCCCCAGTGGTCATGCCGCTCATTGCCACGCGTGGTGAGGAACTGGTTAAGCAGGTAGCCTTCGGATCCCATGATCTCGACGCCATCGTAACCGGCGAGCTTTGCCAGGCGCGCGGCATTGGCCCAGTTTGACAACTCGCGCTCAATGTCGTCTTCGGTCATCTCCTTCGGCTGGAAGGGATAGATGGGAGACTGCTTGGCGGACGGCGCCAGCATGTCGGGATGGAACGATTGCCGACCGGCATGCAGGCACTGCATGGCAATCTTGCCTCCGGCCGCATGCACCGCCCGGGTGATGATGGAGTGATGCTCCGCGTCCCGCTCGGTGAACATGCCTGACGAGCCCGGCCCCAGCCCCCCTTCAGGCGACGTAGCAATACCCCCGGTGATGATGAGGCCCACGCCCCCTTCCGCACGCCGCGCAAAATAGGCGGCCTGCCGCTCCATGCTGACCTCCTCAAGGCCTGTGTGCATGGAACCCATGATGACGCGGTTGCGCAACCGGGTGAACCCCAGGTCCAGGGGTTCGAGCAGATGACTGTACTTCTGTGCGTGCATGAAACACCTCGGGTATGTCGGAAACCGTCAATGCGGTCGAGCTTTTCTGTCCTTGCCACCCGGGGAATGCGTCCACACAATCACCGGGAGACGGGCTACCTTCGACGGTAGTAGTGCAGGCAAATACGCCTCAATAACCGAACCTGACAAGTTCTTATCCTGATCCGCGAGCGGCCACAGATGAAAATCGGCGACATTGCTGCCCACTCTGTCCAGTTGCTGCTCAGGACTGCTGCCGCCAACGGGGCTGATCCCGACCTGTTGCTGGCACGGGAAGGCTTGACCCCTGCGCAACTGTTGGACCCGGATGCACGTGTCGGCCTGACGGAATTCATGCGACTGGGTGCCTCTGCCATCCAGCACACCGGCCGCCCGGATATCGGCCTGCAGATGGGGAAAGCCTGCCGCATCACCGATCTGGGCCTGCCCGGACTACTCGCCATGACCAGCCGGACCTTGGGCGAAGCGTTTGAAACACTGACCCGCTTCGAAGCACTTACCGGACGCTGCTATCGCGGCACTTCCACGTTTGCGCCGCAGTTACCGGCCGTCATCTTCTACTCCATTGCCCCCTACAACGAGTACAACCGGTTCGTGGTGGACAGCTTGCTGGGCAGTTGGCAAACACTGGCGCAAACGCTGACCGGGCGAAACGACGTAGTGGCCGAGGTCCATATCGAATTTGACGCACCCGGCTACGCATCCTTCTATGAGGCGAACTTCAGAGCACCCGTCACTTTCGGCAGACCGGAAAGCCGCCTTGTGCTCACCCCCCAGGCCGCCAGGCTTCCCGTCATCGAGGCCAACCCCCTGGTTCACCAACAGTTGCTGGCGACGGCCCAGGCACGCATCAAGCAGCTGGCCGTTTCCGACACGTTCAAAGGACGCGTCCAACAACTGCTCGGCCCGTTGTTACACGGCCACACCCCCAGTCTGGAAGAGACAGCCAGCCAGCTTGGCCTGCCGGACTGGACGCTCCGGCGAAAACTCAAGGAGGAAGGCACAAGCTTCCAGCTGCTGCTCGACGAAATGCGGCGAGATCTTGCCCTTGGCTACATGAGGGACACGCAACTCAGTCTTGGCGAAATCGCCTTCATCCTGGGATTTTCGACCCCTGGCGCCTTCCAGCGGGCTTTCAAGCGATGGACGGGAGAAACCCCCGGCGGCTACCGTCGGCGCATCGGCCTGTCCACACGGCACTGAAACGATTTTCCCTTCTGTCATCGAATCGTCTTTTACTGTGGAAAGAATCACCCGAAGACAGGCCAATGCACGCTCTGGTCCCTGTGAAGGCCATCTCACTCCGGGAGCGGCACACCCACAACACCCTACGTTGCCAGTGAAAAACTGATGCTCCATGGAGCAGGAAGTAGTGGAACATCCTGACGGCCTTCCATCGAAAACAAAAAAGCCCGCTTGAGTGGCGGGCTTTCGTCTTCAGGACAGTGGTTAAATCACATTTCGGTGGCATCGCCACCCAGATCGGGCTCATCGGTCAGCAGGTCTTCCTGCTCCAGCCACTCTTCGCGAAACTCCATCATTTCCATCTTTGCTTACTCTCTTTCATCTTCACTCTGTACTGTCATTAAACGTGGCCCAAATGACAGAAAGATGAAAGCTGCAAAACGTTTCCATGATGTAACGTTTTGTGAAACCTGCGGTATCAGACCACCTGACGACCGGCTGCAGGATTGACAAAGCGCTCGCCGCGCTTGAGCCGCTCGAACAAATCCGGGTCCGGCCACTCCTGGCGTACCTGATCCGAGAACACGATGGCATCGAGGGGAATGTCTCCCATCCGCGGATTCAGCACGTCTTCACGAAAGCACTGGGCATATCCGGTTGCGGTCTCATGAACAATGATCGATTGCAGGCTGACATCGGCTTCGCCGTTCCGCATATCCGTTTGCCTGAGCACGGCATCCGTCAGCACAAAGAACAAACGGGAAAACTGCTCGGCCGACGGTGATATGGGCAGACTTATCCAGCGGGCGCTAAAAGACTTGCAGGCCTCGATGTAGGACGGGTCATCCCGATCCCAGAAACAAATGGCATGATCGAAGCTGTCGATCAGGGTACGGATGTGCCCCTTCATAAGCCCGAAGTCGTAAACCATCTGCCCGTGATCCAGGGCGTGGGCCTCCAGGATGACCTCGACCTTGTAGCTGTGGCCATGAATGGAGCGGCTGCAACGGTCGCTGGTGCAGTTGCGGACGACATGGGCGTTCTCGAACCCGAAGAGCTTGCGGATGAGCATGACGGATGACCTCTGGGATGTCGGCTATTCTACACCAGTCGCCCGGGGTTGGCGGTCGCATCCCGGCCCCGGCCCGTGTACAATTCGCGCCGATTCTTTGGGCTGCCTATCCGGCCGCCCGGGGCATGGGGGTCACCCGTCGCCATGCCTGCAACTGCTGGAGCCTAGCTCCCCCTACCCAACCCAGGAGTTTTCATCATGAAGAAGCCCGTTCGCGTGGCCGTTACCGGCGCCGCCGGCCAGATTGGTTACAGCCTGCTGTTCCGTATCGCCTCTGGCGAAATGCTGGGCAAGGACCAGCCGGTGATCCTGCAGATGCTGGAAGTGCCGTTCGAGAAGGCCCAGGCTGCCCTCAAGGGCGTCATGATGGAACTGGAAGACTGCGCCTTCCCGCTGCTGGCCGGCATGGTGGGTACCGATGACCCCAATGTCGCCTTCAAGGATGCTGACTACGCCCTGCTCGTGGGTGCCCGTCCGCGTGGCCCAGGTATGGAGCGCAAGGACCTGCTGCTGGAAAACGCCAAGATCTTCACCGTGCAGGGCAAGGCCCTGAACGACGTTGCCTCCCGCAACGTTAAGGTGCTGGTGGTCGGCAACCCGGCCAACACCAATGCCTATATCGCCATGAAGTCGGCTCCGGACCTTCCCGCCAAGAACTTCACCGCCATGCTGCGTCTGGACCACAACCGTGCCCTGTCGCAGATTGCTGCCAAGACCGGCAAGGCCGTGGCCGACATCAAGAAGCTGGTCGTCTGGGGCAACCACTCCCCGACCATGTACGCCGACTACCGCTTTGCCACCATCAATGGCGAAGGCGTGAAGGCCATGATCAACGACGAAGAGTGGAACAAGAACGTGTTCCTGCCGACCGTGGGCAAGCGCGGCGCTGCCATCATCGAAGCCCGTGGCCTTTCCTCGGCTGCCTCGGCTGCCAACGCCGCCATTGACCACATGCGCGACTGGGCCCTGGGCACCAACGGCGAATGGGTCACCATGGGCGTGCCGTCTGACGGCTCCTACGGCATTCCGGAAGGCATCATGTACGGTGTGCCGGTTACCTGTGCCAATGGCGAATACACCCGCGTCGAAGGCCTGGAAGTGGACGCCTTCTCCCGCGAGCGCATGGATTTCACCCTGAACGAGCTGCTGGAAGAGCGTGAAGGCGTGAAGGATCTGCTGGGCTGATAGCGCCCCGCCGCAACGAAAAAGCCCGGCTCGTGCCGGGCTTTTTCGTTCATGCTTCCCAACGGCTCAGACCAGTTTTTTGCCGGACACGATCACCCCGTTATTGTCGGCATAGACGTACTGTCCCTGAACAAAGGTCACACCACCGAACGTGATGTCCAACCCCGTCTCGCCCACGCCCTTGCGCACACTCTTGAGCGGAATGGAGGCTAGCGCATGTACGCCCAGATCCAGCTCGGCCAGGGCATCCACATCGCGTACGCAGCCATGGATGATGACGCCTTCCCAGCCGTTCTGCACCGCGCTCTCGCCGATCATGTCACCCATCAGGGCACAGCGCAGCGAACCCCCGCCATCCACGACAAGGACCTTGCCCTGGCCCGGCGTTGCCAGCAGCTCCTTGACCCGGGAGTTGTCCTCATGGCACTTGACCGTGACAATCGCTCCGCCGAAGGCCGCGCGCCCGCCAAAACTGCCAAACATGGGCTCACAGACGCGGACATCATCAGGGTGGTCATCACAGAGGTCGCAGGTAACAAAGCTCATCACGGCTCCTTTCAATCATCACTACGGAAAAGGCTCAGGCCAGCAGCGCCTGCATGCCTGAATAACGGAAAATACGGGTGCCGGTGGCGTCTTCCTGCTGGGCAGCAGCAATCATCGCTGCCGCCACATCGGCACCCGCCACGGGATGAGCGGAGCTGAGGGGCCCGCGCAGGAAGGGGACAATCAGGGACGTCAGACGAATGCCCAAGGCCTCGCCCTTGCGCCGCTCGGCCCGCTCGCCCACCAGAAAAGAGGGCTGGAAAATGCTGAGGCAGGGAAAGCCCAGCGCGCGGATATCCATCTCAAGCATGCCCTTGACCCTGTTGTAGAACAACGAAGAACCCGGATTGGCGCCCAGGGCGGACACCAGCAGGAAGTGACGGGTACCGTTGGCCTGCATGCGATGGGCGAACTCAAAGGCATAGCCATAATCCACTTTGTGGAACTCGGCCTTGGTGCCCGCTTTGCGAATGGTAGTGCCAAGGCAGCAGAAAGCGTGATCCGCCCTGACGTCAGCCAGCTCATCACCGAGCCGGTCAAACGATACCTCCAGGACCTGGAGCTTGTCGTGCCGTACCTTGAGGGGTCGCCGGGTCACGGCAATCACCCGGTCATAAACCGGCGAGGACAGCAACAGCTGCAGACAGTGGCCGCCCACCAGGCCAGTAGCCCCGATCAGGATTGCCGTTTTTCCTGCCATGCGTCTCGCTCCCCGTACAAAGAGGCGCAATTATGCGCCCACTTGCCCTGTCGAAACACCTCCGAAGGGCACGAACCACCGTCAGAACGGTCAACACGGTACATTAATGACTAGGCTCATAGTTTACGTTAACGTAAAGGTAAGCAATAATCCGGACCATAGACAGGAGATGTCATGAGCCGGACCTACACTATTTCAGAGCTCGCCCGGGAGTTTGATGTCACCACCCGAACCATCCGCTTTTACGAGGATGAAGGCTTGCTCAGTCCGGAGCGGCGAGGCCAGGCCCGGGTCTACTCCGCCCGTGACAGGGTTCTGCTGAAGCTGATCCTGCGCGGCAAGCGGCTCGGGTTCTCTCTGGCCGAGTGCCGGGAGCTGTTCGACCTGTACGACCCGGAAGGCGGCAACAAGGCGCAGCTGCAACTGATGCTGGACAAGCTGGCCGAGCGCCGCCGGGCACTGGAACAGCAGCTGAACGACATCCGTCTGATGCAAATTGAACTGGACACGGCCGAAGTCCGCATCCGCGCGGCACAGGCTGGCCTTCCTGTCGGCGACGACGCCTTTGACCCCCACCATGAGGACACCCCATGAGCTACACCGGCATGAACTTCGGCCTTGGCGAAACCATCAACGCCCTTCGCGACATGGTCGAGCAGTTTTCCCGGAAGGAAATCGCCCCGCGGGCAGCCGACATTGATCGCGAGAACGAGTTTCCCATGGACCTGTGGCGCAAGTTTGGCGACCTTGGCCTTCTCGGCATGACGGTGAGCGAGGAATACGGTGGCAGCAACATGGGCTATCTGGCGCATGTCATCGCCATCGAGGAAATCTCTCGGGCGTCAGCCTCCGTGGGACTCTCCTACGGCGCGCACTCCAATCTGTGCGTCAACCAGATCTCCCGCAATGGCAATGATGCCCAGCGTGCCAGGTACCTGCCAAAGCTGGTGAGCGGTGAACACATTGGCGCACTGGCGATGAGCGAACCGAATGCCGGCTCCGATGTTGTCAGCATGAAGCTGCGCGCCGACAAGAAAGGCGACCGCTATGTGCTGAACGGCAACAAGATGTGGATTACCAACGGCCCGGATGCCAACACGTATGTCATCTACGCCAAGACCGACGTCAATGCCGGCCCGCGAGGCATCACGGCCTTCATCGTCGAGCGCGACTGGAAAGGCTTTTCACGCCACCAGAAGCTGGACAAGCTGGGCATGCGCGGCTCCAACACCTGCGAACTCGTGTTCCAGGACTGCGAAGTGCCGGAAGAAAACGTGCTGGGCAAGGTCGGCGAAGGTGTACGCGTGCTCATGAGCGGGCTCGACTACGAACGCGTCGTCCTGTCCGGCGGCCCTGTCGGCCTGATGCAGGCATGCATGGATGTGGTCATTCCCTACATCCATGACCGCAAGCAGTTTGGACAGGCCATCGGCGAGTTCCAGCTCATGCAGGGCAAAGTTGCCGACATGTACACGTTGCTTAATGCATCACGCGCCTATCTGTACAACGTCGCCCAGGCCTGTGACCGCGGCGAAACGGCGCGCAAGGACGCCGCCGCTGTAATCCTCTACACCGCAGAGAACGCCACCAAGCTGGCACTGGAGGCCATACAGGTGCTCGGCGGCAACGGCTACATCAATGACAACCCGACCGGCCGCCTGTTGCGGGATGCAAAGCTGTATGAAATCGGCGCCGGCACGAGCGAAATCCGGCGCATGCTGATCGGACGCGAACTGTTCAACGAAACAAAATAATTCATCCGGACAAGACTGCTGCCTGACCCTGGCCGGCCATGGCAGCGTACCGCCCAACTACCGACAGAAGGCAATGACATGCCCGTCATCACGTCACGCATCAATCCCCATTCTCCCGGCTTTCAGGAAAACGCCCTGCACCACCGTGCGCTGAGCGAAGATCTTGAGCGCCTGCTGTCCCGTATCCGGGAAGGCGGCGGCACTCAGGCCGTTGCGCGGCACAAGGCCAGAGGCAAACTGACGGCACGCGAACGCATCAACGCCTTGATCGATCCCGGCTCCCCCTTCCTGGAACTGGCACCACTGGCAGCACATGACGTCTACGGAGAGGATGTGGCTGCTGCTGGCATTGTGGCGGGAATTGGCCGGGTCAGCGGCGTCGAGTGCGTAATTGCTGCCAACGATGCCACGGTGAAAGGCGGCTCCTACTATCCCCTGACCGTCAAAAAACACCTGCGCGCGCAAACCGTCGCCCAGGAAAACAACCTGCCCTGCATCTATCTGGTGGACTCGGGTGGTGCCAATCTTCCACGACAGGACGAGGTGTTTCCGGATCATCTCCATTTCGGACACATCTTTTTCAATCAGGCCAACATGTCGGCCGCCAACATCCCGCAAATTGCCGTGGTGATGGGGTCCTGCACAGCGGGCGGCGCGTACGTGCCGGCCATGGCCGACGAAGCCATCATCGTGAAGCACCAGGGCACCATTTTTCTTGCCGGCCCCCCACTGGTCAAAGCCGCCACGGGCGAAGTGGTCTCATCCGAGGATCTGGGTGGTGCCGACCTGCACAGTCGCGTCTCCGGCGTGACCGACCAATTGGCCGAGAATGACGAACACGCCCTTGCCTTGGCGCGCGCCTCCGTCAGTCGGCTCAACCGGGTCAAGCAGATCAGTCTCGACATTCGGGAGCCAGTAGCCCCGCTGTATCCCACTGAAGACATTTACGGCGTCCTGCCCAAGGATGCCCGCGAACCCTTTGATGTGCGGGAGATCATTGCGCGCCTGGTGGACGGCTCCGAGTTCGACGAGTTCAAGCCTCTGTACGGCAGCACGCTGGTCACCGGATTTGCCCGCCTTTGGGGTTACCCGGTCGGCATCATCGCCAACAATGGCATTCTCTTTTCGGAGTCAGCACTGAAAGGCGCCCACTTCATCGAACTATGCTGCCAACGCAAGATTCCGCTGGTCTTCCTGCAGAACATCACGGGCTTCATGGTGGGCAAGAAATATGAGGAAGGCGGCATTGCCAAGAATGGTGCCAAGATGGTCCACGCCGTCGCCTGTGCAAAGGTACCCAAGTTTACCGTCATCATTGGCGGCAGTTTTGGCGCCGGCAATTACGGGATGTGCGGCCGCGCCTACGAGCCGCGATTCCTGTTCATGTGGCCCAATGCCCGCATTTCCGTCATGGGTGGCGAGCAAGCCGCCAGTGTGCTGACCGATGTGAAGAAGGCGTCGCTGGCCAAGCAAGGCACTGAGTGGACCGCGGACCAGGAGACCGCATTCAAGCAGCCGCTGCTCGACAAGTACGCGCGCGAAGCCCACCCCTACTATGCAAGTGCACGTTTGTGGGATGACGGCGTCATTGATCCTGCAACAACACGCGACGTGCTGGGCCTTGCCATTTCTGCAGCCCTGAATGCCCCTGTTCCGGATACACGCTTCGGCGTGTTCCGCATGTAAGGAGAGTGAAGATGCGTGCCTTGCATACTGAACTGGACAACCGCGGCGTTGCCACACTGACACTTGATCGCCCCGATGTGCATAACGCATTCGATGATGCGCTCATTGCAGAACTGAATTCGGCCATTGACCATTTCCGTGCCAGCCCGGAGGTTCGCCTGCTGGTATTGCGCGCCAATGGCCGCAGCTTCTCGGCCGGCGCCGACCTCGCCTGGATGAAGCGCATGGCCGCCTGTACACGCGAAGACAATATCGCTGACGCCCGGGAGCTTGAGCGTCTCATGCACGGCCTGCATGCATTCCCGAAGCCGACGGTAGCAATCGTTCAGGGCGCTGCCTTCGGCGGCGCCGTCGGTCTTGTCAGCTGCTGTGACATCGCGATTGCAAGCGACAAGGCCAGCTTTTCACTGTCAGAAGCAAAGCTCGGCCTGGCACCGGCCGTCATCAGCCCATTCGTGATTGCCGCCATCGGGCCACGCCAGGCCAGCCGCTATTTCCTGACGGCGGAGCGCTTCTCGGCCGAACGTGCCCTGGACATGGAACTGGTTCATGAAGTCGTGCCGGCGGATGAATTGTCCGCGGCGGCCGAACGCATGATAGCCACCCTTCTCGACAACGGTCCCGTGGCCCTGATGGCCTGCAAGGCGCTGATCCGGCAGGTTGTTCCTGCCACGGATGACGAACTTCGCGATTACACCACCACCCTGATTGCCAGCCTGCGCACGTCGCAAGAGGGTCAGGAAGGTCTTTCTGCCTTTTTTGAGAAACGTGCGCCGGCCTGGCAGCACGGGAAAGCATGATCATGTTCAAGAAAATCCTGATTGCGAATCGCGGCGAGATCTCCTGTCGTGTGACTCGCACGGCCCACAAACTCGGTGTTCGCACCGTTGCCGTCTACTCCGATGCGGATGCCACTGCCATGCATGTGGAGATGGCGGATGAGGCGGTTCGACTCGGCCCTGCTGCCAGCCGTGAATCCTATCTTTGCATCGAGAAGATCATCGCGGGGGCCAAGGCAACCGGCGCCGAAGCCATTCACCCGGGTTACGGCTTTCTGTCCGAGAATGCGGAGTTTGCGCGCGCCTGCCGCGATGCCGGGCTGGCATTCATTGGTCCCTCGCCTGAAGCCATCATCGCCATGGGCTCCAAGTCCGGTGCCAAAGCACTGATGGAAAAGGCCGGCGTTCCATTGGTGCCTGGCTACCATGGCGATGAACAGGACGAGGCCTTTCTCCTGGCCAAGGCACGCGAGATTGGCTTCCCGGTGTTGTTAAAAGCGTCTGCCGGTGGTGGCGGCAAGGGTATGCGCGCCGTGCATCACGAAAGCGAGTTTGCGGAAGCACTTGGTGGAGCCCAGCGCGAGGCCCTGAACGCATTCGGCGACCAGCGTATGCTGATCGAGAAACTTCTGGTGGAGCCTCGCCACGTCGAGGTACAGGTCCTGGCAGATCGCCATGGCAACGCCGTCTACGTTTTTGATCGTGACTGCTCCATCCAGCGCCGTCATCAGAAAGTGGTTGAGGAAGCCCCCGCTCCAGGCCTGCCCCCTGAGTTACGCCAAGCCATGGGGGATGCTGCCGTGCGCGCGGCCAAAGCAATCAACTATGAAGGCGCAGGTACGCTGGAGTTCCTTGTCGACAGCAGGGGTGATTTCTATTTCATGGAAATGAACACCCGTCTCCAGGTGGAGCATCCCGTCAGCGAACTGGTATCCGGACTGGACCTCGTTGAGTGGCAGTTGCGCGTAGCCAGTGGGGAGGCCCTGTCCTTCTCGCAGGACAGCCTGAAGCCCAATGGCCATGCCATCGAAGTCCGGTTATATGCGGAAGACCCGGACAACGGCTTTCTGCCATCAACCGGCAAGCTCCGTCATTTTTCAATGCCTGAGGGCACTGGCATTCGTGTCGACACAGGCTATCGGACTGGCGACAACGTCAGCGTCTATTATGATCCGATGATGGCCAAAGTGATCGCCTGGGGCGAGACGCGGACAATCGCAGCGGAACGCCTGGCCGACGCCTTGCGCAGAACGCGTGTCGCCGGTGTCAGGCACAACACCGGCTTTCTGGTCAGGGTGCTCTCACACCCGGCGTTTCTCTCGGGACAACTCAGCACCCATTTCATCGACCAGCACCACGCTGCCCTGCTGGGATCATCGGACAGGGACAAGACGGCACTGTTCCTTCTGGGCGCATTGCATACGCTGCAAACCCCGCACGCTGCCAGCAATGGCAACGACACCTGTTCGCCCTGGAGTCGCCTGCAAGGCTTCCGCATTGCTCACCATGACGAGAGCATATTACGCATCCAGATCGGCAACGATGTGCAGGAGGTCAAGCTCACGCCATCCGCACCTGGCCATGCCTACAGCATCGGCGACAAGCAAGGCCACTGTTCCGTCCTCATGAAAGGAGACCGCGCCTGCTTCATTCGTGACGGCCACCTGAGCAATTTCCGCTTGCTACCGAGCCCGCAGGGACTCGATGTGTTTTTTCATGGAGAGCACGCCGAGATCAATGTCGTCACTCACCACCACGCAGCGGACAGCCACAAGGAAGGTCAACACTACAGCGCACCAATGAACGGTCGCATTGTCAGTGTCAATGTCGGCAAAGGGGACAAGGTCAGCGAAGGCGATACCTTGCTGGTCATGGAGGCGATGAAGATGGAGCACCGGATACGCGCGCATGGTAACGGGCTGATTGCCGCCATCGATGTATCAGCAGGTGACCTGGTCTCGGAAGGACAAGTGCTGGTCGCGCTGGAAACGGGGGAGGAAAAGAAATGACGGAGATCTTGTGGCAGCCGTCCGCCGACCGGGTCGCTGCATCGCGTCTTGCCGCCTGGCAGCGCTGGCTGGCGCGGGAGCGCGGTCTCGCCTTTGACAGCTATGAGGAGCTTCATGCCTGGTCGGTCAGCCACCGAGAGGATTTCTGGCAGAGCCTGTGGGATTATTTCGGCATCAGAAGCCACACACCGCATGATGCCGTGCTCGAGAATGACGTCATGCCGGGCGCACGATGGTTTCCCGGTGCCACGCTAAACTTTGCCGAGCACCTGCTGCGCTACCGGGACGACAGGACTGCCTTGGTCAGCTATCTGGAAAATGGTGAGCGGCGGGCCATTACGTACGCGCAACTGGCAAACCAGGTCAGTCGTCTGGCGGCGTACTTCCGCCAGCAGGGAATTGTGAAAGGCGACCGGATCGTGGGCTTCATGCCGAATGTCCTGGAAACAGTAGTCGCCATGCTGGCAGCCACCAGCCTCGGTGCCACCTGGTCTTCCTGCTCACCTGATTTCGGGCTGCAAGGCGTGCTGGACCGCTTTGGCCAAATCACACCCGCACTGCTCGTGGCGGCGGACGGATACTATTACAACGGCAAGCGCATTGACTGCCTGGAAAAGACGGCAGCCATCGCCTCGCAGCTGCCCTCGCTCAAGTGCGTCCTGATCGTACCACTGACCACGCATACGCCGGACCTGTCCACGATTGCCCGTGCCACATCATGGGAAACGGCCATCGCCACGCCGGCAGAAGAGCCGGTTTTCACGCCCGTCCCTTTCGACCATCCGCTCTACATCATGTACTCGTCAGGCACGACCGGCGTGCCGAAGTGCATTGTGCATGGCACCGGCGGCGCCCTGCTGCAGCACCTCAAGGAACTTGCCCTGCACACCGACATTCACCGGCATGATGTGGTGTTCTACTACACGACCTGTGGCTGGATGATGTGGAACTGGTTGGTCTCCACCCTGGCCATTGGCGCCACCGTAGTGCTGTACGACGGCTCACCGTTTGCGCCTAAGCCGGACATCCTGTTCGACCTGGCCGAGCGCGAGAAGATCAGCGTCTTCGGTACGAGCGCCAAATACATCGCCGCGCTGGAAAAAGCGGGTTGCAAGCCACGTGAAACCCATCAACTGGATTCCCTGAAGACATTGCTCTCCACCGGCTCACCGCTGGCGCACGAAAGCTTCGACTATGTCTACCGCGACATCAAAGCGGATCTTTGCCTCTCCAGCATTTCCGGCGGCACCGACATCATCTCCTGCTTTGCCCTGGGCAACCCGACACTGCCAGTGTATCGCGGCGAACTGCAATGCAAGGGCCTGGGCATGGCAGTCGACATTCTTGATGAGAATGGTCGTTCCGTCATGAACGCAAAAGGCGAGCTCGTTTGTACGAAAGCCTTTCCCTGCATGCCGACCGGATTCTGGAATGACGGCGACGGAGAAAAATACCGCAAGGCCTACTTTGACCACTTTCCCGGCATCTGGGCGCATGGCGACTATGGCGAACAAACACCGCATGGAGGCCTGGTCATCCATGGACGCTCGGACGCCGTACTCAACCCCGGCGGCGTGCGCATTGGTACCGCGGAGATCTACCGGCAGGTGGAGAAAGTCCCCGAGGTGCTGGAGTCCATAGCCATCGGCCAGGACTGGGACAACGACGTCCGTGTCGTGCTGTTTGTGAAGTTGCGCGAGGGCCTTGCGCTAACCGAAGCCCTCTCGCAGCAGATCCGGAACATCATCCGGTCCAACACGACCCCCCGGCATGTCCCGGCGCGCATTGTGCAGGTTGACGACATCCCGCGCACCATCAGCGGCAAGATTGTCGAGCTGGCGGTGCGCAACATGGTTCATGGCCAACCCGTGAAGAATACCGATGCTCTCGCCAATCCAGAGGCGCTGGCATACTTCCGTGACCGGGACGAGTTGAAATCCTGATCCAGCAAAAAGGCCTCCTTGCGGAGGCCTTTTTGCTGGTGTCGTCATCACGACCAGAAATAGCTGGACTCTTTCTTGATGATGTTATCGACGATGTAACTGGCCAGTGCCGACACCGTTACCTGGGTATCCACCGTGATTTCAGTTGGCATGATGCTGGCATCCACTACAAAAAGCCCCTTCAGCTCGTGCGACTCACCCCAGGGATTCACCACCGAGGTGAACGGGTCCTTGCCCATGCGGCAGGTTCCTTGCGGATTGTAGGCGATCATGCGAAGCGTATAGAGGCCCAGCGAACCGAACTCGATCTTGTCCACGGCCTGATCCAGCTCAAACACATTGCGGGCAGAGGTACGGTTGTAGGCAGGCAGGTACACCTTTTCTGCACCCGCGGCAAACAGCACTCGCCCGGCATGACGCAAGCCCTCACGCAAAGAGTTGAACTCCTCGCGATTCAGGTTCCATTCGATGCGCTTGTCACCCGTGACCGGGTCACCGATCCACTGTACATACCCTTGACCATGGTCATGAACGAACACGTTCAAGGCGGAGAAGTACTTGTACTCCTTCATGAATCGGACGTGGTCATCACCCTCGCCCAGTTCCCCCTGGGAAATCAGCTGGGCAGGAGCCGCAACACCGCTGTTCATGTCGATCCAGTTGTGCTTTTCCTTCCAGAACTCGTCGACGTGGACACCCGTGAACGCACCACGCCAGCCATAGACCGGCTCGGGGAACTTGCCGAATACCGACACGCCCGGTCGCACGGACAGGTTCCGTCCCACCATGCCGCTCTGGCGTCCCACACCGCTTTTCTGCAACAGCAACGGTGTTTGCACCGGGCCGGCGCCGATGACCACGATCTGGCCTTCCGCCCTGAAATTTGCCACCACCTGACGGGTGTCCGGATCGATAAAGCGCCCTTCCACTCCGGAGGCACGACCGTTGCGCTCGGTCACGAAGTCCACGAAAGCATCCACGTAAACCTCCGCACCCTCTGCCACTGCCCACGGCAAGTAGGTGACGAGCATGGACAACTTGCGATCAGACGGACAACCTGCGAGGCAAAGCCCGGTCAGCGCACATTGCTTCACGTTGCGCGAGAGAGGCTTCCAGGACCACCCCATCATTTCACAACCCTGCACGATCAGGTTGGCCGCATCATTGATCTCGTGCGGCTCATTCACATGTACGCCCAGGCGCTGCTCAAGCTTCTCGTAATAGGGACGCAACTGCGCCGACGTGAGGTTGTCCAGCCCGTGGTCCTTCGCCCACTCCTTCAGCACGCGGTCGGGCACGCGGGCGGCGATGGTCGAACTCATGACCGTTGACCCGCCCGTAGTGGAACCCTGCAACAGAATCAGGTCACCGGTCGAGTTGGTCTGCAACCCGGCATCCTGGTACATGCGGTACATGCTGTCCGTCATGTCTTCCTTGAAGTCGGAGCTGGGAACGTATCGCCCCGCCTCCAGCACGATCACCTTCTTGCCGGCACGGGCAAGCTCGTAAGCGGCGACCGCCCCACCGGCTCCGGAGCCAACCACGATGACATCAGCCTTCAGGTAAACCTGCTGCTCCTTGATGTCCTTGGCCTGGGTGACCGGAAGCCCTTCTTGCGGGAGTTCCCTGTAAATCATTTCGCCCTCGATACCGACTCAGTGCATTTTGTTGTTATGGCGCGCCTCAGCGCGGCAGGGGTGCATTACCAAGACGGCGGATGCCCCACTTCTCCGTAACCGGACCGTCGTACTCAAGGCCGGGATAGGTACGATGGTCCTGCCAGTAACCGAATGACACCATCATCTTGAGACTGGATACAAAACCGCGCTCGATCATGTTGCCGGTCTGCCAGTCCTGCACGCGCTTGAGCGCCCGCTCATTGCTCATCGCGGAAAAACGGGAAAAACGCCAGAAGACTCCCCCGTACTCGATACTGTTGATGGCCAGCCTGACGAGGATACGGGGTCGTGCATCCAGCTTGCTCATCAGGATGTCGACATTCTGCATCACCGGGATTTCGGTGGAGGACGGCAAGCCGAACTTCTCGGTCGGCAGCATGATCACGCGAATCTTGTCCAGAACACGGTATTCCACCAGCGACATGTGCTTGATGCCGGCCGGCAAGCCCTTATCGGCGGCCAACACCTCGCCCGGCAGCGCCAGGGTCGCACCAGCCACGGCGGCCAGGCGAGCACCACCCAGCAGAAAGCGACGGCGCGACAGCGACTCGAGACCAGCCAGAAACTCGGGGGGAAGCGGAAACTTGTTGTTCATTTTGCTCCTCGGCGGACACCGTCCGGGGCAACTTTGTAGTTATTGGTCCAGCCTCGCAGTCTAGCCAAACCGGCGGGAAAACCCAACACTTAATAGCAGTCCTCCGGAGCGCCCTTTCCTGGAGGGCTACAAAACCCCGTTCCAGAGCTGACGACGGTCTGCCTCGGGATCGCTCACCACCCTGGATTCCGCCCCCAGCACCATGACCTGCCGGGCGACCTCCTCGTAAACGGGCCACTCCGGCCAGCCGTCCGCCTCCGGCGCATGGCCTTGGGCAAAGCTGGCCCAAGCCTGCCGAACCCGGCGAGAAAGTGCAGCCGCCGCCTCCCCACCCCCGGTGAAGAACTGGCCGGCCGGCTTGCCGGTAATGCCGAATACAAACGGCACCTCCATGACATGACAACTCCCGAGTCGACGATTGAACGCACAGGGCCAATCAAACAGGTATTGCCAGGTCTGTGTCGCCAGCCCAAACCGTGACTCCGCCAGCCGCAGGGTCGGAATCCGAAACATGCGATCCGTCTCATAGGCACAGAACACCGCGCTACCCGCCGCCTCCGGCAGAACCCGCCGGTACTCCTCCAGCATCTGCAATCCCCGGCCCGGGAGCGTACGCTCGAACTCATGCCGCAACCGCTCCTCGTCGGGCTCCGGCCGGGGCCGGGACTGCCCCATGCTCTGCGGCGACAAGTAGAACAACGTCCACTCATCCCTTGTCGTCCCCAGTAATAATGGAACCCCTGCAGAAGCCCCCTCCACCATGGCGTGCAAGGGGTGTTGCGGCAACACGTCGTCACCAATGCAGGGCAGCAGCGTCATGCCGAACTGGGCGACCGGCTCAGCATGCAAACCACGGTTGACCGTCGTCCGGAAGCAGGCGCGTTGCGCCCTGACAATCCCGTCCAGGGGCCCCGTCAGACACGCCGCGGGATCGCCACCTGCCGCGTCGGCAAACAGGCGGGTGATGCGCACGGCTTCGTCCCGGGTCACCACATGATCCGGGCTTCCGCTCTGGATGATGGCGCGCGAGAAGAGACCTGCAGCCAGAGGACTCGCCATAAGGCAGGCAATGCTCATGCCCCCTGCCGACTCCCCGAACAAGGTGACAGCCTCGGGGTCGCCACCGAAGTCCGCAATGTGGTCGCGAACCCATTGCAGCGCCAGTATCTGGTCACGCAAACCGGCATTGGTCACTCCCTCCAGCCCCGGCCACCCGGACCAGTCTGCAAAGCCCAGAATGCCCAAACGATAGTTGATACTGACCACGACCACGCCATTTTCGCGCGCCAGAGCCGCGCCGTCATAAAGCGACTGGCTACTGGCACCGGCGGAAAAGCCTCCACCGTGTATCCATACCATCACCGGCCACGGCCCCTTCCCCTCCAGGGGCCGCCAGACATTCAGTGCCAGGCAGGCGTCTCCCGTCTCCCCCACTGGCATGAAAGGGATAGCATCCTGCGGAGCGGCGTGCGCCCAGGTGATGGCCTTTCGCTCGCCCGTCCAGGGTGACACCGGCTCCGGTGCCCGGATGCGGCCCAGGCCCTGCAACTCGCGCGCATACGGAATTCCCCTGAACTGCAGGACACCGCTCTCCTGCAGACCGGACACACGCCCAAGACGGGTGGGTACGACAGTGGATGACATGACACCTCCATGAACAGACCCTCATCATCTCCCAGCGATCTGACAACGCCAACCCTGCACACCGATGCACTTGCCCCGGAACCAGTGATACCGACTAGAATGGAGGCCCCGCTGCTGTCTGAACGGTTATCCATGCCTGCTGCCATTCCTCCCACCGTTTCGTCGGTATACATCAACCACCTGATTGATGTAGCCGGACTGAAAGGTGCCGACCTGACGGACACCCAGCGCCAGCTGGGGCTGGACGAGAGCGTGCTGACAGACATCAACGCCCGCGTGCCCTTCGCAACCGAAGACGCCCTGTACGATGAAATACTGCAACAGACAGGGGATGTCTGGTTTGGCCTGCATATCGGGGAAAACGTCCGCCCCAGCAGCATCGGAGTACTGGGCTACGCCACCATGAGCAGCCGCAACCTGGGCGAGGCCATCGGCCTGATGCTGCGCTATGAGCACTTCCGCTCCGAAGTAGGCAGTTGTGATGTCTCCGTGGACGACCAGACCTTCAGCATTACCTGGCGGGCCTTCGATGACCGCATCGAGGCCCACCGCCACCGCGTTGAGGCTGCTTTTTCCAGCTGGGTGAGTTATGGCCGATGGATTACACGCAGCCAACACAATCCTTTGCGCGTACAATTCCGGCATAACGCCCCCAGCGACGACCTCGGTGAATATGAACGCCTGTTCCAGTGCCCCATCGAGTTTGGCTGCGCGGACAACCGGATCACGCTTGATGCCGCATTGCTAGACATCCCGCTGGCCGACGCCGATGCCGACGTCAACCGCCTCATGCGAGCGCGCATCGAGCAGGTGCTGGCCAATTACCAGGCACGCGGCAATTTCCTGGCGCAGGTGAGGCTCGCGATGAACAAGGCGCTGCCGTTAGGTGCGCCCAGCCTGGAGTCTATTGCCGATACACTGGACCTGAAGCCCTGGACCCTGCGACGGCGCCTGAGCGCTGAGGGCGCGGATTTTTCCTCGCTGCTGGAGCAGGTGAGGATAGACCTGGCCCAGAATTACCTGGCAGACCCGGATCACGCCATCAGTGACATCGCCAGCCTGCTGGGATATTCGGAGCAAAGCGCATTCAACCGGGCCTTCAAGCGCTGGTTCCAGTGCACCCCTGCCGCCTTCCGGCAGCAGGTGTTGCAAAGCCCCGGCAAGCGCAGCCGCTAGTCACCGACATAGATGAGGTGGCGGTTCTTGCGTAGCAGCACCGGCCCGACACCCTTCACCTGCTCCAGATCACGAAGGGAGCGGAACGGACCATGTTCGTCCCGATACGCGACGATGGCCGCCGCTTTCTTGTCACCTACACCCTTGAGGTGACGCGACAAGGCAGCCGCATCTGCAGCGTTGATGTCGATCTTTCCTTCCTTCGACGGCGCCACAAACTGCACCGCGCGCAATGCCGGCCGCTCAACTGGTGACGGCCACGCTACAGCCGCCGCGAAGAGCAGGCCCACGAAAACCAATAAACGCACAGACGTTCCTCCCTGTCATTTTCCATCCGCCGCCATCCTGGCAGCTGCGCAAGCATAAAAAAACCGACTGGCCCGGGCAATCAGGCCTGGCGCGTGATCATGCTGAACGCCAGATCATGCACATCATCAACCCGTGGAATACGCACAATATGACCATTTCCAGGCGCCACATCGATTCCCTTTCCGTCCAAACCCTCAATCGCTTCCAGCATGAAATGGTGGTTACCCTGCGGCGTCATCAACATGATGCGGTCGCCCTTTGAGAAGCGATTCTTCACGTCAATTGTCATCCAGCCCTCGTTGGCATCCACGATTTCCCCAACCAGTTGCTCGGTACCCAGCAGCGAACTCCCCTGCTCGTACATCTGGTATTCAGCCGGCGGATGCCTGCGAAAAAATCCTTCCGTGTAACCCCGGTTGGACAGCGCCTCCAGCTCGTCCATCAACTGCATGTCAAACGGCCGTCCTGCCAACGCATCATCAATGGCGCGCCGATACACCTGTGCGGTGCGCGCGACGTAATAAGGACTCTTGGTACGCCCCTCGATCTTCAGCGAGTGCACGCCAATGCGCATCAACTCACCCACGTGCTGAACCGCACGCAGGTCGCGCGAATTCATGATGTAGGTACCATGTTCGTCCTCGTAAACAGGCACGAACTCGTCAGGCTGTTTCGGATCACGAAGCAGGATTTCGCGTGCCTCCGGCTCCGGATCGAATTGCCCCACCGCGAGATTGCGCACCGGAATCATGTCTCCCGAGCTGTCGGTCGCATGCTCAACCGTCTTGTATTCCCAGCGACAGGCGTTGGTACAGGCACCTTGATTGGCATCACGATGGTTCATGTAGCCGGATAGCAGGCAACGTCCCGAATAGGCCATGCACAAGGCGCCATGGACAAATACCTCCAGTTCGATATCCGGTACTTTTTCACGAATCTCAGCCACTTCTTCCAACGCCAGCTCGCGCGAAAGAATCACCCGGGAGATCCCCTGGCGACGCCAGAATTCGACCGTCGCCCAGTTGACGGCATTGGCCTGCACGGAAAGATGCACCTCCTGATCTGGCCACTTTTCCTTGACCAACATGATGAGGCCAGGATCGGACATGATGAGCGCATCCGGCTGGAGTTCGACTATCGGCGCCAGGTCACGCAGGTAGCTGCGCACCTTGTCATTGTGAGCAGCGATATTGGAGGCCAGATAGAACTGCTTGCCTTGGCGATGCGCCTCCTCGATTCCTTCTCGCAGTGCGGCGACATCCTTGAAGCTGTTGTTGCGCACGCGCAAGGAGTAGCGAGGCTGGCCGGCATAGACGGCATCTGCACCATAGGCAAACGCGTATTTCAGATGGGTCAATGTGCCCGCAGGCGACAACAATTCCGGCTTGAGCATGACAGGCGCTCCACACGACATTCTGAGGTAAAAACCAAGTAAAACAAAAAGGCCCGATCATTTCTGATCAGGCCTTTTCCTTAATCTTGGTCGGGACGGAAGGATTTGAACCTTCGACCCCTTGCACCCCATGCAAGTGCGCTACCAGGCTGCGCTACGCCCCGACGACCACCTTTCGGTGAGGCGGCAATGATACCGAAAACCGCCTCTTTGTCCAGCGCACACGCCGGAAATTTCGAAAGAAATCAGCGGGCCAGCAGCGATGCGACCTGCTCCAGCTCGCGGATCATGTCTTTCACGACCACATTGAAGATGCCCTCGCCCGAACGGGGCAAAGCCGACACTATTTCGACCTCTTCCGGTTCGTCACGCTCTGCCACACGGGTGTCGGTGAGTTGCAAGCGGGCACCGCCAATCGTATAGCCCTGCTCATACAGCAGACTGCGAATGGTGCGGATGATCATCACGTCTTGCCGCTGGTAATAGCGGCGGTTACCCCGCCGCTTGACCGGCTTGAGCTGCGGAAACTCCTGCTCCCAGTAGCGCAGCACGTGAGGCTTCACATCGCAAAGCTCACTGACTTCACCAATGGTGAAATAACGCTTGCTGGGAATTTCCGGCAGCTGGGCGTTATTGCTGGGTTCTAGCATAGGCTTCTACTCTGGCCTTCAGTTTCTGCCCGGGACGGAAGGTGACAACTCGCCGGGCAGTAATGGGGATTTCCTCGCCAGTCTTGGGGTTTCTCCCAGGGCGCTGGCGCTTGTCGCGCAAATCAAAGTTGCCAAAACCGGACAGCTTGACGGACTCGTTATGCTCGAGGGCGTAGCGGATTTCCTCGAAGAACATCTCCACCATTTCCTTGGCCTCACGCTTGTTGAGACCAAGCTCCTCGAAGAGCTTCTCCGCCATTTCCGCCTTGGTGAGTGCCGTCATTGCAACTCCTCAACTCAATCTCTCAGGCTCGCTCCGAACCGGGTAGCCAGTCGATCCACGATGGCATCAACACGCGCCTGGACCTCTTCTTCCTGCAAGGTGCGCTCCGGGTGCTGCCAGACCATGCCGATGGCCAGACTACGATGCCCTTCCGCCACCCCCTGCCCTTCGTACACGTCGAACAGGCGGCAATCCCTGAGCTCGGGGCCTGCCACCTCACGCACGCTGGCCAGCACCCCGGCCGCCGGCACGTCCCGACGGCATAGCACGGCGATATCACGCCGCACTTCCGGAAAGCGTGACAACTCAGAGAAGGACGGCAACCGCCCTTCACCTGCGTACTCCAGACAGATCTCGAACAGGTAAACCGGACCCGAGAGCCCCAAGTCACCCAGCAGATCGGGGTGCAAGGCCCCCAGCCAACCTACTGACTGACCGTTCATTTCTATTTCTGCGCACTGCCCCGGGTGTAGAGCCGGATGGACAGACGCCCTGTAGGCAACTCTATCAGAAGCACCAAGCAGCGCAACCACTCGCTCAATATTTCCTTTAATATCAAAGAAATCAAGGTCTTTTTTGATGTGGCTCCACAACTCCACATTAACTGTACCGGTCGCCACCCCGGCCAGCATGCGCTCCTGGCGCAGCCCCTCTGGCGTGGGCACGAAGCGCAGCCCGGTCTCGAACAGGCGTACGCGGGGCTGCTGGCGATTCTGGTTGTACTGTACCGCCTTGAGCAGACCCGCCCAGAGCGTGGTCCGCATCACCGAGAGATCGGCCGAGAGCGGGTTAGCCAGGGCCAGTGGGCGTGCTGACGGGTCCACCTTGGCCAGCAGGCCGGGCTCCACAAAGCTCATGGTAATGGCCTCCTGGTAGCCCAGATCCACCAGCAGACGCTTCAGGCGGGACTCGGCAATCGCCGTTTCGCTCCTGGGCGACAGGCGGACATCGGCGCGGGGAGCGGTCACCGGCAGGTCATTGTATCCGTGGATACGGGCCAGCTCCTCGATCAGGTCGACCTCGATGCCGATATCAAAGCGCCAACTGGGTGGCGTCACCCGCCAGCCATCCTCCTGTACATCAACCTTCATGCCCAATCGAGTCAGGATGTCTTCCACGTCGGTCGCCGGCATGGGAAAGCCCAACAGCTTGCGGATGCGCTCCGCCCGCAGGGCAATGGGGGCACGCTCCGGCAAATGCTCGACAGCGTGGACCACTGTCAGTGGCCCTGCCTCACCCCCACAGATGGACAGGATCAGGGCCGTGGCGCGTTCAATCGCTTCCGCCTGCAGGGCAAAGTCGACGCCACGCTCAAAGCGGTGGGACGAATCCGTATGCAGGCCATAGGAACGGGCCTTGCCGGCAGCCGTCAACGGCGCAAAGAAGGCGCTCTCCAGGAAAATGTCGCGGGTTTCCGTGGTGACCGCACTGCCCTGCCCGCCCATGATACCGGCCATGGCCAGTGGCTTGGCGGCATCGGCAATCACCAGCGTATCGGGACGCAACGTCACCGTCTGGCCATCCAGCAACTCGAGAGACTCACCGGCACGCGCCATGCGCACCTCGATACCGCCCTCCAGCTTTGCCTTGTCGAAGGCATGCATGGGCTGGCCCAGTTCAATCAGCACATAGTTGGTGACATCCACCACCGGGCTGATGCTGCGCAGACCTGCACGACGCAACTTCTCGGCCATCCACAACGGCGTCGCCGCTGCGGCGTTCACATTCCGGATGATGCGACCGACATAGTTCGGGCAAGCCTCGGGCGCGGAAAGCGTCACCGGCAGCACATCGTCATGCTCAACCGCCACAGGCGTGACTTGCGGCGCACACACCGAGAGACGATTGAGAACGCCGGCCTCACGGGCCAGCCCGCGCAAACTCAGGCAGTCGCCACGGTTCGGTGTGATGCCCAGCTCGACCATGTTGTCGTCCAGCTGCAAATAATCGCGGATGCTGGCCCCCACCGGCGCATCCGCCGGCAACTCCATGAGGCCATCGGCGGTTTCAGCCAGGCCGATTTCCGCCTCGGAGCACAGCATCCCGAATGATTCGACACCACGCAACTTGGCCGCCTTGATCTTGAAGTCGCCCGGCAGAACGGCACCTACCGTTGCAACGGGCACGCGCAAGCCGACACGGACATTCGCCGCACCACACACAATCTGCAAGGTTTCCGTGCCAATACTGACCTTGGTCACGCGCAGCTTGTCGGCATCCGGGTGCGGCACCACGTCGAGCACATCACCGACCACGACACCATTGAACGCCGGCGCCACTGGGACAATGGCATCCACTTCCAACCCTGCCATGGTGAGCTGATGACCAAATGCCGCCATGTCCAGTTTCGGACTTACCCACTCACGAAGCCACTTTTCGCTGAATTGCATGTTGCGACTCACTTGCCCGTCACGGGCATCAAACTTCTACCGCGGCATGTCCGTACATGAACCCGGACAATGCCTCATCAGGACCAACGAAAATCCGTTCAGGCAAACTGCTTCAGGAAACGCAGGTCATTATCGAAGAACAAACGCAGATCGTTCACGCCATAGCGCAGCATGGCAAAACGCTCGACGCCCATGCCAAAGGCGAAGCCGGAGTATTTCTCCGGATCAATGCCGCAATTCTCCAGCACCTTGGGGTGCACCATGCCGCAACCCAGCACTTCCAGCCAGCCCGTCTGCTTGCACACGCGACAGCCATGACCTTCACACATCACGCATTGAATATCGACTTCAGCCGAAGGCTCGGTGAACGGAAAATAGGAAGGACGAAAGCGCACTTCCAGTTCCTTACCGAAGAAAACGCGCAGGAAGTCACCAATCATGCCCTTGAGATCGGCAAAGCTGACATTCTCGTCAATCAACAAGCCTTCCACCTGATGAAACATCGGCGAATGCGTAAGATCGGAGTCACAGCGATAGACACGCCCCGGGCACACGATACGGATAGGTGGCTGCTGCGACTCCATGACGCGGATCTGCACCGGCGAGGTATGCGTACGCAGCAAGCGATGCGCATCGAAGTAGAACGTATCGTGCATGGCACGCGCCGGGTGATGCGCCGGAATATTCAATGCTTCGAAGTTATGGAAATCGTCTTCCACTTCCGGACCCGAGGCCACCTTGAAGCCGATATCCGTGAAGAAGCCCTCAATGCGCTCCAGCACGCGCGTCACCGGATGCAGGCCACCGAGTTCTCCGCGACCAGGCAACGTCACATCAACGCGTTCGGCCTCCAGCTTTCTGGCAAGCGCTTCAGCAGCCAGGCTGTCGCGACGGGCATTAAGCGCCGAGCTGATGGCTTCTCGCGCCTGATTAAGCACGGCACCGTGGGCCTTTCGCTCATCTTCACCCATCTGGCCGAGCGCCTTGGACATCTCGGTAATACGGCTCTTCTTGCCAAGGTACTGCACACGCACCTGTTCGATTGCCGCCACATCACTGGCCGCCGTAATCTGTGCCTGCGCTTCCTGCACCAGCGCGTTCAATTCGCTCATGTTGTTCCCGCTCTCGCGAAGAATGGAATCCGGTTGCTACAGCAGCGCCATTGATTGACACAACCGCAGCAGAAAATAAAAAGGGGAAGAACCGCTAAGCCCTTCCCCTTTGGTCGGGCCCGAAAGCCCTACCTTGCTACTTACGCTGCCAGGCTGGCTTTCGCTTTTTCAGCCAGGGCGGTAAACGCAGCAGCATCATGCACGGCGATATCAGCCAGCACACGACGGTCGATCTCGATGCTCGCACGCTTCAAACCGTTGATGAGACGGCTGTAGGAGAGACCATTGAGACGGGACGCGGCGTTGATACGGGCGATCCACAGTGCACGGAACTGACGCTTGCGCTGACGGCGGTCACGGTAGGCGTACTGGCCGGCCTTGATGACTGCCTGGAACGCTACGCGATACACGCGCGAACGGGCACCGTAGTAACCCTTTGCGCGATCAAGAACCTTCTTGTGACGACGGTGAGCAATGACACCACGCTTTACACGAGCCATTTTCGTATTTCTCCGTCAGTTAAACGTTGGGAAGCATGCGTTCGACACGAGCGACGTCGCTTTTGGCGACCATCGTCATCGGACGGAGCTGACGGATACGCTTGGCTGACTTCTTCGTCAGGATGTGGCGCTTGAATGCCTGCTTGCGCTTGAAGCCGTTAGCCGTCTTCAGGAAGCGCTTTGCTGCAGCACGCTTGGTTTTGATCTTTGACATGACATACCTCGTTAAGTAACCCCTTCAGCACAGCGATCAGTCCGGCCTGGGGGTAAGAAACTCAGCAGAATCCTTCCGCCTTATTTCTTTTTCTTGGGGCCGATGAGCATATGCATCATCTTGCCTTCCATCTTCGGGTGCTGTTCCACAGCCCCGATCTCGGCCAGGTCTTGCTCGATACGCTGCAATTGCTTCATACCGAGCTCCTGGTGAGCCATTTCACGTCCGCGGAAACGGAGCGTGATTTTTGCCTTGTCGCCTTCCTCAAGGAACCGGACGATCGACCGCAACTTGACCTGATAATCCGCTTCTTCCGTGCCGGGGCGCAGCTTGATTTCCTTGATCTGGACCTGATGCTGCTTCTTTTTGGCATCCTTCTTCTGCTGCTTTTGCTCGAAGACGTGCTTGCCATAGTCCATGATGCGGCATACGGGCGGCTCGGCATCAGCCACGATCTCGACAAGGTCGAGCTCGACAGCTTCTGCGGCAGCCAGTGCCTGGCGCAGTTCGACAATGCCGACCTGCTCACCATTCTGATCAATCAAACGCACTTCGCGCGCCCGGATTTCTGTATTCAGTGCCGGGCGTTTTTCTTTGGCAGGGCCATTACGTTCAGGCTTAATCGTCAATTCTCCAAAACAATACGGCCCCGATGCGCGATATCCGCCTGGAGGCGAGCGGCAAAGTCGTCAACCGACATACTGCCCAGATCCTCGCCCTTGCGGGTACGCACAGCTACGGTGCCAGATTCCATCTCGCGATCCCCCACTACCAGCAGGTAGGGGATGCGCTCGAGGGTTCGCTCGCGAATCTTAAAGCCGATCTTCTCGTTTCTCAAGTCCGGAATGACCCGGAAGCCCTTATTCTTCAAGGCCTCCACCACCCTGGCGGAAGCGGTAGCCTGGGCATCGGTGATATTCATGACCACCGCCTGCACCGGCGCCAGCCAGGGCGGGAAGGCCCCGGCATAGTTCTCGATCAGCATGCCAATGAAGCGCTCGAAGGAGCCCAGGATGGCCCTGTGCAGCATCACCGGGTACTGGCGGCTGTTGTCTTCGGCCACATAGGAGGCGTCAAGCCGCTGCGGCAGGTTGAAATCCAGCTGTATCGTGCCGCACTGCCAGGCGCGACCGATGCAGTCATGCAGGGTGAACTCGATCTTGGGGCCGTAGAAGGCGCCCTCGCCCGGCTGCAGGTCATACTTCAAGCCAGCGTCTTCCAGCGCCCTGGCCAGCCCGGCCTCGGCACGGTCCCACAGGTCGTCCGAACCCACACGCTTGGCCGGCCGGGTGGACAGCTTGAGGCTGATGTCGGTAAAGCCGAAGTCAGCGTAAACCTGCATGGTCAGCCGGATGAAGGCCGCCGCCTCTTCGCCAATCTGGTCTTCGGTACAGAAGATATGGGCATCATCCTGGGTGAAGCCGCGCACGCGCATGATGCCGTGCAGGGCACCAGACGGCTCATTGCGGTGACAAGCCCCGAACTCGGCCATGCGTAACGGCAGGTCGCGATAGGACTTCAGACCCTGGTTGAATATCTGCACGTGGCAAGGGCAGTTCATGGGCTTGACCGCATAGTCACGGTTTTCAGACCCGGTCGTGAACATGTTGTCGGCATAGTTGGCCCAATGGCCCGAACGCTCCCAGAGCACCCGGTCCACCACCTGCGGGGTGCGGACTTCGACATAGCCGTTGTCCTGCTGCACCTTACGCATGTACTGCTCGAGTACCTGGTAGATGGTCCATCCGTTGGGGTGCCAGAACACCATGCCCGGCGCCTCTTCCTGCAGATGGAAGAGATCGAGCTGCTTGCCGATCTTGCGGTGGTCGCGCTTCTCGGCCTCTTCCATGCGCTGGATATAGGCAGAGAGCTGCTTCTTGTCGGCCCAGGCGGTGCCATAAATGCGCTGCAGCTGCTCGTTCTTGGAGTCGCCGCGCCAGTAGGCACCGGAAATCTTGGTCAGCTTGAAGGCCTTGAGGAAGCGGGTGTTGGGCACGTGGGGGCCACGGCACATGTCCACGTATTCCTCGTGGTAGTACAGGCCCATGGCCTTCTCGTCCGGCATGTCGTCCACCAGACGCAGCTTGTAGTCCTCGCCACGGGCCTTGAATACAGCAATGACCTCGTCACGTGGCGTCACCTTCTTGATGACGTCGTAATCCTTGTCCATGAGCTCGGCCATGCGCTTTTCGATGGCAGCCATGTCGTCCGGCGTGAACGGACGCTCGAACCAGATGTCGTAGTAGAAGCCTTCGGCGATAACCGGGCCGATGACCATCTTGGCGGTCGGATAGAGCTGCTTGACGGCATGGCCGACCAGATGGGCACAGGAGTGCCGAATGATCTCCACGCCCTCCTCGTCCTTGGGGGTCAGGATTTGCAGTGAAGCATCTTCAGTGATGAGATCACAGGCATCGACCAGTCGGCCGTTGACCTTGCCAGCGACCGTGGCCTTGGCAAGGCCGGCGCCAATCGAGGCAGCCACGTCGGCAACAGAAACCGGATGATCAAAGGAGCGGACCGAACCGTCCGGGAGGGTAATGGCAGGCATGGTGTTCATCCTTCAGCAGTGGTGGCCGCCACGAGTGGCCACATGACATCGAGATTGCGGTGCCACAGATTTTTCCTGCCGGCAGCGGGTATACAGACCCACCGGAGCGGCTTCGACCGGCAGTTGGCCGGCACCTGAAGGCGAACGGAAAAAACCGAAACGCAATGGAGGGAGGCGACTATAGCGGCAGAGGCAGGCGTCGCCAAGGGCCAACGTGAGCCGCCCCTTCAATGCCGGGGCGGCTCGACGGGTCATCGCAGTGCAACCTGACCCAGCAATGAACCAAGGTCATGGCGGGACTCGCCACCGGCAGAGTCAGACACCACCAGCGCCAGGTTCTCAAGATCAAGACCGATCAGCCAGTATTGCCCGGACGTCTGGATAAACACACCGTGTGCGCCGATATTCAACGCAAGCGCCACGCTGGTAGTGCTGTTGGGCTGATAGACACGCCAGTCGCCGTCCCGAATGGCCATGCGATAGGTCTTGCTCCAGCCGTCGACGACCGCTTCACCATCGACCACCAGGTGCATGCCCGAGAAATCGAACCCGAGAATGGCGGTCAATGCAGCGCTGAAATCGATGGATGCTCCGTCCGCGGCCTGGTTCAACACCCCCACCAACTGGTCACGGACATGGCTGGCCAGCTTGCCCGCCCGGGTCAGCGAACCCGTAGCAAGCACGCGCGTCTGCGGTACCGTCAAAACGTTCGCCAGGAACCGCGCACTGAGAGAACCGTCACCGTTTTCATCCAGCGTGAACGTCAGGTGCTGGTCGGTTCCCGACTGGATACGGAACGTGTCACCATTCGGCAACGTCAGCTGGCCATGGGTAACGCCCCCCTCAACCAGCATGCCGCCCTCTGCCGCACCATCCATGTCCAGTTCGGCACTTGCGCTGCCGCTAACAGCAAGACGACTGCCATTGGACAGATTCTCGATGCCAGCCTCACCATCAATGGCAAAGGTTCCATGCCCGCTCTCGAGCATCCCGGCAATCGCTGTCACCAGCGATGACAGGTCACCAGAGCCCGCAGCGATCTGGTCTATCGCGGCCAGCAACGGTGTCAGGTCGGTCTCATGAGACTGGATGACCAGGCTACCGTTGATCCCTGCATCTATGCGATCACTCGTCACTGAACCAACGGCGCGATAGACAAACCGCTTGTCCGCGGCCCCACGCCGGAACGACGTCAGGTCGATGGTCACATTGACCTGCAATCCAAGATGGGTGCCACTGATGACCAGCCTGTCGGGTAGCGTGGCGGTCTTGCGCTTGAGCACGGCATTCAGCTCGCCCGACACGAGCGGAAACTCGGTGTAAGACGCTGGCAGAGCGTCGAGATAGACCGCGCCCATCAAGGAGTACAGCACGGACTGCATGACCACCTGCACTACGGCCGGTGAATCCGGTCCGAGCAGCCAACCAAACTCGGACAGCTCCTTTGCCACAAGATGTTCAAGACTGACGGCACCGGACTCGCGGATGACGCGCTGGACATCCTCGCCCAGCCCCCCCAGGCCATTGAGGAAGGCAGCAGAATCAAAGCGGGCAGCCGGCAATGTCGTGAATTCATCGGCATTGAGCACGGCGAGACGATTGAGCCATTCGTTCGACTGCAGCCGCGCAGGATCCGCGCCAACATGCATTCCCACCTGCACAGCAGCATCCAGCAGCGAGGCCAGCGAAGCACCAGTGGCTGCTTCCTGCAGCAGGCGACCGTTACCCTGCGTGAAGGCAGTAGCAAAGGCATCAATCACCGCCTGCATGTCGCCACCAGAAGCCATCTGGGCAAAGCCGGCAGAAAGCAGCGACACCCGCAACTGGTCAGGTGATGCCGCGGCAACAAATGTCGCACTGGTAATGTCACCCGGCAGAGCCATCAGGGCATCAACGCCCACACCCAAGGCACGGGCCAGGCGCTGCCGTGAAAAAGCAAAGGCGGCGGCATCCGGCACTCCGTCCAGCGACTCGGCGTAGCGAACCACCATGGTACTGAGCGGTGTGAGCGGCATGACACGAACATTGCCCCCGGCATCCACCTCTGCCCAGGTCTTCAGTTGAGGAACATCTGCCAGCGGCAGCCACTCGCCAAATGCCGCATTGCCGCAACCAGCAGGAGCATCACAACGCATTCGGGTCTGAACGCCACCGGAGGCGGCCGAGAGATCCAGCCTCAGGATGCCGGCCGACGCTTCCGGGCCAAGCGCAATGCTGAAGCTGCCGTCCTCGCGAGTAAACGCCGTTGCCACTGCAGCCCACTGGCCATCGTGCCAACGCTGGGCCGTCACAACACCGTTGTGTATGACCCCCTTGACGGCGGCACTGCTGACAGAAGGATTGGTGGTGGCGCCAGGCAGCGAACCAACGGACTGGTCTGCACCCTCATTGCCGCAAGCAGCGAGCAGCAGTGAAGCGGCAAGCACCAAGGGGCGGAAAAGCGGCTTAAGCGTCATGAGGGTCAGGCTCCCGATCTGTTGTTCTTGTTATCGGGCGACACGGCTATAAAAGACACCCAAGTGTCTGAAGATTGTCCGGGAGCCAGAGAGCCACCACAATTCCATTCATCAATGTAATGGTGCCATCGGGCATGCCACGACTGCCCCATGCAACCGGCAACCGGAAACCGTGTTAGAAACGGAAGTTGTAAAAAAGGTCGATAGCATTCTCGATGGACGACACTGCCTCCAGATAAAGCCGGGGCCGGATCTGGTAGCGCATGGTGACCGTATTGACGGGCGTGAACACACCCACGCCGTAACTCAGGAACAGATCCGGGCTCAGGTAGCCGGACACCTTGACCTGGGTATCATCACCACTGCCCTCGGCATCCAGCGACAGGTCTTGCACACCCAGCAAGCCGCCAATTCCAGAGGTAAGACCAAATCCTTCGCCGCCTTTGGCCCCCAGTTTGATGGCGGCGGCAGCGATCATCGCATCATTGGAGCTACTGCCATCCGCCCTCCGACTGGCCAGCGGTCGGCCCAGCACCAGATAGGACACCATGTCGGCCTGCGCCATGGCCGGCTCGGAAAACAGCGTCACTTCCGGGGCATCCGCCCGACCCTCCACGCGCACTCCGACAATTTTGTCATCCACTTCGCGGATGGCTTCGGCATCAATGGCCGGTTTGGTGATGCTCCCTGCAAACACCAGACGCCCGCGCCTAACCAGCAGCTTCTGACCATAGGCTTCATAGCGGGAATCCCTGTTCAGCTCCAGTTCGCCGGAAGCTTCCAGTCCCTGCCGGGCCGTCTGGCGCAGGCGCAAGCCGCCCCCCAAACCACCGATAACGCCAAAGCCATTGAAAAACACGTCATCACCCAACACCAGCTCCACATCGGCATTCAGTGCCGTTGCCTGCCCGCGCCTGGCTGTTACCGCCCGCAGCTCCCCGTCTGCTCTCTCCACGATCTTCACGTCCGGCGAGAGCGCAACCGACCGTTCCGGCAACTGTTTGACGTTGACGCGGGCGTAAGGCACCTGCACCAAGCCTGTCAGGTCGACCCGACCGGGCCTCCACTGTAATTGCAAATCGGGGCTGACCTCTGCCACCAACTCGGGCTGCTGACGCACGGCGAAACGACTGCCCTTGAGCCCGAGGCTGATGTTGGGCTGGTCATACCACTCACCCGTGCCTGTTACGGCCACCGAGCCTTCGCCACTCTTGAGTCGGCCGGAGAAATCCGCCCTGTCACCCTGCACATCCACCCAGGCCGACATGTCTTCAGCCGACAACGGCGCGTTGCGCACCGCCATCCGCCCATCCGCGAGCTTGATCGCCCCCCAGAAACGCGGGCGGGCCAGGACGCCATCCAGACGCCCCTCGACCGAAACAGCGCCTGACAGCAACGACAAAGATGGCAAGAAGGGCTGGAGAAGCTCCAGCCGCAAGCCCTTGAGTGCAACATCGCCGGTCAGGGGCTTGTCTTGTTGCCAAGGATTGATGACGGCATCCAGCCTGCCGGAGCCCAGGTCGGAGGACTGGAGAATCATGACCGAACGCACTGCTTCAGCGTCCGCGTCCACCTCCACCGAGAACTGGTCATACTTCATGACGAGCGGTGCCCCCTCATCGCGCAGCAGCTGGATCTCGCCCCCCCGGGTACTGAACTGCCCCTCGGCAGCGGGACTGGCCCCCTCCTGCCACGAGGCCGTCACAGCGCCCTCCAACAGCCCCTGCCACACCAGCCCCTCCGGCAGCATGGCCGACAGGCGATCGGCCTGCAGCCCCCTGAGACTCACAACGGCGCGCCCGTCCCGGCCGGCCACAAGAGGCTCCTGCAAGCACAGCTCCGCCGGCGTGCTAAGCCAGCAATGCGCACCCAGCGTCGCCTGACGATCATCGTGCGACCAGGCAACCGGCACGGGCCCGGATCCGGCATCAAGAACCCAGGTCATGCCTTCCGCCGTGACAGCCCCCTGATCCAGCTGGCCAGACCAATTGCCTGAGCCCGTATCCAGGATGCCCGACGCCTGGCCACTGGTCGTTACCGGCGCGTTAGTGAGCGCCCAGGACAGGTGATGATCCGCCACCTGCCCGTCGGCAGAGAGCGCCAGATCACCCAGCAGGCGGCCGGAGGGCATCATTAATCCCTGCACAGCCAGCCCAAGCCGGCTGGGCTGCTCGCCCGCCTCTTGCGCCGTCAACTGCACCGAGCCTTCGCGGAAGGCGTAGCCACGATATGCTACGCCAACAAGCCCCAGGTCGGCCGACACGTCGGGCCGGTCTGGCCGGCCTGCCACCGTAACATGGCCTTGCACACGCCCCTCAAGCCCCGGCACGGCAATGGACGGGTCAGCCAGATCAAGTTGCAAGCGGGTTTGCCACCCCTCAACGGACACACCGCCAGCAAACTGTGCTTCGTTTTTACCCCAGGAGGCCACCAGAGAGGGCGACGAGACCGTTGGCGGCCGTCCCGCGGCTTGGGCCAATCGCAAGGAACCGTCGACGCGCAAGGGGTGGCCCCTGAGGCTACCGGCCACGTTGATATCAGCCAGGTCAGCCGCCAGGCTGGCGCCATGTACGCTACCCCGCCCGCTGACCGACCCACTGAATTGGCCAGACCATTCCGGTAACAACCACGTGCTATCGAAATTATCGAGGACGACGGCCCCGGCCCAGTCCACTCCCTGACGCAAATCCAGCTCACCCCCGGCCTGCAGGGCTCCCGCCTCTCCGTTATAGGTGACTGATTCCACCCGCAATTTGCGCCCACTCCCCTCAACATCACCGGTCCATCGGCCGGCGGGAAGAATGCCGCTGGCCATACCCGCCTCAACGGTGGCCTGGTAACGCTCGCGGTTCCCGTTGAACGTCAGTGTTCCGTTATCACTGGACACGAACTTCAGGGCTGCCAACGGGCGACTGACCGCAACCCAGCGCACGACGGCCCGATGCTGGGCAGCCGGGTCCCAAAGCACTCCGGAGCTTCTGTTATCGAACTGCCACTGCTCGCCCCCCGACAGGCGCACGCCGAGCATCACGGCAGATCCCTGCGGTCGGCTACTGCCCTTGCTGGTCAGGGAGCCATTGAGCACAGGCAAGACAGAACGGGCTGAAGGCCAATGACGAGAAGCGTCAATACCCGCCAGACGACCCGACAGCGACCAGGCCAAACCTGACTGCCAGGAAACTTCGCCATCCGCATTAATTTCACCACCCAAGCCATTGATTTTTAATGATTCAAAATCAATGGAGTGCCAGTCCGTTGCAAACCGCCACTGATAATCCGCGGGCGGCGTGAATGCCGATGCCAGACGCGCCTCGCCCCTGGAACGCAAGCCGGTTTTGTCACCGATCACCTGTATCCGTCCGCTGCTGCTCCGGATCTGATAGGCCGTCAGCCAAGGAAAATCATGGTCTGACCAATCGAGGGATGCGTTGTAAGGCAGGTCTGGCAGAAGAGGTCTGACCACCCCGGACAAATTAGCGACGTAAGCCCCGCGCGAGAGCGCCTGCAACTCCAGCCGGGCCACTTCGCCGCCCAGCGTCACCTGCAGAGGCGCCCAGCCCTTTTCCATCAGCCAGCGCGGAGACAGCTGGCCGCTGGCTTCAAGCGGATAGCCTCCTGACAGACGGATGCGCCCTGCCAGCGTCAGGCCGCCATAGCGGGGCTCCCTGGCCTGCAATTTTTCCAAGGACACGGACGCCCCCTGCCAGAAGCCCTTGGCCTCGATGACAGCAACGGGCCACTCCCGCCCCTGCTTGCGCAGCATCACCTCCGCCAGGCGGAGGTGATGAACGTCCAGGGCAATTGGCAACACCAGGCGCGGCAACCTGACCGGGTCGCGCGAGGGTGGCGCCTTGAGAGTCAGCACCACCCCTTCAGCCTGCAGGTGGTAGAGGTCAATCTCGCCCTTCAGCAACTGCAACAGCGACCAGCGTGCCAGCAAGTGACGCACGAACAGATCAGTCTTGCGGGTCTGCAAGCGGACGTCGACAAGCTCCAGCCCGGTGAGAAGTGTGCCCCCTTTCACCTCCAGGGAGAGCATTTTCTGCATGCCCAGCCCCTTCTCCAGTAGCCAGCGACTGCCAGTTTCGGAGCCGATAAGCCCCAGTACTGGCACAGCAATCAGCACGAGCAGCAGCACCCCCCACAGGACCAGTCGTCCGAGGGTGATCAACACCTTGCCGCCCTGCACGCGCCAATTCAAAGGTTGGGCCCCATGGAAAAATGAACGCGAAAACCCTGGTCGGGATCCGTAACAGCCCAGGCCAGATCCAGCCGGATAGGCCCCACGGGGGATACCCAGCGAATACCGACACCTGCCCCGACTTTCAGGGGATCGCTCACGCTGTCAAAGGCGTTCCCGCCATCAGTGAACAACGCCACCCGCCAGCGGGGGTAAAACGTGTAATCGTACTCAAGACTGGCCGTCGCCAGATAACGCCCACCCACTGCAATACCATTCTCGTCACGCGGCGACAGGGACTTGTAATCATAGCCGCGCACACTCTGGTCACCGCCGGCAAAGAAACGGGTCGTGAGCGGAACATCATCGAAATCCGTGGTCACGATTCCCCCGCCATCCATCCTGAGCAAAAACTGGTGATGGTTGGCATAGGTTCGCAGCAGGCGGAAGCCGGCACGCAAGGAGACGAAGTCGGCATCGGACAGGAAACGGGAAGACGCCAGCTCAGCCTGATAGTACTGACGGTCGCCCCAGAAAGGATCGACCCCTCCCTTGCTGCGGATTCGATCCAGGCTAACACCCGGCAGGACCAGGTCGGACTTGCCTTCTTCCCCGTCCGGCAACTGGAACGACTCCCGGTTCCAGCGCAACGAAACCGTCCGCTTCCAGCCCTGGTCCCGCTGAATCTGCCGCTGCACCCCCACCACCGTGTTGTAGGTGACCACATCCTCGACGTCTTCGCGCTGCACGCCGTAGACCAATTGCACCACATCATCAATCGGATGCTTCCACGGTATCGTGTAGTCGGAGTCAAAACTGCGCCGCACGGCGGACAGCTCGGTACTGGCCCGGATGCTGTGCCCCCGGTCATTCACCCGTGGCCGGCGCCATGCAAGACTCAGGCGCGCTTCCACATCGGTGGAATACCCCACGCCAACGTCCATGTCATTCGGGTCTTCGCCGGCCAGGTACACGCCAATCGGCACCTGCGAACCAGATGCTTCATCGCGCTGCTGGCGAACACGCACCTCGTTGAAATACCGGGTATCGAGCAGCGACTGGTTGAGTTTGAGAACCTGGGCAGCATCATAGGGCTCGCCTTCGCGAAACGGCACCAGACGCTCAAGCAGCGAGGTGGTAATGATGGACTGTTCCTCACCGTCCGGGCCGATGAAACGCACCGGGCCAAAGGCAAACCGGGGACCACTGTCGTGCACCAGGTCTATGTCCACGCGCTTCGCCTCCGGATCCACAAGCGCCTCGCTGTGTACCCAGGAAGCGTCGAAATAGCCACGCTCAAGTGCCAGTGACTGCACGGCCGTCTTGATGGCTTCATAGTGGCCGTGGTGGAACACGTCTCCTTCCTTGAGCGTCAGGCTTTCGCGAAGGACGGTAAACGCAATGTCGTTGCCAGCCTCCCCCTGGAAGACCAGGCGCAGCCGCGCCACCCGCACCGGTTCCCCCGGCGTGACACTGACGATGACACTACCGTCACGTTGTTCCACGCGCACGTCTGCACCATAGAAACCCATGGCCTCCATCGCCTCGCGGGCAGCCGAGAGCAGGCGCGGCCTGCTGGCCCGCCAGTTGCGCAGGTCATCGGTAGTCAGCTTGCCCAGATAAGAAGAAACATTGGCGCGGGCCTCGCCGTCCACTCCGGCCACCGTCACCTTGACCGGGTCCGCCGCCAGCGCGGGAGCCGACGCAAGCACCAGCACGAGGCCCAGCCATAAGGCCTGCCTCATACTCCGGCTTTCCACGCCCTGCCCATTCCACCGCACCATCGACGCTCCTCTCCAAAGCCCAACATCATAGCCATTTTCTGTTGTCAGGACTTTGGAAAAATGCTGTATGCCGCGCCCTGCCACGACCCATGGCCTTCGGGTAAGCTTGGCGGCAGCCGGTTACCTCGCCCCGGAGAATACCGTTGTGGTTCCGGGCACCATCATGACAAGGACACTGCATGAGCAATCAGTTCAGCCTGCTGGGAAAGCGCCGCTTCCTGCCTTTCTTCCTGACCCAGTTCCTGGGTGCGTTCAATGACAATGTATTCAAACAGGCCATCATCATCTTTCTTACGTTCAGCGGAGCCGGCCTGATCGATCTGCCGCTGCCGGTGCTGACAAACCTGTGTGCCGGACTCTTCATCCTGCCGTTCTTCCTGTTCTCGGCCACCGCCGGGCAGATTGCCGACAAGTACGAGAAGGCATCACTCATCCGCGTAACCAAGCAGATGGAAGTGGCGATCATGGTACTCGGGGCAGCGGGCCTGCTGTTGCAGGAGTTCTGGATGCTGATGCTGGCGCTGTTCCTGATGGGGACACAATCCACGCTGTTTGGCCCGATCAAGTACTCCATCCTGCCCCAGTCGCTGCACAAGGATGAACTGATTGGAGGCAACGGGCTGGTGGAAATGGCCACTTCCGTCGCCATCCTGACCGGCTCCATCCTGGGAGGCTGGCTGGTGGCACAGCATGGCGGTCGCGAACTGGTCGCCTGGGCGGTGCTGGGCATCGCGGCGGCCGGCTACCTGGCCAGCCGGCAGATTCCGGCTGTCACGGTGACGGACCCGACCCTGCGCATCAACTGGAACCCGGTGACCGAAACCTGGCATACCTTCCAGTTCACCCGACAGAACCGCACGGTATTCCTGTCCATCCTCGGCATTTCCTGGTTCTGGTTCTATGGCGCGACATTCCTGGCGCAGATGCCGGTATTTGCCAAGGAAGTGCTGGGCGGCAACGAGATGGTCGTCATCCTGATGCTGACCATATTCTCGGTGGGCGTAGGCGTCGGATCATTGCTCTGCGAAAAACTCTCCGGCAAGCGCGTGGAAATCGGCCTGGTACCGTTTGGCTCCATCGGCATTACCGGGTTTGCCGTCGACCTGTATTTTGCCACCCGCGGCATGCAGCCGGCCGCACTGGTTGGCGTCAAGGAATTCCTGGCGATCGCCGCCAACCAGCGGGTGGTCATCGACCTGCTGATGATCGGTCTGTTTGCCGGCTTTTACATCGTGCCGCTCTACGCTCTGGTGCAGACGCGAACAGAACCTGATCATCGCGCCCGCGTGATTGCCGGCAACAACATCCTGAACGCCTTCTTCATGGTGGTCTCGGCGTTGATGGCGGTGGGACTGCTGACCAAAGCCGGCTTCAGCATTCCCGACCTGTTCCTGACAGTTGCCATCATGAGCGCCCTGATCTCGCTCTACATCTACACGCTGGTGCCGGAATTCCTGATGCGCTTCATGGTGTGGATATTCATGAGCCTGTTCTACCGGGTAGACACCAAGAACACCGACCGCATTCCCGAGGAAGGCCCCGCCGTCATGGTCTGCAACCATGTCAGTTTTTTTGATGCGCTGATCCTGGCCACCGCCATCCGCCGGCCACCGCGCTTCGTCATGGACCACAACATCTTCCGCAACCCGGTACTGAACTTCATCTTCCGCACCGCCCGCGCCATCCCGATCGCCTCTGCAAAAGTGGATGCTGCCTTGCTGGAAAAGGCCTATGACGACATCGCAGAGGCGCTCGAAAACGGCGAGCTGGTCTGCATTTTCCCGGAGGGCCGTATCACCGACACCGGCGAGATGTATCCGTTCAAGAACGGCATCCAGCGTATTGTCGAGCGGACACCGGTGCCGGTGTACCCGATTGCCCTGCAGGGGCTATGGGGAAGCTTCTCCAGCCGCAAGGGCGGTCCGGCATTCACCAAGTTCCCCCGCCGTTTCCGCTCGCACGTTGCTGTCACCGTGGGTGCGCCAGTCGCCCCTGATGCAGCTACGCCTGAATGCCTGGAGGCGCGCGTGCGCGAACTCAGGGGGGACTGGAAGTAATGCTCGCCGGCTGGGCGCCTCCCGTAAGGAGACGGCCAGCCGGGCCAGGCAACACGAATCCCTGAAAAAAAGGCACCACGCCCAACGCGCGGTGCCTTTTTTATGTCGAGACCTGTGAGCGGTTTTCGCCACCCTACCGCTCACTTTCCCTTGGGATGACCCGCCTCTTCGATTGCCTGCTTGACCTGGGGCGGCATGTAGGTCTCGTCATGCTTGGCGAGCACTTCATCGGCTTCGACCACGCCATTTACCAGTCTGCCATTAGCCACAATGCCCTGCCCCTCGCGAAACAGGTCTGGCAGGATGCCGGTATAGGTGACATCCACCTGTTCCTTGAGGTCGGTAATCGTAAAGCGGACGCCGAGCGAATCCGGCGAACGCTTGACCGAGCCTTGCATGACAAGCCCTCCCACCTGGATGCGGCGCCCCTCCGGCGCTTCCGCCGCCGCGAGCTGGGTCGGGGTGTAGAACAGATTGATGTTCTGGCGCAGGGCATAAGCCGCCAGCCCGACCGCAATACCAACGCCCACCACCACGCCGATCAGGATGAGCAGGACTTTCTTGCGCTTGGCATTCAGGGTGAAACTCATTGCAACCTCACGATTTTTGCGCATCCCTGGCGTCACGTTTCAACTGCGCCGTCTGCTCCTGCAGCCAGCGTCGACGGGCCAACCTTGGCTGCCAGACATTCCAGACCACGATGGCCAGCGTCAGGCCATAGGCCGCCCAGACAAAGGGGCCGTGCGGACGGCCGTTCCAAGTCATGACCAGGAACTCCGTCAGGGATTCAAAGACCATGACCACTCTCCTCACGCAAGATGTCGCGTACCCACTGCGTGCGCCGTTCGCGTTCGAGAATTTCATTACGTGTGCGGGCGAGTACTGCCGCACCGAAGAAGGCATAGAACCCGAACAACATCACCAGCAGCGGCAAATACATCTCCGGCGGCATGGACGGGCGCTCGGTGACCTTGAACGTTGCCCCCTGATGCAGCGTATTCCACCACTCCACCGAATACTTGATGATGGGCAGGTTCACCACACCCACCAGCGACAGGATGGCAGCTGCCTTGCCGGCGCTGGCGGCACTCTCATAGGCCGAATACAACCCGAGCACGCCGAGATAAAGGAACAGCAGGATGAGCATGGAGGTCAGGCGCGCATCCCACACCCAATAGGTTCCCCACGTCGGTTTTCCCCAAACGGCGCCCGTAAACAGGGCGACAAAGCAGAACCAGGCGCCAATGGCGGCCGCGGAGCGCGCCACCATCTCGGCCGTCTTGACCTTCCACACCAGGCTAATGAGGCCGCAGGCCGCCATCAGCACGTAGCCCCCCAGCGCGAGACTGGCGGCCGGCACATGAATGAAAATGATGCGATAGCTGTGGCCCTGCTGGTAATCGGGCGGCGCAAATGCCAGCCCCCAGACCGTACCGACCGACAACAACACTCCCGCCACCAGCCACAGCCAGGGCAGCCACTGCCCGCTGATGAAGTAGAAATGCCTGGGACTCACGGTGCGTTGCACGTAATCCCAAATTGCCTTCCACATACACAAACCTCGATTCAGGAATCAGCCACCGATCGCGATGCGCAACGACGCAGCGACCGCAAACGGTACCAGGGTAAGGGCCAGCACCAGAAAGGCCGCCAGCAAGGCGATGTACCCGGCCACCGGCAGCCCCATCGCCGCTGCCTGCACGGCACCGGTTGCAAACACGATGACCGGCACCATCAGGGGCAGTGTTATCAACGGCACCAGTGCACCGGCGCGCCGCAGCGCCACCGTCAGCCCCGCCGCCACAGCACCCAGCAAACTCAGCACCGGCGTCCCCAACAGCAGCGACAGCATAAGGACCGGAATGGTCGACGTTTCCAGGGACAGCATCACGGCCGCGACGGGAGCCAGCAGGACCAGACAGAATCCGGTCTGCAGCCAGTGGGCAAGCACCTTGGCCAGCACCAGCCCGGGCAGCGACGCCGGCGCCACCAGCAATTGCTCAAGTGAGCCGTCCTCCAGATCCTGACGGAACAACCCGTCCAGCGACAGCAGCATGGCCAGCAAGGCCGCCACCCAGATCACCCCCGGAGCCATCAGCGCCAGCTTGCGGGGCTCGGCCGTCACCGCGAGCGGAAACAGCGTAACTACCAAAAGAAAAAAACCCAACGACGTCAGCCAGTCACCCGGCTGCCGCATGGCAAGCCGGAGATCACGTACCAGCAGGGCCAGCATTGCGTTCACGCCATGCCCTCCCTTGCTGGCCGGAACGCCGACACATCCAGCCGCTGTACCGGGAATCCGGCAGCAAACTCGTGATGCGTGGTCAGCAACACCATGCCTCCTGCAGCGGCATGTTCCTGCAGCCATCCCTCCAGTTCGGCAACGCCCTGCCGATCAATCGCCGTGAACGGCTCATCCAGAATCCACAGGGGGCGCTTTTCCACAAACAGTCGCGCCAGACCGGCCCGGCGCTTCTGGCCGGCCGACAGGCGTGCCAGCGGCACGTGCTCGTAACCGTAGAGCCCGACCTTGTCGAGGGCCGCCTCTATGGTCTGCTGGCCAAGCTCCTCGCCTCGCAGCCTGGACAGCCAGACCAGGTTCTCCACGGGAGTCAGCATCAACTTGAGTCCCGGCTGATGTCCCAGCCAGGTCAGGTCGCGACGGAAGCTTACCGGATCATCCGACACCGGATGGCCGCACCAGAGCAACTCACCACCATCCAGCGGGAACAGCCCGGCGATACCGTTCAGCAGAGTGGTTTTGCCAGCGCCATTGGGACCGGCCACCTGCATCACTGCTCCCGGAGACAGCCGGAAACCCAGACCAGTAAAAAGGATACGGTCGTCACGGGAAGCCTGGAGCTGGCGGGCATCGAGCACGGAAGATCGCCGGTTGATGTAAACGGGCGCGATTATAGCCGGGTAAGTCCCCCGCCCGTCAGTGCAAAGACACGGGACACCCCCTCCGAATTGCTAGGGATTTGTTATCGGTTGACGGATCAGTAAAGAGGACGACCAGACTGGCGATACTCCCCGAGCACCTGCAGCACCTCGTCCCGGCAGACATCCTCGCGCAGAAGGATGCCCCGCCGCCGCAAGCCTTGCTGCCAGCGTGCCGGCTTGTCCCCCTCGTCAAAACCGATCCGTTCGGCATCCTCGCCGCGTGCGCCACACACCACGCGGGCAATCCCCGACCACGGAATAGCTCCAAGGCACATGGCACACGGCGCACACGTCGTGACCAGCGTAAAACGGCCGGCCGCTGAAAGATCATGCGTGCCCATGCGCTGCTGAGCCAGCAGCAAGGCCAGCATTTCGGCATGAAGAATGGAAGCCCGGGACGACACGACGCGATTGACTCCGGCAGCGACCACATCGCCCTGCGTCGACAGGACAAGCGCCGCAAACGGGCCGCCACCATCCTCCACGTTGCGGCGGGACAACGCTACCGCAAAGGCCATGGCGGTCTCGTCATCCTCGAACCGGTACGAGACGGCATTCACCTCGTCCAGCCAGGCGGGTAACGACAGCGCCAGACTCATTCGTCGGCCTGGCGTGACTGGCGGAACTCGCCCGGCGTCATCCCGGTATAGCCCTTGAAATAACGAATGAAGGAACGGCTTTCGGTGAAACCCAGCTTGCGGGCGATGTCTTCCACGGACAGCGCGGACTGCAACAGGTATTTGCGCGCGAGCTCGCTGCGCAGGTCATCCAGGATCTGCTGGTACGACTGGTTTTCTTCCGCCAGCTTGCGATGCAGCGTGCGCACGTTCATGCCCATCTGCTCCGCCACGAACTCCTTGCGCGGCGACGCATCGGCGAGCGTGGCACGTAACAATGAACGTACCTGATCCGACAGCGAATATTTTTCCTTCAGGGCGGCGAGTGTTGCCTGGGCATGCTGCTCCAGTGTCTCGCGAAGGTTCACGTCGGGCTGCCGCAAGGGATGTTCGAACAGTTGCGGGGAGATCACGATGGCCGACATCGGCTGGTTGAAATACACCGGGCAGCGGAAAATGTGCTGGAAGTGCTTGAGCAGCGAGCGGTCGGCAGGCGGATCATGCTCGAAGCGGACGGCCAGTGGCGACAGGTCCGGCGCATCCGCCATCCAGCGCGAATAGGTCGTCCAGGATGCCAGCACATTCTCGATGATGTGGCGACGTACCAGCGGCTCCTGGAAGCGGCAATGCCAGGAAACGACAATGGCGCCCGGCTCGAACGCCACCGTCGAGGTGCCCATGTCGCCCACCAGCTTTTCATACTGCGGCATGCGGGAGACGGCTTCGGCCAGGGTGTTGCTGGTCATCGCGATATAGCCCATCACACTGTAGGAGCCGGGCTGGATGAATTGCGAGGTCTGCAGGCCAAACAGGGGATTGCCGCAGCGCGGCAGCACATAATTGAGCAGCTTTTGCAGTACGTCGCCAGGCAGGCGGCCGTTGTTGTCCAGCAACTGCTCCGGCTGGATGCCCGCCTCCGCCAGCACCTTGTCCCGGGACAGGCCGCAAGATTCGGCACTGCGTACATACTGCTGCAAGGCAGGCACGGAGATGAATCCAAGGTTTTCCGGGGCGGTCGCAGTCATGGCGTCGGCACATTATTGTTATGGGCGGGGTGCTGGCGCCCAGTCTAGGAAATCCGGAGAACCTGCACCACGCCATTACACCACAAAATGTCACTTTTCGTGCATGAACCGCAAATGCGGCTACCGTCAGGGGGCGGGTGGCCGCGTCAGCTCGGGATGGTCACTCATCAACTGGTTGCGCATTTCCTCGATGCGACGCAGCTTTTCCTCGCCTTCGGCGATCTGTTCGGGTGTTAGTCCGCCCTGCTTGCCCTTGGCCAACTGCTCCTGCAGCTTGGGCACCTCGGTCTCGGCCGCCTTGATGTAGGAGCGGTAGAGGCGCTCGTTCTGTCGGGCTTCATAGCGCTGGTAGGCCTCCGGATCGGAAAGCTCCGCCGCTGTCGGGGCCTCACGCCGGCCCTCGTCCCGCACGATGGCCGGCGCGCGATCATCCCCGGCCAGGCGCGATTCGCGCAGCGCCTCCACTCCATCCACCAGTGTCTCGTCGGGCATGGCCGGCAACGGCACATCACGCGTGGGCAGACCGGCTTCTGCAGGCGCATCCGCCGGCCCGGTCACGACGCCAAACCGGGGGGGGAGCGGCATACCTGCTTCCATGACCGGGGCAGAACCTGCCTTGCCATCATCACGACCCAGCCACAGCCCCAAGGCCACCACCCCCACCAGCAGGGCCAGCACCGCCAACGCCACCATCGCCTGCCGGCTCATTTCTGCCCCCTGGCAACCGGCTCAAGCACGGACGGATTCAGGCGGATATCCGCTCCCTCCAGCAAGCCGTCACGAATGCGACGGTACTCCGCCAGCGCCTTCTGGCGCGCCAGGGCCTGAGATGCGCCGTAACGCACCGATTCGCTGTCGGCCGGCTGATAGCCCTCAATCCGCTCCTCCACCCTCAGGATTTCCCAGACGGCCGCCGTACCGGGCGGTCCAGGGCTTCGGAACGGGCGCGAGGTGGTGCCGGGCTTTTGCACGAACGCGATGCTTTCGATCCAGGTCGCCGTACGGTCGCCGTGCTCGATCCAGCCCAGATCGCCTCCCTTCTCACGATCATCAGCAATCGACATGGCCCGGGCCACGTCAGCAAAGGCCTCACCCTTCTGCAGGCGCGCATAGGCCTTGTTGGCCGACTCGAAATCACTCAGGCGGATATGGGCCGCCTTCACCTTCTCGATGCGCCGGAACTGGTCACGATTCTTGTCGTAGTACGCTTGCACTTCTTCTTGCGTGACTGCCGCCGCCAGCTGCTTCAGCCGACGATTGTCATCGTGCATGTCGGCCGCCACCCCAATGAGCGACAACCATCCCTCCTTCACCAGGCGATCCTCGACCGCCTGCACGAATACCTGGTAGTCCGACCCGGTCAGCCCCGAACGACGCCGCCCCCAATCCTGCACATAACGGCGCTCCAGCAGCAACTCAGCCTGTTGCATGGCAAAAGCGGCATCCCGGCCATGCAGCCGGTTGCGCCCCTGCACATGCTGGGCGTCGTACACATCCAGCAAGGTGACCTGCCCGGCCTGACCGCCGAGACGATAGGACAACAGCGCCTTGCCTGCCGCCGCCTTGCGACCCTGCTCACCCAGTTCGAATACCAGCAGCAGCCGCGGCTTTTCCCCCAAAACGGCATTCCAGTCCGCCGGCGTCACGGCACGGCGCGCAGTCACGATACCATTCAGGCTGCCACCTTTTTCGGCATTGACCGCCGCCATGATCTGCCGGCCGTAGGCCGCCTGCAGGTTGGCCACGACGCTTTCCTCAATCTGTACCGACGGCGCATAGCCCACGCGGGTCTTTTCGATCAACTCGTCCATGGGGTGATGAGCCCGGGCATGCCTCGCCAGCAGGCGATCCTCCGCCATCGAGGCCATCACCTCGGTCAGGGTTGTCTCCGGACGCCGCTTGAGGGCCACCGCGTGCATCAGGTGAATGACCGGCGTGGAAACCGCCTCGCCATCCACGATGGCGGCCAGGCCGGGGTCGGCAAGATCATGACGGGGCGCGGCTGCCAGCAAGGATGGCAGCAAGGCGGACAGGACCAAACACGCGCGCCAGAACAAGACAAAAGCAGGCATTGATCACACTCCCGAAGCATCCCGGCATCCTGCCGCAAGGCACGCAGGCCCACAAGGTCCCTCGCAACGCAAAAAAAAGGCGGCTTCCGGGAAGCCGCCTGCAAGGCTCACAACAAGTAAAACTTCAGTACATCAGAAACGGTCAGCAGCCCGGTTCAGCACACGAACCACCATGGCGATGGCATGCGGGATTACCACGCGTCCCACGTTGCGACGATCGTTGTGGTCGGTGCTGGACAACACGATACCGCCCTGCGAGTAGGCAATGGCGCCCCCTTGGGTCAGCAGCGGGCGAATATCCGTTGCGCTGGCCGCCACCGGCGCCAGGTTGTTCAGGGCCGATGCCACCAGTGCCGGGTTAGCCAGGCCTTCGCTGTCGTAGTAGTCGCTGACCCAGGATTCCCAGCCGGCATGATTGAGCGCCGACGTGGTCCAGACATGGTGCGGCTGCAGCAGGTCGGTGGTGTGCAGGACAAAGCCCAAGGTCTGTACGGTCGGGTTGGCCAGGAACTGGCTGAACCAGTACTGGCCCAGGTTGTCGATCGGCTGGAACGGCATCTTCTCGAAGTCGGCATACATGCTGCGGGTCGAGTAGCCCCCCAGGCGGTAGTTCTTTTCAGTCTTGTCGTAGGCGTTGTACTTGCTGCTGTCCGAACTCCACCAGCCAGTGAGGTTGCCCTTGCCGTCGTCGAGATAATCGCCATACAGCCAGGAAGCGGCCATGTTGTCGATGTCACCCCAAACCGTCAGCTTGGCATAGTTGTAGCCGCCGAAATCATTGCCGTGAACGTCCGTGCCTTGGGTCTGGTTCTGGAAATGCCAGTAGGAAGTGTACTTTACGATGCTGGCACCAGCACCCCAGACAGGGGCCAGTTGGCAGTTGCCGGTGGTGGCGCCACAGATGTAGGTATCGGCAAAGTCATCCACGTCGTAAGCGCCCTGGCCCAGAGCCAGCGCGAACTGGTCAATGGTGTAACCGGCATTGGTCGCCGCCGCCGAGAGCTTGGCGTAATTGGTGGTACCCGGATTGGCCTTCATGTAGTTGACAGCGTCCACCACGATGCGACGGTGGGTATCCTGACTGAACGCCTGAGCCTGGACGGAGGTCAGGGCGGCAGCGGACATCAGCAAGGAACAGGCAATACGCTTCATCTGGAAGACCCCTCGGGATTGTTGTTATCGAGGGCCGTTCAGCGCAGCCCTTATGGGATCACAGTGTAGGCCTGCGCGATTTCAACAGAATGACCATACGGGACAGGAACAGGACAAATAGTGACCAAACGGCGGGCATCAGCCCCGGTAATACCGGTAGTTGTTCCGTCCGGAGGCCTTGGCCTGGTACATGGCCTTGTCGGCACATTTGACCAGTTCATCCGCGTCGGTAGAGTCGTCCGGATAGATGGAAATCCCGATACTGCTCCCGACCTGGATCTTGCTGCCGCCAATGTCTGTCACCCGGGCAAAAGCCTGCAGGATCTTGCCAGACACGAGACTGGCTGCACGACGCGGCTCCCGGCTGTCCAGCACCATCGCGAACTCGTCACCGCCCAGTCGTGCTACCAGGTCGCTTTCACGGGCACTGTCGCGCAACCGCGCCGCTGCCTGGCGCAACACCTCGTCACCCACATGATGGCCACAACTGTCATTGATGGCCTTGAAGCGATCCAGGTCCACATACAGTACGGCAACACTGGTCTGGTTGCGGTTGGCATCGGCAATACGGGACCGCAGCATGTATTCGAATTCCGCCCGGTTGTACAAGCCGGTAAGCGGATCACGCTGCGCCTTCTGTACCAGCATACGCTCACGCTGGCGGCGAGAAGACACATCCCGGAACACCACTACCACCCCTGAGGCAGGACCGTCGGCCGGCGAGGCTTGCAGCGGGTTGGCCGTGATCTCCACGGCAATGTCCTCCGACTCCCGACGCAGGAACAGGTCATCGCGATGCAAGGTGTCGCCCCTGGCGCAGGTATTAAGCAAATCGGTCACTGACCAGCCCGCCTGCTCCCCCGTCTCGTCAAAGAGCAGGAAAATATCGGAAAGCCGTGCGCCCACCAACTCCTTCAGCGACCGGCCCAACATCTGCTCGGCGGCCGGGTTGGCGTAGAACACGTTGCCGCTCTGGGTCAGTCCCAGCAGACCCTCGCCCAACGAGCGCAACAGCATCTGGTTGTGGTCACGCTCCTGCTGGAGCAGCCTCAAGCTGTCACGAAGGCTGCGCGTACGGCGATCCAGATCCAGGAACACCCGCACCTTGCTGCGCAGGATCTCGGGCTCGATGGGCTTGAACAGGTAATCTACCGCACCGGTTTCGTAGCCGCGAAAAATGTGGTTCATCGCGGATTAGCGGGAAAGAGGTAGGGACGGACGGTGAAACGGGTTAGGTTGTTTGTGCGAGCAAATCACCGTCCGAGACACCGCCGTCATGCCAGATGCTACGTTTCCTGCCTGGGGCTGGGAAGGGTTTTTACCTCTTTCCTTTCAGCCCCGGTCCTCTCAAGAGCTGCTCATTACCCTGTCCCCCGATCCTGCTGTTTCACCCCGGTGTGGTCGATGCCAGCACCCTTGTACTCGGGTACACGACGTATCCGTGCGACTGGTGCGCGATCGGGATCTCTTTGAGCATCGCGTCTGGCTGAGCGTTCCGCTGCGTCGTCTGCGCTGTATCACCTGCGGGGTCACTCGCGAACATCTCGGCTGGCTGCCTGCCCGTTCACGGATCACCTGCCGACTGCAGTGTTATCTCGAAGCGCTGGTGGCGCTGTTGCCTCTCAAGCATGTCGCCCAACTCACCGGCATCCACTGGCATACCCTGAAGGCCATTGATCAGGAGCGACTCGCTCGAAGCGTGCCCGAACCGGATCTGGGTCAAGTGCGTTTCCTGCTCATGGATGAGTTTGCCCTGTTCAAGGGGCATCGCTATGCCACCGTTGTCATGGATGCTGAGCGCAAACAGGTTCTGTGGGTCGGCGAAGGCCGCTCCCGGGCCGCCATACGGCCATTCTTCGAGTGGTTGGGCCCGCATTGCCAGCACATTGAGGCAGTCGCCATGGACATGAACACGGCGATGGATCTGGAAGTGCAGGCGAATTGCCCGCACGCCCGCATCATCTACGATCTCTTCCATGTCGTGGCCAAGTTCGGGCGCGAGGTCATCGACAAAGTCCGCGTGCAGCAGGCCAACCAGTTGCGCCAGCAGCCTCGTCAGCGGCAAATCATCAAACGCAGCCGGTGGTTACTGCTGCGCAATCGAGACAATCTCCAGGAAGAACAGCAGGTTCGCTTGCAAGAGCTGCTGGACGCCAATCAGTCCTTGCTGCTGGTGTATCTGATGAAAGAGCAACTCAAGGAGCTTTGGTATGCGCCCTCAGAGCGGGTAGCCAAACGACGCTGGGGACAGTGGTTCCGGCAGGCGATGGAGAGTGGACTCGAACCCCTGATGACCTTTGCCAGACGACTAAAGCCTTACGTGCACGGCATTGTCGCCAGTGCCACCCATCACCTGAACACCAGCTTGCTGGAGGGCGTCAACAATCGCATCAAGGTCATCAAACGCATGGCCTACGGTTACCGGGATAACAACTACTTCTTTTTGAAGATCAAAGCCGCTTTTCCCGGTATTCCGCGATGAACCAAAAATGTACCGCTGCTCCTTGCTGATGGCGGTGAGGAAGATGATGGGAACGTTCTCGGTGCGTGCGTTGCTGCGCATCACTTCAGCCACCTCGAATCCATCCAGGTCGGGCATCTGCACGTCGAGCAGCACCAGGGCAAATTCCCGCTGCAGCAACAGCTTGAGCGCCTCCTGCCCGGATGACGCCTTCACCAGGTCGACGGGCTCTCCATCAAAAACCGCTTCAAGGGCGACAAGGTTGCTGTGCTGGTCATCGACGACGAGGATTGCCGGTTGCTGGGTCATGCAGGAAAACGCCTGTGTTTGCGGAGTAACGAATCGGTGAACGCCAAGCCTTCACCGGGACATCATGCCACGGCTTTGGCGACCAGAGTACGGGCCACACCCTGCTGTTCGTCTGCGACTGATGGTCGTTCGGCGCTCCGTTTCAGGCCTTGCCGACGGGATGTTTCCCTTCAGGACTGCCCTGCCGTCGCCACTCACTCGGCGCTTTTCCGGTCCATCCGCGAAAGGCCCGGGTGAAATTGGCCGGATCTGCATATCCCAGCAGTTCGCCAACCTGCCTGACCTCCAGGTCGGGATTCTGCAACAAGCGGCAGGCATCCCGGCGACGAGCTTCCTCCAGCAACTGCCGGTAACTGCTTCCCTGCTCCTGCAAGTGACGCCGGAACGTACGTGTCGTCATGAACAGCAACCCGGCAATCCCCTCCGGTGACAGGTATCCCTCAAGCCCCAGCTGCAGGGCGGCGCGCGTCCGCTGCAATACCGGATCGGCCCCACCCCCCATCAGCGCGCTCTCGCGCTCGCATTGCGCCAGGGCATGCGCCAGTCCCTCCGGGTTGGCCGTGGCCAGCGGAAAATCCAGCGATTGCTTGTTACCGGTCAGCCTTAACCCCGCCGCCGGCATGCCAAAGCGCACCTGTTGTGGCAGACGTGCACGCCGTGACGCGAAACCCTCCGGTTCATCGCCCTCCAGCCAGATCTCCGTTGTTACCGACAACTCCGGCAGCACAAACCGGATGCCCTGCCACATGCTTGTCAGCATGGAGCTGAACATGAAATCGCGCTGGATCGACGGCAGGGGAATCTCCAGGGACACGCCAAAGAACACGGCCTCCTCCGACTCGCTAACGGACATGGTGACCCCACGGCCGCGCAGGTGCCAGAAACGCTCCAGAATCTGCACGGCTACGCGCGGCGTTGGCGCACACATCAGGGCATACCCGAGGCTGCCATGCGCGGTGAGCGGTAACCGGCCACCCGTCTCGAACCCCAGCGAGGGATCTGCCGTCAGTTCCAGCACCGCTTCAATGATCAGCCAGGTCTCCACGCAGGACAGGCGCCCTGCCGGATCATCCAGCAAATCACCCGGCAGTCCGGCGTGCTCCAGTACGTCCGCAGGCGCAATGCCCTGATCCCTTGCCACCTCTACAAACAGACGGGGATAGGTTGCCGGCTGGTTGCGTTGTCGCGTCCAGGCAGGAAGACTGCTGAGGTACTCGGATGACAAGGTAGGCACGGACTCCCCGACAAGGCCAACCATCATGGCCACAAATGACAAGTGATTTGTCCGCGAAGCGTCTCACAGTACGCCCTGACTGACCAGTATCTTGAAGGCATCAGATGACCGAACTGCCCATGGAGAATGACATGACCGCCTTTGCTCCCATTGCCAGGCTTACCCGGAAGCGCCAGCGCCCCGCGGCGGCCACTACGCCACCCGGCATGATCCCGGTCGTCCGCCGCCCGGATTTCGGCTTTAGCGAGGACATGCCCAAGTGGTGGTGGGACAACGATCCGTTCAAGACCCTGTTGCTGGCCGCCCTCTCCTCCGGCTTCCCGCCAGGCGAACGTTTCTTCATCGACTCGGTGCGCCACTTCCAGGACCGCATCACCGATCCGGAGCTGCAGAAAGCGATTCGCGGCTTTATCGGACAGGAAGCCCACCATTCCCGCGAGCACCAGCAACTGAACGGCTTCCTCGAAGAACGCGGCATCAGGGTTTCGCGCCTGGAAAAGGAGATTGCCGACTTCATGAACGTGCTGCGCAAAATGAGCCCGGAACGCCAGCTGGCCCATACGGTAGCGGTTGAACACTTCACCGCCCTGATGGCCGAGGAGTTCCTGCTCAAGTACGACGCCCTTGAGGAAATGGATCCGCGCATGGCACCGATCTGGGCGTGGCATGCCATTGAGGAATCCGAACACAAAGCCGTCGCCTTCGACGTGTACAAGGCCATTGGCGGTAGCGAATGGGTACGCGTGAGTGAGATGGCCGTGGTGAGCGTGCTGTTCCCGCTGTTCACCACCCTGCACGTATACCAGTTGATGAAAGAAGCAGGCGAACACCGTAACTGGAAGAGTTGGGCCGCGGGACTCAACTACATGTGGGGAAAGCCCGGCATCTTCCGCAAGTTGCTGCCCGCCTACGCCAAATTCTATGCCCCCACCTTCCATCCGTGGAACCACGATGCGCGCGATCTGGTAGAGAAAGCCAAGCGCAAGTGGCTGGGTAACTGGGCCTGACAGCCCCGACATTTGCAACTAACACGACGTCAGCCGACACTGCCAGGTGTCAGCTGACGTTGCTCTTCACGCTGGACAACCACACCCGCACGGCATTGTTCCCCACGCTGAAACTGTGAGTCCCGCCAGCGCTGGCTAGTCGAAGCCCGCTGTTCCGCTATAGTCGCTTCTGCAGACAGCCCGCACCACAGTTGCTGGCCAGGGAGCGAATCATGAAACATCTTGCCTTTGTTCAGCGCAACGATTCCCGTTCGGCGGTCGGCGATTTTTCGCCGGTCGTGTCGGTGTTGTCCTATTACGACCTGGGCAGCACGGTATCGCCTTTTCTGCTGCTCGATCACATCGGTCCGGGACGACTTCTGCCCTCGACACGACGGAAAGGCGTCAACGAACACCCGCACCGCGGCTTCGAAACCGTCACGATTGTTTACGCCGGTGAAATCGATCACCGCGACTCCACCGGTAGCGGAGGCATTATCGGTACCGGCGATGTGCAATGGATGACGGCCGCTGCCGGCATCGTGCATAGCGAACTGTTCAGCGAAGCGTTCACCCGCGAGGGCGGGCCGTTCGAAATGATACAACTGTGGGTAAACCTGCCCGCCAGGGACAAGACGGGAATGCCGGGTTATCAGAGCCTGACCAAAGCCGCCATCCCCCTGCTTGATTTACCCGGCCAGGCAGGAAGCGTTCGCGTGATTGCCGGCCAATTCAACGGCGTGAGCGGACCCGCACACACGCACACTCGCATGAATGTTCTTGATGTGGTGTTGGACGCCGGTCACACCGCCACCTTCCCGACTGAGGAGGGTGACACCGCCCTTGCATACCTGCTGAGCGGACAACTGCGGCTGACCCCGGACGACGTCATGGACGAGCAAGGCCTCGCTGTGATGTCACAGCAAGGCTCCGGATTCCGGGTAACCGCGACAGCAAAGAGCCGACTGCTGATCCTGACAGGCGCGCGCATAGACGAACCCCTCAATGGCCACGGCCCCTTCGTGATGAACAGCCATGAAGAAATCCTGCAGGCGTATGATGATTTCACCCATGGCCGGTTGGTTGTGCCACCTGTGCGCCCTTGAGCGTCACTCGACCCTGTCGTCCTGAGTACATCGCCCTTGTCGTGCGGTCGTTTCAAAAAATGGGCAAGTTTTGGGTAACGGATGGGCAACGAAATTTTTTTGACAGGAAACAGGAAAGTTTTTTCAGCGCCCCAAAAGCACAAAACCCGCAGTGCACAAGGCATTGCGGGTTTTGAAATTTGGTAGGCGCGACTGGACTCGAACCAGCGACCCCCACCATGTCAAGGTGGTGCTCTAACCAGCTGAGCTATGCGCCTGGGGTCGTTCGATGGTGTGGGCCATGGGCCAACATCAGCGAGGCGCGCATCTTACTGAATCATCCGGGGGGATTCAAGCCATGCAGCAAGGAATTCACGGGCGACGTGATCGCACCAGCCGCCGCAGCCGCCGGATCAGCACTTCCGCATCGGGAGACGCGGCGCGGTAGCGCAACGACGTATACAGCAGCGCCACTGCCCTGGCCCGATCCGCCTCAGCGGGCTTCTCTGCCGCGATGCGACGGGCAAAGTCCTGGGGCGCCTCGCCCACCTCCCGCTCCACGCCGCCGCGTGCCAGCTGCTGGCAGTAGCGCAGATAAAGCCGATCAACCGGATGCAAGTGGCGCCGCCCGGCATACAGGGTCCAGAGCAGGAACCCCAGGGCCAGCACGGCGAGGAACACCACCATCACTACCAGTCGCTTGACCAGGCTGCCATCACCCAGAAAGCGCTGCATCAGGCTGGTCTGGCTGTCCGAGTCGTAGCCGAGCACATCCTTTTGCCAACGGTAATTCACGTAGTCGGCAATCTGGCGAAGCTCTCGAAACAGGCGGTAATTGCCGTAGCGTACCGCGCTCATGCCGGAGTCGCCCCAATAGGCCGGGTCGCTGGCGAGTTGCTGGGCACCTTGCTCGATACGATTGGGGGCCACGGCCGAGGTCGGATCCACCCTTACCCAGCCCTGCCCGGCCAACCAGACTTCGGCCCAGGCATGGGCATCAAGTTGCCGGATCTGCCAGTAATCCCCCAACGGACTCTTTTCGCCGCCCTGATAGCCCACCACCACGCGCGAAGGAATGCCGGCCGCCCGCATCAGGAACACAAAGCTCGACGCATAATGCTCACAAAAGCCACGGCGGGTCCTGAACAGGAACTCGTCTATCCGGTTCTCGCCCAACGCGGGAGGCTCCAGCGTGTAGTAGAACGGCTCCTGGCGAAACCACTGCAGCACATGGTTCACCAGACGCTCGTCCGTGGCGAAAGTATTGCGCCAGCGCCGGGCCTGCGCACGTGCCTGCTCGTTGCCGCCCGCCGGCAAAGCCAGGCTTTCCTGCATCAGCAATGGCGGCAGGCCGTCCACATCCAGTGCAATCCCCGGGTAGGACTCCACCTCGTACATGGTGCGGCTGAAGACCGGCGTACGGTACAAGAGTCGGAAGTCACGCGCCAAACCCACCTTGGGCGTAACCGATCGCGGCAAGGCCATGGCAAACAGCCACGGCTTGTCGGTGGCTTCCAGCGTGACGCGGTACTTGATGGAGGGCTGGCCGGGATTTTCATGCTCAACCGACCAGCCCGGCCGGTAGCTGCCCCAATCCATCATGCCCATGTACTCGGTGACCAGACTGCTCTGGGTCCAGACCCGTCCGTCGAAGCGTGTGAGCACCAACCCCCGCCAGTACATGTCCCGGGTTGCCGGCGGCGGCCCCTGGAACTCGACACGGAACGCCAACTCCGAGGAGCGACTCAGCGTGCTGATGTCGCCGGGGCTCATGGTGTCGCTCATCCCGGTCTTGCCACTGCCCTGCGTCAGGTTGATGGCCCAGATGGGCGGCAAGCGGGGGAAGAACAGGAACAACACGAGCATCAGGGGAATGGCCTGCCCTACCAGCACGCCGGCGCGACGTAGCGTTTGCCCAACCCCCACTGTCTCGCGCTGTTGCTGCACCAGTAGTGCGGACAGGATGACAATTAGCGCCAACGCCACATACACAGTGAGCAGCAGGGATTGCGAGAACAGGAATGCGGTCGAGAGAATGAAGAAATCAAGAATGGAGAGGACGAACACATCGCGGGCGTTGCGCGACTCCAGCAACTTGAGTGCCGCGCACAGAATAAGGAACGACACGCCGCCTTCCGGGCCAAACAGTGTACGGTGCGACAGGAAAACCCCGTATAACCCGGCCACCAGAAAGGCCACGCGCAACCAGAGACCCGGCGCCGGCAGGCGCTGCTCTACCACCGGCAGGCGCCAGAGGCAGGCCAGCACCACTACGCCGGACAACCAATAGGGCAACCGCTCGAACTGCGGTAGCACCACGGCCAGCAGAGCGGCCAGTTGCCAGTATCTCACCTGAGGCGATCCCATCAGCCACGCTCCCTGCCAAACAAGGCCAGCGTGTGCAAGCACTGGTCGCGGTGCTCAAGGCCGCTACCCACACCGATCTCGGTCCCGGGCAGCCGCAGGCCGTAGGCGCGCCCCTGCCGCGACAACATCAGCACCCACCAGGTCAGGCGTGACAGGCGCGTTTCGATGGGCAGCCCCTGCAAGGCATTCCAGTCCAGGATGTCACTGCCCACTTCCTCGCTGGCATAGGTTTTGGTCAGCAGGCCCTGGCCCCGGGCCAAATGCTTCCATGACACATGCGCCAGCGGGTCACCGGGCGCAAAGGTCTTCAGTCCCTCAAAGTCATCGTGCCCGCGGGTGCGCAACTTCTCACCCTCGCCCTCTTTACCAGGCCCGGCCGGCATCACCTCGCTGGCTTCGGGGTGCGGGTACACCACAGCGGCCATGTCCATGTCCAGCCAGGTCCAGGCCCGCAAGAATCCGATGGGATATACCGAGGACAGCCGCAGCCTCCCTGGACGAAACCAGCCACGCCGCGTCGTCGGCAGGGGCACCGTCACCTCTTGCGGGCCATGCACCCACTCTACCGGCAGGCTGGCCCCCTCCCACTCAATCAGCAGGCTTTCATGCTCGCGCCCGCGCACGTCATCCAGGCGCAGCACAAAACCGGCCTCGTCGCCAGCAAACGCCGGCCGGGCCACCACGGCCGCCACCCGCAAGCCCGACAAATTAGCGTAAGTGTGATGGATGACGATGACGTACAACGCGCCCAGAAAAAAACACAGCCCCAGCAACAGGTTGTTGGCGTAATTGATTCCCCCCACGAACAGCGCGACCAGCACCAGCCCCGCCATCAGGCCCTGACGACTCAGGAATATGAAGATGCGGCGCTGGTTGAGCGTCACTTCCTTGACCGGGGGAATGCGCCTGTCCAGCCAGCGCAGCCAGCGTTGCCTGACAAAGCGGGAGACGGGATTCTGCATGTCAGCCGATGACATCCACGGCCTTGAGCAACTGCGTGGTCAGGCTGTGCGCCCGCCCCTGGTCCTCTATCCCGCCCCTCAGGCGATGCTCGGCGACCGAGGGCAGCACGGCCTGGATGTCTTCGGGCACCAGGTGATCGCGCCCGGATACCAGCGCCCAGGCCTGTGCCGCCCGCAACAGCGCCAGGGTACCGCGCGGAGAGATCCCGTGGGGAAAGCCCTGGCCGGTTCGGGTATGGGCCACCAGCCGCTGCAGGTAGTCGAGCACGGCATCGCTAGCGTGCACCTTGGTCACCGCGAGCTGCCAGTCGGCCAGATCCTGCGGCGACGCCATTGGCTTGATGTTTCCGAGGAACTGGCGGCGATCCCCGCCACGGAGCAACTCGCGTTCGGCACGGGCGTCCGGATAGCCCAACTGGATGCGCATCAGGAAACGGTCCAGCTGCGACTCCGGCAACGGAAACGTGCCCATCTGCGTGGACGGATTCTGGGTGGCTATCACGAAAAACGGCTGTGGCAACTTGCGCGTAATGCCGTCCGACGTGACCTGATGCTCCTCCATCGCTTCCAGCAAGGCACTCTGGGTTTTCGGGGTGGTACGGTTGATTTCATCGGCCAGCAACAGCTGGGTAAACACGGGGCCTTCCCTGAACACGAAGTCCTGGGTTTGCGGGTTGAATATGGAGACGCCGACAATGTCCGCCGGCAACATGTCGCTGGTGAACTGGATTCGCTGGTATGACAAGCCCAGCACACGGGCGAGGGATTCGGCCAGCGTGGTCTTGCCCATGCCAGGCAAATCCTCGATGAGCAGGTGGCCGCGGGCGAGCAGGCAGGCGAGCGCCAGCTTGAGCTGCTCTGGCTTGCCGAGAATGATGTTTCCCAGAGTCGAAAGAACAGGATTCAGTGGCGCGGTCATGATGGTCCTGAAAATTGAAGAAACTGATGGGTCAATTTTGTTTATAGTCAAGGTTTCCGGTAACCATAGCATCAATACTCCCTGTCCATGAAACCAGCCAACCTGCACCACGTCGCTACTGCACGCGCGTTCATCGAAGCCATGTTCCCCGCTGGCACCACCCTGCCCGCCGCCGACAGCGAACGACTGCTGGCCGAGGTGGAGGCCTGGTGCGCCCGGCAAGGCGGATTGGGCAAGGGGCTGGATGCCCTGCTGACACTGCTGGATACCCGTTTCCTTGTGACACATCGCAAGCGCTTTGTCTCTGCCACACTGGCCGAACGCCAGCAATTCCTCGAGTCGCTGACCGGCATACAGGGCAACCTGCTACAGGGGCTGTCAGCCCCCTTTCGCATGGCCCAACTGCAGGACAATGGCGTACTGGCGCGACTGGGACTGCCCAATGGCGTGCGTGTGCCTGCCAGCATTGAGTCGGCCCGGTGGCGGCAGCAGATCACCGACGTCGACCAACTGGACGGCGACGATACGCTGGAAGCGGATGTGGTCATCATCGGCACCGGTGCCGGTGGCGCCGCTGCCGCGCTGGAGCTCGCCAGCCAGGGGCTGGCTGTCGTGGTGCTGGAAGAAGGCCGCTACCACGATCGCCGCGACTTCACTGGCCGGCTTACCGAAATGGTACCGATGCTCTACCGTGCCATGGGGCTCACCGCTGCCATCGGCAACACCGTGATTCCCGTGCCCATCGGACGCAACGTGGGCGGCACCACCACCATAAATTCCGGTACCGCCATGGCGGCACCGCCAGCAACGCTGGCACGTTGGCGAGCCAGCGGACTGCGCGACTTCACCGACGCCGAAATGACGCCTTACAACGCCGAGGTCATGGACATCCTGCAGGTGCAGACGGCCGACCCGCGCTATGTAGGCGAAATCGGCAAGGTGATGAAGGAGGGAGCGAACCGCATCGGCTTCGTGCACACGCACGACCTGCCGCGCAATGCCGCCGGCTGTGACGGCCAGGGCCTTTGCCAGTTTGGGTGTCCGACGGACGCCAAGCAATCCACCAATGTCAGCTACATGCCGCGCGCACTGGATGCCGGCGCCTTCCTGTTCACTGGCTTGAAGGCGACCGACCTGCTGAAAAAGGGTCATGTCATCGAGGGGGTCACGGCCGAGGGCCGGACAGCAGACGGCCAACAACGCAAGATCACCGTGCGTGCCCGCGCCACCATCGTTGCCATGGGCAGCTTCCTGAGTCCGGTGTTCCTGATGCGCAACGGCATTCGCCTGCCGCAGCTCGGACGACAGCTTTCACTTCACCCTTGCGGTGTGGCGTTGGGATACTTCCCCGATCGCACGTTTGATCACGCCCGCCGCATTCCCCAAGGCTTTGGCGTAGCCGACCTGGCCCACGAGGGGCTGATGTTTGAAGGCGGCACCATTCCCCTGCTCGGTCACGGCATGATGAATCCGCTGGCGGGCAGCGCGTACACGCGCTTTGTCGAGAATTACCAGCACACCGCCTACTTCGGCTTCATGATCCGCGACACCTCGCGCGGTCGTGTGCGGCCAGGTCCCCATCCGGACTTTCCGCTGATTACCTACTGGATGAACAACACCGATCTCACCCTGTTCAAGCGCGGTATCCGTGAACTCTGCCGCATGTATCTGGCGGCAGGGGCCGAGGAAGTGATGATTCCAGGACTGCGCCAAATGGCAGTGGCCCGCAACGAGAAGGAAGTGGACGATTGGCTGGCAAAGGCCCGGTCACCGCGCGACTTCACCATCACCGCCTACCACCCACTGGGCACTTGCCAGATGGGTGCAAGCACGGCACTAGGCGTCACCGACAGCTCGCATCAGGTCTTCGGTACAGAGGGGCTGTATGTGATGGACGGCTCAAGCGTACCGGGGCCGCTAGGCGTGAACCCGCAGGTGACCATCATGGCACTGGCCACCCGCGGCGCCCGCAAGCTGGGCATGAAGCTGGCCTGAGGAACCAAACGTATCGCCAGCGAACGGCCCGCTACGTCCGGGCGAGCGCCAGCAAGCCACGTTCACAATCCTTCTGCAGGTCGCCGATGTCCTCCAGTCCAACCGCAATGCGGATCAGGCCTTCGCTGATGCCGGCAGCCGCCTTGGCTTCTGCGCTCAGGCGGCCATGCGTGGTCGTCGCGGGATGCGTGATGGTGCTCTTGGCATCACCCAGGTTGGCCGTGATGGACATGAGGCGCGTGGCATCAATGAAACGCCACGCCTCATCGCGCCCGCCCTTCAGCTCGAACGACACCACGCCCCCAAACCGTGACTGCTGACGCCGGGCCAGCTCATGCTGTGGATGCGACGGCAGCCCGGCATAGTGCACGCGCGCCACTTCGGGACGGGACTCCAGCCAGGTCGCCAGAGCCAGCGCGCTGTCGGAATGGGCGTTCATGCGCAGGCGCAGTGTTTCCAGCCCTTTCAGGAACACCCAGGCATTGAAGGCACTCATGGTGGGGCCACAGGTGCGCACCACGCCGAACACTTCTTCCATTTCCTTCTGGCGCCCGACCACGGCACCGCCAAGACAACGGCCCTGGCCGTCAATGTACTTGGTGGCTGAATGAATAACGATGTCCGCCCCAAGCTCCAGCGGCTTCTGCAGGGCCGGCGTGCAAAAACAGTTATCCACCACCAACAACACACCGTGCTGATGCGCGACGTCGGCCAGCGCCGGGATGTCAGCAATCTCGCACAGCGGGTTGCTCGGTGTCTCCAGGAAAAACAGCTTTGTCTGTGGCGTGACAGCCGCTTGCCAGGCTCCGACATCGGTGAGCGGCACGAAACTGGTCTGCACGCCAAACTTCTTCATGTATTTTTCGAACAGCACGTTGGTCGTGCCGAACACACTACGCGAGCAGACCACATGATCGCCTGACTGCAGCAGGCCCATGCAAGTCGCCATGATGGCCGCCATGCCGGAGCTGGTAGCCACGGCGCGCTCCCCCCCTTCCAGGGCAGCAAGGCGCTGCTCGAACGTACGCACGGTGGGATTGGTGAAGCGGGAATAGATGTTGCCTTTCTCCGCACCACCAAAGCGCGCGGCGGCCTGGGCAGCACTCTCGAAGACGAAAGATGAAGTCAGGAACATCGGTTCGCTGTTCTCGCCTTCCGTGGTGCGCTGCTGGCCGGCCCGCACCGCCAGGCTGTCAAACGACAAACCGGCCAGGAATTCCTCGTCTAGGCTCATGGGTGTCCTGCCGCTCAGTTGCCGTTGGAGAGATCGACAATCGTGGACATGGCGGGACCCTCACCATTCTTGCGCTTCTTGGCGGCATCGTTGCGGGATGCTTGCAGCGCATCCAGGTAGTTGTCGTCGATATCGCCTGTGACGTACTGGCCATTGAACACGGAGCAGTCAAAACCATGGATGTGCGGGTTGCCTTCCTGCGCCGCCGCAATCAGGTCGTCCAGGTTCTGGTACACGAGTTTGTCCGCCCCGATCATGGTGCACACCTCATCCTCGGTACGACCATGGGCAATCAGCTCGTCCTTGGATGGCATGTCGATGCCGTACACATTCGGATACTTCACGGCCGGGGCCGCTGATGCGAAATACACCTTGCGGGCACCGGCATCACGCGCCATCTGGATGATCTCCTTGCACGTGGTGCCGCGCACGATGGAGTCATCCACCAGCAGCACGTTCTTGCCCTGGAATTCCAGATCGATCGGATTGAGCTTCTGCCGCACGGACTTCTTGCGCTGGTTCTGGCCCGGCATGATGAAGGTGCGGCCGATGTAACGGTTCTTCATGAAGCCTTCGCGGAACTTCACGTTGAGCTGGTTGGCCAACTCAAGGGCCGAGGTACGGCTGGTGTCCGGAATGGGAATCACCACGTCGATGTCATGGTCCGGCCATTCGTTGCGAATCTTGTTGGCCAGCTTCTCTCCCATGCGCAGGCGGGCCTTGTACACCGAGATGTTGTCCATGATGGAGTCGGGACGGGCGAAGTAGACAAACTCGAAAATGCAGGGCATGAGCAAGGGACTGGACGCACATTGCCGCGTAAACAAATCGCCCTTGGAATTGATGAAAACAGCCTCGCCCGGCGCAAGGTCACGCACCACGCGATAACCGAGCGAGGTTATGGCCACCGACTCCGAGGCGATGATGTACTCCTTGCCTTCGTCCGTGTCTCGCTCGCCAAACATGATCGGCCGAATGCCGTTGGGATCACGGAAGCCGATGATGCCGTAACCGGTAATCATGGCGACCACGGCATACGCCCCCTTGCAGCGGCGGTGTACCGCACTCACAGCGGCAAAAACGTCGTCTTCGGTGGGATTGAGCTTACGCAGTGCTTGCAGCTCGTGGGCAAATACGTTCAGCAGGACTTCGGAATCGGAATCGGTGTTGATGTGCCGCAGGTCCTCGCGGAACAGGTCACGGGCAATTTCATGGGCATTGGTCAGGTTGCCGTTGTGCGCCAGCGTGATGCCGTAAGGCGAGTTCACGTAAAACGGCTGGGCCTCGGCCGAACTCGACGAGCCGGCTGTCGGATACCGCACGTGGCCAATGCCGAAGTTGCCGATCAGTCGCAACATGTGACGGGTATGGAATACATCCCGCACCATGCCGTTCTCCTTGCGAAGATAGAGCCGCCCGTTGTGACAGGTCACGATGCCGGCCGCGTCTTGCCCGCGATGCTGCAACACGGTCAGCGCGTCATACAGCGCCTGGTTTACCGGTGACTTTCCCGCAATTCCCACAATACCGCACATAGCAAACCTCAGATCACTTGTCGTCGCCTGCTTCCGCAGGCACTTCATCTGTCTTCTTGTTGCCGACCTGCCTGGCCGCCTGCACTACCTTGTCCTTCATGTCCCTGCCCACCGCCTCGAAACGGAGAAACTCCTTCGGCAGCCTGGCGTTAGCCCACCAGGGATCACGGCTGGCAAACGGCGCCACCATGACCAGAACGGCCAGCACCAGCAGCAGCCCCCGGGCAATACCGAATCCTGCACCGAGGAAGCGGTCCGCACCGCGCAGGCCGGCACTCTCGATCACGCTGAGCACGAGGTAACTCGCCAGCGATGCCAGCAGCAACGTGGTGACGAAAAGGCCGCCCCATGCCGCCGCCAAACGCAGGGACGGCGTGCTGATGCTGTCCGCCAGCAGCAACTCCAGCGGTCCATGGAAAAGCCGGGCAACTACATAGGCAGCCACCCAGCCAGCCAGCGAAAACGCCTCTCGGACAATGCCGCGAAAGAACCCGAGTGCCAGCGACATTGCGATGACGCCCAGAATGACCCAGTCAGCTGGATGAAGTGCAGCCATGATCTTGTCCCGTAACGGTGGCAAGAGGCAGAAAAAAAGAGCGGCAGATACCCTGCCGCCGCGATAGAAATTCTAGCATATCCGTGCCCCGTAATGGCACTCAGGGCTTCCAGGCCTGCACCCACCCAGCCAGCCTGAGCTCCGGATCGGCCGCCAGTCGCTGCTTGATGGAGTCGGCCACTTCCTTGCGCAACTCCGGACCCACCAGCACCTTCCACATGCCAGACTGATGCACGAGCGTGGCGCGATACCCCTTGGCACGAAGCCGAGCCACCAGTTCATCGGCCTTGTCGCGGGCCGACAGGCTCGCCACCTGCACTACCCATGCCTCCGGCAGGCTGGCCGCCGGCTTAACCGGCGCCGGTGTGGCGGACGCCACCGGCTTGGCAGCCAGTTCGGCTTTCTTGCGTGCTTCCAACGCTTTTCGCTCGGCTTCCAGACGCGCCTGGCGCTCCTTTTCAGCGCTTTCGCGCGCTGCCTTTTCGCGAGCCAACCGTTCTGCGTCGGCCTTTTCAGCCGACACCCCGGACGCTGTTAGCGCCGCAACCGTGGCGGCAGACGCCTTGTCGGCAGCGGACCTGGCATCCGCCGTAACAGTCGGCTGCGCCGGCGTGACCGGCGCTTCCGCCAGTGCATACGACTCGTCCGGCGGCGTGTCTTCGACCGCTGGGGCCGACGCAGGAGGCGCAACCTCATGGAAAACAGGACCGGCCTGGGCTTCATCAATCGCCTCTCCGGCCACCTTGATGTCCTTCTCCAGTTGCGGCTGCAATGCCTCGACGCCCGCCACCTGCGGTGCAGCCGGCATTTCTGGCACCACCAGTTCCGACCCGGCACCATCCAGCAGCATGGGCAGGAACAGCGCTGCCCCTGCGATCAACACCAGCCCACCCACCAGACGCTGCTTGACTGCTTTTTCCATCATGACGATACGTACCCTGCATTCAGTGCCAACTGAGCGGCAGCCACTGTATAAAACGATCCAAACACCACAATCCTATCGGCTGGCCTGGCTTGCTGCCGAGCCGCCGCCAGGGCGCGCGCCACGGTGTCATGCTCCCCCGCCACATGGCAGCCCTGACATCGCAAGGCAGTGGCCAACCGCTCTTTCGCGGCTCCCCGCGGCACCTGCAGGCTGGCCACGAACCAGGCGTCAAAACGGCCAAGACAGGCCTGAACCACGCCCTCCACATCCTTGTCGGCCAGCATGCCCAACACGGCAAGCGTACGCTGGCCCGGCTCACCCGGCGGCAACTGCTCCATGAGAAACGCCGCGCCGTGCGGATTATGCGCCACATCCAGCAGGATCAGCGGGGCAGCGGCTACAACCTGCATGCGACCGGCAAGGCCGGCATTCCTCAGACCCTCGCGAAGGGCGGCCTCAGGGATCGCCAGAGGCACAGCAAACAGGGCGGCCAGTGCCGTGGCAGCGTTGGCCAATGCCAGGCGCGGGCGCGGCAGCCCGGTCAGCACCCGCTGCGCATCATGCCACGCCCAGCCTCCGTCTTCTTCCGGCCGGAAATCAAAATCCGACCCTCGACGCACCAACCGTACGCCGCTGGTGGCAGCCGCCTCCAGCAAGGTCACGGGCGGATCCGGATCGCCACACACGGCCACATGCCCGGCACGGAAAATCCCTGCCTTCTCGATGGCGATCAGTTCCCGCGTATCACCGAGGTATTCGGTGTGGTCGATACCAATACTGGTGACGACGGCCACATCGGCATCGACCAGATTGACTGCGTCCAGGCGTCCGCCCAGCCCCACCTCCAGCACCGCGACAGCCAGACCTGCCTCGCGAAAAATGAGGAAAGCCGCCAGCGTGGTGAACTCGAAATAGGTGAGCGACACGTCGCCCTGCGCTGCCCGTACCTTTTCAAAGGCAGCTACCAGCACAGTATCGTCCACCGGGTTGCCATCAATGCAGATGCGTTCGTTGAAGTGCACGAGGTGGGGCGAGGTGTAGCTGCCCACGCGCAGGCCGGCAGCACGACAGATGCTGACCAGGGTGGCGACGGTAGAGCCCTTGCCGTTGGTTCCGCCGACGGTAATGACAGTGCACCCTAGCGCACGCAGGCCAAGACGATCTGCCACCTGCCCTGACCGCTCCAGTCCAAGGTCAATAGCCTTGGGATGCTGTTGCTCAAGCCAGGACAACCACTCTTCCAGCATCATGAACAAGCCTGCCATTGCAAAAGCAGAAGACGGCCAATCGGCCGACTTCCGTCAGGTGAAAACATCAGAGGGGATAATGTGTCAGCTTGGCCAACAGGCGGAACACCGTGTCGCGCATTTCGTGACGATGAATGATGATGTCGATGGCGCCATGCTCAACGAGAAACTCGGAGCGCTGGAAACCTTCCGGGAGTTTCTGCCGAACAGTCTGCTCGATCACGCGCGGCCCGGCAAAACCGATCAGGGCATTCGGCTCGGCCGCGTTGATGTCACCCAGCATGGCCAGGCTGGCCGACACGCCACCGTACACCGGGTCGGTCATCACCGAAATGAAGGGAATGCCGGCCAATTTCATCTGTTCCAGCGCCGCCGATGTCTTGGCCATCTGCATCAGTGAAAACAAGGCCTCCTGCATGCGGGCCCCGCCGGACGCGGCAAAGCACACGAGCGGAATCTTGTGCTCGAGACAGAACTCGGCAGCACGCACGAAGCGGGCGCCTACCACGGAACCCATGGAACCGCCCATGAAACTGAACTCGAAGGCCACGGCCACCAAGGGCAGGCCATTGAGATGCCCTCGCTTCACCACCAGCGCGTCCTTCTCGCCGGTCTCCTTCTGGGCTGCCGCCAGCCGATCCTTGTATTTCTTGCTGTCCTTGAACTTGAGACGATCCGTTGGCTCAAGATCGGTCGCCAGTTCTTCGCGGCCTTCGGCATCAAGGAACATGTCCAGCCGCTCACGCGCATTGATGCGCATGTGATGATCACACTTCGGACAGACATTCAGGTTGCGATCAAGCTCGGGCTTGTAGAGCACGGCATCGCACTTGGGGCATTTGCGCCACAACCCTTCCGGAACAGAAGTGCGGCGATCTTCGGCGTTACCGCCGACATTGGGGAGAATCTTTTCGAGCCAGCTCGAGCTCATCGGTGTCATCCTTACATCGTGCACCCGGGCCGAACGCGCCCGGGTATCCGGTCAACACATCTTCCGTCGCGGTGGAACAGGATCAGCGACGGTCCATGGCATGACGCATGCCCTGCAGGATCACGGCAATAGCAGCGGGAATCGCGGCCGGATCATCCTGCAGCTGGCCGATACGGCCGACCAGTGCCGAGCCCACCACCACGCCATCGGCATGGGCCGCCACGGCAGCAGCAGACTCAGCGTCCTTGATACCAAAACCCACCCCGATGGGCAAATCACTGATGGTACGGATTGTTTCAATCCGCTTGGCCACTTCAGGAATATCCAGGGTGGCCGCCCCCGTCACGCCCTTGAGGGATACATAGTAGACATAACCGCTGGCCGCATCGGTGATCAGGCGGATACGTTCCGGCGTCGTGGTAGGTGCCAGCAGGTAGATGGGATCAATCCCCAAGGCCCGCAGCTCACGAGTCAGGTCATCGGCCTCCTCCGGCGGCAGGTCCACCGTCAGCACCCCATCCACCCCCGCCTCGGCAGCCGTCCGGGCGAACGTGGCGTAGCCCATGACCTCGACCGGGTTCAGGTAGCCCATCAGCACCACCGGCGTGGTGGTGTTGTTCTGGCGAAACTCGGCCACCATGCCCAGCACGTCACGAAGGCTGACATTGTGCTTGAGGGCACGCTCATGAGCCTTGGTGATCACCGGGCCGTCGGCCATCGGATCGGAAAACGGCACGCCCAGCTCGATGACGTCGGCACCCGCCTCAACCATCGCATGCATCAGCGGCACGGTAACCGAGGGTGCCGGATCACCGGCAGTGACATAGGGAATCAGGGCCTTGCGGCCATCCTGCTTCAGTTGGGCAAAGTGCCCGGCAATACGACTCATATTCGCTTCCTGTTGGCCAGGCCCTGCCGGCCCGGCCCCTGCAAAATCAGACTGAAATACCGTCAAGCTTGGCCACGGTGAGCAGGTCCTTGTCACCACGACCGGAGAGGTTGACGATGATGATCTGGTCCTTGGCCATAGTGGGGGCCAGCTTTTTCACATAGGCCAGCGCATGGCTCGATTCGAGAGCCGGAATGATGCCTTCTTTCTGGGTCAGCTCACGGAAGCCGGCCAGCGCCTCCGTGTCATCAATGCCGACGTAATTCACGCGACCGATGTCCTTGAGCCAGCTGTGCTCGGGCCCCACACCCGGGTAGTCGAGACCGGCCGACACCGAGTGTGTCTCGATGATCTGGCCGTTGTCGTCTTCCATGAGGTAGGTGCGGTTACCGTGCAGCACGCCGGGGCGGCCGCCATTCAGCGGAGCGGCGTGGTTAGGCGTATCCAGACCATGGCCGGCTGCCTCGACGCCATACATGGCCACGCTGCTGTCGTTCAGGAAGGGATGGAACAGGCCGATGGCATTGGAGCCACCGCCGACACAAGCCACCAGGGCATCGGGCAGGCGACCGGCCTGCTTCAGGCACTGCTCACGGGCTTCGCGGCCGATGATGCTCTGGAAGTCGCGCACCAGCATGGGATAGGGGTGCGGACCGGCCACGGTACCGATGATGTAAAAGGTGTTGTCGACGTTGGTCACCCAGTCGCGCATGGCCTCGTTCATGGCGTCCTTGAGCGTCTTCGACCCGGAGGTGACAGGCACCACGGTCGCACCCAGCAGTTTCATGCGGTAGACGTTCATGGACTGGCGCCTGACGTCTTCCTCACCCATGAACACGACGCACTCCATGCCCAGGCGTGCGGCGATGGTGGCCGTGGCCACGCCATGCTGGCCGGCACCGGTCTCGGCGATGACGCGGGTCTTGCCGGAGTGCTTGGCCAGCAAGGCCTGGCCAATGGTGTTGTTCACCTTGTGCGCGCCGGTGTGGTTCAGGTCTTCACGCTTGAGGTAGATCTGGGCACCACCGAGCTCGCGACTCCAGCGCTCGGCGTGGTACAGCGGCGACGGGCGACCGACGTAATGGGCCAGGTCGTAATCAAACTCGGCGCGAAACTGGGGATCGTCCTTCAGGCGCAGGTACATGGCCTCAAGATCGGTCAGGGCCGCCATCAGGGTTTCGGACACGAAGCGTCCGCCGTGAATGCCGAAATGGCCACGCGCATCCGGGAACTTCGAGAAATCGACAGGCTTGTTCATTCAGCCGCTACTCCTGGCATGTGTTCTTCGGCCTTTCTCACTTCTGCAAGAAAGGCAGCAATCAGTCGGGCATCCTTGATGCCCTTGGCCTGCTCCACTCCGCCACTGACATCGACAGCGTAGGGACACGTCTGCAGGATGGCCTGGCCGACGTTGTCGGGAGTCAATCCACCCGCCAGAATCAGCGGCTTGCCGGCCTGCGACGGGAACGTAGTCCAGTCGAAACTGTGGCCGGTTCCACCACGCAGGTCGGGATGCCAGGCATCCAGCAGGATGCCGGACGCATCCGGGTAAGCCGCGATGGTCGCCATGGTGTCCTGCGCAGGCTTCATGGCCAACGCCTTGATCCAGGGGCGACCGAAGCGAGAGCAGAACGCATTGTCTTCATCACCGTGGAACTGCAGCAGGGACAACGGTACGACATCCAGCACCGCCCTCACCTCACGCTCGCTGGCATTCACGAACAGCCCCACCGTTGTCACGAAAGGCGGCAGGCCGCGAATGATGTCGGCCGCCTGCGCTGCCGTGACGTGGCGTGGGCTGGTGGCAAAAAAGACAAAGCCGAGCGCATCTGCACCCGAGGCCACTGCCGCGGCAGCGTCCCCGGAACGGGTTATCCCACAGATTTTGGTACGGACTCGACTGGACAAGGGGTGGATACCTTTGGCAAAGGCGGGATTCTAGGGGATGGCCGGGGCATTTGACCATGGGGAATGCAGGTTTGCCGGCCTCAGAACACCCCGTTCAGGAACAACGGCCCTAACGGCTCCCGCGGAAGCACAAACTGCTCCGGGTAATGAACATCCACGAAATACAGCCCGTCCGGCGGTGCCGTCACCCCCCCCAGGGTACGGTCCTTTGCGTGGAGGACCTCCTGGGCCCACTCCGGCTCTGCCTTGCCCTGCCCGATGGCCATCAGCACGCCCGCAATATTGCGCACCATGTGGTGCAGGAAACCATCGGCCTGGATATCCAGAACGATCAGTGGCCCCCGCTGGATGAGTTCGATGAAGTGCACGTTGCGGCACGGGTGAGGTGCCTGGCAGGCCACGGCACGAAACGAAGTAAAGTCATGCTGACCCACCAGATAGCGGGCGGCAGACTGCATGCGCGCCACGTCCAGCTTGTGATAATGCCAAGTGACCATTCCGGAAAGCAGGCTGGAACGAAACGGGTGGTTGTAAATAACATAGCGGTAGCGCCGGGATACTGCCTTGAAGCGGGCATGAAACTCGTTGCTCACGGGGCAGACCCAGCGCAGCGCGATATCATCCGGCAGATGCGTATTCACCCCGAGCATCCAGCTACGCTCGGGTCGCACGGCATCGGTATCAAAGTGGGCCACCATGCCGGAGCCATGGACACCCGCATCCGTCCGTCCAGCGCCGTGGACAGTCACCGGGTGGTTCGCAACCCGGGCAATCGCGTTCTCCAGGGTCTCCTGCACGCTCCTCACCCCGGGTTGCTGGGTCTGCCAGCCCCGGTAGTGACGTCCGTTAAAATCGACCCCGATAGCGATGCGCATGCAGAACGGCCACTCGCAGAAAAGAAAAAGGGCCGCCTTTTTACGGCGGCCCTTGCAGAGCGTCAAGTCAGTACTGCTTAGCCAACCTGGTTCAACAGGCCCTTGGCTTCATCCTTCTGGGTGGCGCTACCTTCGTTGAGCACTTCCTGCAGGATGTCGCGCGCCCCTTCCATGTCGCCCATGTCGATGTAGGCACGTGCCAAATCCAGCTTGGTCGCGTTCTCATCGGTATCGGCCAGGAAGTCGAACTCGTCATCCATGCCGGCCGGTGCAGCGGCGGGAGCAACCGGTGCCGCAGCGACCTGAGCAGCAGTCGACATGTCATCCAGATTCAGCGCCGCATCGAAATCGGCAGCCGCATCGTTCATGCCGGAATCAGCCTGTGCAACGTCTTCAAACGAAACGTCGCCTGCCGGCACGTCATCCAGACTGAAGTCGCCCTCGAGATCAAAGGATTCAGCAGCAGCCGGTTCGGCCGCCGTCACTTCCAGATCATCAAGACCAAAGCTCAGGTCATCGCCGACACTGGCCGGAGCGACGGCTGCTGGCTCTGGAGCGGCCTTGGCAACCGGGGCATCCAGGTCGAAATCGGACAGTTCCACCTCACCCAGACCGGCACTGGAGGACATATCCAGCGCAGACTCATCCAGCGACACCTCATCAAGGGAGAAATCCATCCCCTCGTCGGCGGCAGTGGTCTTCTCGGCGACTGTCGGGGCATCAAAAGACGAATCCAGATCAAAGCTCAGATCCGCGCTTGCCGCCGTACTGGATGGCTTGCTGTCGAAACTGAAGTCGAGATCTTCATCCAGACTGAGGCCGCTGTCGGCAGCCGGAGCACTGGCAGCGGGCTTTTCATCCGCAATATCCAGCGAGAAATCGGCGTCCAGGCCCAGATCGCTATCCGACACGGCCTGCAGCGACGGACTGCTAGCCGACACAGAGGCATTGAAGTCCATTTCCAGGTCTTCGAGCGATGCAATCTCATCCTGTCCGGCCTGGGGCTTGGACAAACCCGATTCAAACTCCGGCAGGTCATCATCACCCTTGGCAACCGGAAGCAGCGACATGGTCGCCTTGATATCTTCCGCCTTTGCCAGCGAGTCCAGATCCCCCTGCTGCTCAAACCAGGCCTCCTGCTCGGCAAATCCGGCATGGTCATCCAGGTGGGCATAGACTTCGAGCAGTTTCAACCGAAGATCGGCACGATCCGGGTTGGCGGCAATCGACTTGGTCAGGAATCCCGCAGCCTGCGGGTAGCGCTCGAATGCCAGGTACTGCTCCACTTCCTCCAGAGGATCGGCCAGCACGCTGTCACGCGGTGCCGCCGCAGCGGGAGCGGCCTCGAAAGACGCTTCCGGGAGAGAAAAGTCGTCAGCATCACGCAGGTCGTCCTGGAAGCCGAAACCGGCCTCCGGGGCAGCTCCACCGCCGATCTCGGCCAGACGATCATCCATCCCTTCCAGTTCAGCCAGCGCTTCTTCTTCCTCTGTTTTCTCGCGGCGGCGTTTCATGAAGAACAACCCAGCACCCAACAGCGCCAGGAGACCGGCACCGCCCGCGATCAATGGCAGCTTACTCGGCTCTTCCACTACCTGAGCCGGCGCGGCCTGCACAGCCGGAGCGGCAGGCAGAGGGGCTGCCTCGATGGCGGGGGCGGTATCAGCCGCGGCAGTCTCGGGGGCAGCATCTGGCGACGTAATGGCGTCAAGCTCTTCAGCCGTGGCCGTCGGTTTGTCGCCTGTGGCAGCGGCTTGAGCGCTCTTTGCAGCTTCAGCCTTGGCAGCTTCAACCTTGGCAGCTTCGGCCTTGGCTTGCTGATCCTTCAACTTCGCCTGCAACTCGGCCAGTTTGGCATTCTGCACCGCCAATTCCTGATCGTTGCTCTTGACCTTGGCATCCAGTGTGCCGACCTTGGCCGCCAGCTTTTCCTTCTCGGCCTTTGCGGCTTCCGCCTTCACACGATTTTCATCGAGCTTCTTGGCATCGGCAGGCTTGACGGCACCCTGCTCCTTGCCGGCAGCCGAGGCACCGGCCTTGTCGGACTGCGCGAGCAGCTTCATTTCAGGCTTGGGCGCGGCGGCAGCGGGCTTGGGAGCAACAGGCTCTGCCGTCGCGTTCACCTGCTGGGCATCGAGTGCAGGCTTGTCGGCGGGTGCCGTACGGCTACGCCACTCGCTGGTCTGCTCACGAATCGATGCGGCGGCCTCCTGGGCACTCACCTCACGAATCTGGGCCTCGGACGGAATACGCAGCACCTGGCCGCGCTTGAGCTGGTTGATATTGTCACCCGCGAACGCCTTGGGGTTGGCCCGCTGGATGGCAATCATGGTCTGGCTGACGGACACGGCATCACTGGGACGCAATTGTTCCGCTACTTTCCACATGGTGTCGCCCGCGCGCGTACGGTAGCCATCCGGCTGGGGAACGGGCTGGGGAGCAACGGGAGTCGACTCGGCAGGCGCAGGCTGGCGTACCGGACGCTTGTCAGCCACCGGGGGCAGTACCGGCTTGGGCGGCTCGGCTTCCTGAGGCGCCTCAACGACTGGGGCAGGCTGTACAGGCGCCGCTACGACGGGCTGGGCGACCAGCGGACGAGCCACTTCCTGCGGAGCTGTATCCGCCAATACAGGGGGATCCAGCAGCGCTGTCACGCCCTGCAGGCGGGTATTGCCCGGCCAGGCGATACGAACGACAAAGTCCAGAAATGGCTCGCGAACCGGCTTCGACGACGAGATCTTCACGTACGAGCGCCCGGCGGCATTCAGCACCACATCAAAACGCAGATCCGTGAGGAAATACACGCGTTCGACGCCCAGCCGCTCGAAGTCTTCCTGGGTTGCCAGACTGACCTTGATCTCGTCGGCGTTCAGATCGCCAACTTCCACCAGTTCAATTTCGCCCTGATAGGGTTCGCCGAGAGCAGACTTGGTCTGGAGATCTCTGACGGCCAGTGCATGTCCCAGTCCCGGCAACATGACGCCGACACTCAACAGGGCAACCGCAAGCTTACGCAGGACCATTATCGGATTCCTTTATTGGTTATTCTTTCGCCCTTCAGTCACACGGTGGGCGGTACCGGTCAGCCATGCCACTGGCCTTTTTCCATTGCTACAAGACTACTATCCTAGAATTTGTATCACAAGATATTCGTAAGTACCAATAATTAAAGTCTTTTTATCCACTTTTCAAGCAAGCTTGCCGTCTGCCGGGCCGCCCCTTGGTGCACATTGTCGGCCACGGCGGTAAAGGTTATCCCTTGCAAAGGGGCCGGCAGCCCCCGCATACCGGACACATATATGCCGGGTTGTCCCGCGGCGTCCGTTATCGGTGTCGCAACTTGCTGATCTTCCTCGGGATTCCTGACCTCAATCGCCTCTGCACGAGCCAGCAAATCCATCGCCGCCCCCGGCAACAAGGGTACCTCCGTCTCCAGGGTCACCTGGGCCGTCAGGCAATAAAAAACCGGCACGATCACGGACGAAAGGACCAATGGCACATGCTCACCCAGCAGTTGCTGCAGACCCTCGGTGACGGCCTCCTCCCGTTCGGACCCGACGAGCGGCAGTGTATTGAAGGCCGTCTGCACCGGGAACACGGCAGGCTCGATGCCGCGGCCATTGAGCAGCTCCCCCGTCTGGCCGGCCAACTCTTTCACACCGGCATGACCAGACGACGACACAGGCAACAGCATCGTGACATGGGCCGCCCGAAGCCCCGCTTCCCTTGCAAGGGCCGCCAACAGTGGCACCAACAGGGACACCTCTGCCATCGGTACGACGACCAGATCGGCACCCTCGGCATCAGGAGTACCCGCCAGCGGCGCACTCGCCAGATCAGCATAAGCCGACGAGTGATCGATCACGCGACACCCCGCCGCCAACGCCCGCTCGGCCAGTCGCAACGACACGGATGCCGGAGTTGCCAGCACAACGAAGTCGGCGCGGGAAAAATCGAAGCCATCGGCCGACTCGACGATCAGGGGGCGCTGCCGGAACATGACCGTTTCATCTTCGGAACGGGACGATGCCAGCGCATGTACCTCTGCAAACGCCAGCGCCGAATCCTCCAGGCGCGACAGGATGGCGCGCCCCACTTCACCGGTAACACCCACGATGGCCAGACGAGATTCGGTCATGTTTGATCAACTCCAGAAAATGCAAAACCCGCCCGCGCCGGATTGGCACGGGCGGGCATGGTACACCCTTACTTGCCGAGCAGGATGCGCAGCATGCGACGCAACGGCTCGGCGGCGCCCCAGAGGAGCTGGTCGCCGATCACGAAGGCGGAGATGTACTCCGGCCCCATGTTCAGCTTGCGCACGCGACCGACGCCGATCTTGAGGCCACCAGTGATGGAGGCCGGGGTCAGTTCCTTCACGCTGATCTCGCGATCATTCGGCACGAACTTCACCCAGTCGTTACCGGACTTGATGATGGCTTCGATCTCGGTCAGCGGCAGGTCCTTCTTCAGCTTCACAGTCAGCGCAAGGCTGTGGCAGCGCATGGCGCCGATGCGCACGCAGAGACCATCGACCGGGACGGTGCTGCTGGTACCGAGGATCTTGTTCACTTCGGCCTGGCCCTTCCACTCTTCCTTGGACTGGCCGTTGTCGAGCTGCTTGTCGATCCAGGGAATCAGGCCGCCGGCGAGCGGCGCACCGAAGAATTCGGTCGGCACGTCTTCGCGAATGGTCTTGGCCACCTTGCGGTCGATCTCGAGGATGGCGGAGGCCGGGGTGGCAAGTTCATCCGCCACGGCCGCGTGGATCACGCCCATGCCCTTGAGCAGTTCGCGCATGTGGTTGGCGCCGCCACCGGAGGCCGCCTGGTAGGTCATGGAGCTGACCCAGTCGACCAGGCCTTCGCGGAACAGGCCGCCCATGCCCATCAGCATGATGGAGTTGGTGCAGTTGCCACCGATGTAGTTCTTCACGCCCTTGGCCAGCGCGGAGCGGATGACGTTGTCGTTCACCGGATCGAGCACGATGACGGCATCGTCCTCCATGCGCAGTGCCGACGCGGCGTCGATCCAGTAGCCGTTCCAGCCAGCGGCGCGCAGCTTGGGATAAATATCGTTGGTGTAGTCACCGCCCTGGCAGGTGATGATCACGTCCATGCCCTTCAGGGCGTCAACGGAATTGGCGTCCTGCAGTGCGGGCGCTGCCTTGCCACCGAAATCCGGGGCCTTGCCGCCGGCATTGCTGGTGGAAAAATACACCGGATCGATGTGGGCGAAATCGTTTTCTTCCACCATGCGCTGCATGAGGACCGAGCCCACCATGCCACGCCAACCTACCAGACCTACCTTCATAGCGATCACCTTGCGTTCAATTCCGGATTTATTTCCTCTCCCCAAGAGGAGGGAGTCAGGGAGAGGCCGACGACCGAAGCCCCTCTCCCCTGCCCCCGCTCCCGAAAAGGGAGAGGGGAAGTTGCGTTACAGTGCCGCGACAACCGCTGCGCCCATTTCCTTCGTACCAACCCTGGTCGTGCCGTCGGTGTAGATATCCGGCGTACGCAGGTTCTGGTCAAGCACCTTGCCGACGGCATCTTCGATGCACTTGGCAGCAGCTTCCTGCCCGAAGGTATAGCGCAGCATCATGGCCACCGAGAGAATGGTAGCGAGCGGATTGGCCACGCCCTTGCCGGCGATGTCCGGGGCCGAGCCGTGGCAAGGCTCGTACATGCCCTTTTTGTTTTCATCCAGCGAGGCCGATGGCAGCATGCCGATGGAGCCGGTGAGCATGGCGGCTTCGTCGGAAAGAATGTCGCCGAACAAGTTGCCGGTGAAGATCACGTCGAACTGCTTGGGCGCACGCACCAGCTGCATGGCGGCGTTGTCGACATACATGTGCGAGAGCTGGACTTCCGGATATTCCTTGCCCACTTCTGTCGCAATTTCCTTCCAGAGCTCGGTCACTTCCAGCACGTTGGCCTTGTCGACTGACAGCACTTTCTTGTTGCGCTGCATGGCGAGCTGGAAGGCCACGTGGGCAATGCGGCGGATTTCCGATTCGCTGTACACGTCGGTGTTGTAACCCTGGCGCTCACCGTTCTCCAGTGTGCGCACGCCGCGCGGCTGGCCGAAGTAGATGCCACCGGTAAGTTCGCGCACGATCAGGATGTCCAGACCCGCGACGATTTCCGGCTTCAGAGAGGAAGCGGACGCCAGTTGCGGATAGAGGATGGCCGGACGCAGGTTGGCGAACAGGTTGAGTTCGCTACGAATCTTCAGCAAGCCGCGCTCCGGACGGATGGAGCGCTCGATGGTGTCCCACTTCGGGCCACCGACGGCACCTAGCAGAACGGCATCGGCTTTCTTCGCCGCTTCAAGCGTGACATCCGGCAGCGGCACGCCATGCGCATCGATGGCAGCACCGCCCAGCAGTTGGTGCTCCCAGGTAAAACCCAGACCGAATTTTTGATTGACGGCAACGAGGACCTTTTCGGCCTCTGCCATGATTTCCGGGCCGATGCCGTCGCCGGCAAGAATGACAATATGCTTGCTCATTATTTCTGAATCCTTGTGGTTCGCCCTGCCCCGCGCTGGCGGGACAGGAGTTAAAACATCAACGCAGCGACTGGAACACCCAGGGGCGGGCGGCTTTTGCCTTTTCTTCAAAGGCACGGATGTCGTCGGCCACCTGCAGGGTGAGACCGATGTCATCGAGACCGTTCAGCAGGCAATGACGGCGGAAATCATCCACTTCGAAGCTGAAGGATTCGCCATTCGGGCGGATCACCTTCTTCTGCTCGAGATCGACGGTGATCTGGTAGCCCTCGTTGGCCTCGCACTCCTTGAACAGCACATCCATTTCCTCTTCCTTCAGCACCACCGGCAGCACGCCGTTCTTGAAGCAGTTGTTGAAGAAGATGTCGGCAAAACTGGAGGCGATGACCGCACGGAAGCCGTACTCCTGCAGCGCCCACGGGGCATGTTCGCGCGAAGAGCCGCAGCCGAAGTTCTGGCGGGCAATCAGCACGCTCGCGCCCTGATAGCGCGGGAAATTCAGCACGAATTCCGGATTCACCGGACGCTTGCTGTTGTCCTGCCCCGGATAGCCTTCGTCCAGATAGCGCCACTCGTCAAACAGGTTGGGACCGAAGCCCGTACGCTTGATGGACTTGAGGAACTGCTTGGGAATGATCTGGTCAGTATCGACGTTGGCGCGATCAAGCGGGGCGACGAGACCTTTTACGACGGTAAATTTTTCCACTTCACTTCTCCCGTTCGCCCTGAGCATGTCGAAGGGCGACTCCAGAATCTTTACTTTTTGCCAACCGCGAGATTTCTACCCAATCTTTGTTGATCAGGGCAGTTTTCTTCGCACGGCTCCAGCCTTTGATCTGCTGCTCCGCACTCAGGGCCTCGACACGAGACGGAAAACCCTGCGAATAGACCAGCTCAAGCGGCCTGCGTTGCATCGTGTAGCATCCGGGAACATGGCCGGAATGATGCTGTCCGAGCCGTAGTTCCAGATTGTCTGTGTGCCCGGTGTAATAACTGCCATCGGAGCACTTCAGCATGTAAACCCAGAACATATCAGCCCTCCTTGGCCAATATGCTCGCCCTTCGACAAGCTCAGGGCGAACGGGGAGTTTTAAAAGCCTCTTACATCCACGAAATGACCGGCCAGCGCGGCAGCGGCGGCCATGGCCGGGCTGACGAGATGGGTACGGCCGCCATTGCCCTGACGTCCCTCGAAATTACGGTTAGAGGTGGAAGCACAGTGCTCGCCCGGCTGCAGCTTGTCGGCATTCATGGCGAGGCACATGGAGCAGCCTGGCTCACGCCATTCGAAACCGGCCGCCAGGAAAAGCTTGTCGAGACCTTCGGCTTCGGCCTGCTTTTTCACCAGGCCCGAGCCCGGCACCACCATGGCTTGCTTGATGGTGCTGGCCACCTTGCGGCCCTTGATCACGGCGGCAGCGGCGCGCAGGTCCTCGATGCGGGAATTGGTGCAGGAACCGATGAACACGCGATCAAGCCGGATGTCGGTGATCTTCTGGCCAGCCTTGAGGCCCATGTAGACATAGGCGCGCTCGAACGAACCGCGCTCCACTGCATCTTCGGCATCGTCCAGTGTCGGCACAGAGGCCGTGACCGGCACCACCATTTCCGGACTGGTGCCCCAGCTCACTTGCGGCTCGATGCTGGAGCCATCGATTTCCACGACGGTGTCAAATTTCGCATCAGCATCGGAGACCAGTGTCTGCCAGTAAGCGACCGCCTTGTCCCAGTTCTCGCCCTTGGGCGCATAGGGCTTGCCGCGGAAATACTCGATGGTCTTTTCATCAACGGCGACCATGCCCACACGCGCACCGGCTTCGATGGCCATGTTGCACACGGTCATGCGACCTTCCATCGACATGTCGCGGAAGACCTGGCCGCCGAACTCGATGGCGTGGCCGTTACCGCCGGCGGTGCCGATCTTGCCGATGATGGCGAGCACGACGTCTTTGGAGGTCACGCCCTCACCCAGCTTGCCGTCGACCTTGACCAGCATGTTCCTGGACTTCTTCTGTACCAGACACTGGGTAGCCAGCACGTGCTCGACTTCGGAGGTACCGATACCGTGCGCGAGGCAACCGAAAGCACCATGGGTGGCGGTGTGCGAGTCGCCGCAGACAACGGTCATGCCGGGCAACGTGAGACCCTGCTCCGGGCCGACCACATGCACAATGCCCTGGCGCTCGTCATTGATGGTGAACTCGACAATATTGAAGGTATTGCAGTTCTCGTCCAGCGTGGCGACCTGAATGCGGGAGGTTTCGTCGGCAATGCCGGCCACGCCCTTTTCGCGCTCTTCCTTGCCGGTGGGCACGTTATGGTCTGGCGTCGCCACGTTGGCATCCAGGCGCCAGGGCTGGCGATGGGCCAGCCTGAGACCCTCGAAGGCCTGCGGGCTGGTGACTTCGTGCAGCAACTGGCGGTCGATGTAGATGAGGCAGGAGCCATCATCACGCTGCTTTACAAGGTGGTCGTCCCAGAGCTTGTCGTAGAGGGTCTTGCCGGACATCTCGAACTCCTGCTGGCCTTTCGGCTGGCTTTTACGATGGGTGCATCCTACGACTGGACAATTAATAAATCTAATTCATAATTTTCATATATTTGATAACCAAAAGGAATGCGAATGGATACCGCCGCCCTGAGCGCCTTCCTGGAGGTGGCCCGGACCGCCTCGTTCTCTCTGGCAGCCGAGCATCTGCACCTGACCCAACCTGCCGTTTCCAAGCGCATCAGCGGACTGGAAGAGTCGCTGGGCGTGGCCCTGTTTGACCGGGTGGGACGCCAGATCAGCCTGACCGAGGCCGGCCGCGCCCTGTTGCCACGGGCCCAGCAACTGCTGCTGGACCTGGAGGACATGAAAAGGGCCGTGGGCAACCTGAGTGGTCCGGTGACCGGCACGCTGAAGATCGGCACCAGCCATCACATCGGCCTGCACCGCCTGCCCCCGGCCCTTCGTGCCTTCTCGACGCAATACCGGCAGGTGCGACTGGACCTTCGCTTCATCGACTCGGAGGAAGCCTACGAGGCCGTGCTATCCGGTGATCTGGAGCTGGGCATTGTCACCCTCCCCCCGGTCAAGGACGACCGCCTGATTGCCCGGGAAATCTGGGTGGACCCCCTGGCGTTTGTGGCGGGCAGCGAGCATCCGCTGGCACAGCAAGCGCACGTCACGCTGGCCGACCTGACGCGGCATCCGGCAATCCTGCCCTCCTCCAGCACCTTCACCCGTCAGATTGCCTCGCGCCTGTTCCAGGAGTCGGGACTGGAGATGCAGGTGAGCATGACGACCAACTACCTGGAGACCATCAAGATGATGGCCTCCATCGGTCTGGGCTGGAGCGTGCTGCCGGCCAGCATGGCCGATCAGGAGCTCAGGATACTGAACATCGACGGAATTACCCTGAAGCGCAGCCTTGGCGTGGTCTATCATCCCCGACGAATCCTTTCACGCGCCGCCCAGGCAATGCTGGGGCTGCTCCTGCCGGAAAGAACACCATGACTCTTTTTTCCCTGAACCTGCTTCGTGCGTCCCGCCTCATTCCTGCCTTTGCCCTGGGCATGGTCATGACAGCCTGCAGCACGATGCCAGGCCGCGAAGGCAATGTGGATGCGGTGCTGGCCGCCAGCGGGCTGGAGGCACAACTCACCCGCCTGCAGCAGCCGCTGCCCGTGGGGCAGACCAAAGGCCCGACCATGCTCATCCCGGACGAATGGCTGGCGGTCGTGAACACCACTGTCGCCGACACACTGAAGCCGGAAGCCATGCGCCAAGACCTGCGCAGTGCGCTGCTCAAGGAACTGTCCTCCCGTGAACTGGCGGCTGTGCAAGTTTTCTATGAGTCCGATGCCGGCAAGGCGGTGGTGGCGCTGGAAAGTGGCAAGGGTTCGGCACTGGGAACAAATCGCCTTTCAGATGCCACGCTGGATGACATTGCCCGCACCACCGGTGCGGGCAAGGCTGTCAGCCTGCTCGCCGAGCGCGCATTGACCGAGGCGGTCGACGTTGCTTTCAAGCACCAGTGCTTCGGTTTGGAAAAAGTCCCCTTTGCCGGATTGCTGGGTGGCGTCGTGAAGAAATCGCAACTGGGCATGCTGCGTGACAGCGTCAACACCAGCCTGCGCAGCCGTTATACCGGCCTTTCCGAAAATGATGCCGAGGCCTACCTGGCGTTCGCCCGCACGGCGGCGGGCAGCAAATTTTTTAATGCACGTACGTCCGTACTGACTGGCTATGCGGGGCGTGCAGGTGATTCGCTCAGGAGCAAGCTGACGGAAGCGGTGAGTGCGGTGTGCCACCCGTAAAGAACCTGGATTGCGGCAATGAAAAGCCCGGCAACTTTGCCGGGCTTTTTTGTGAGCGCCTTGCTCAAGGATCAAGCCTGCTCTTTTGCCAACTGCCGGCGCCGGAGCGCGTAGTACAGCAGGGGAATCAGCACCAAGGTCAGTAGCGTCGACACGAAGATGCCGAAGATCAGCGAGATGGCGAGTCCGTTGAAGATGGGATCGTCCAGGATGAAGAACGCGCCCATCATTGCCGCCACACCGGTCAGCACGATCGGCTTGGTACGAGCAGCGGCCGCTTCGATCACGGCGTCCGCCAGTTCCATGCCCTCCGCCACCTTCAGGTTGATGAAGTCCACCAGCAGGATGGAATTGCGCACGATGATGCCGGCCAGAGCGATCATGCCGATCATCGATGTGGCAGTGAAATGGGCACCGAGCAACGCATGTCCCGGCATGACACCGATAATGGTCAGCGGAATCGGCGCCATGATCACCAGCGGCACGCTGTAGGAGCCGAACTGCGCCACCACCAGCAGGTAGATCAGGATCATGCCGACGCCGTAGGCTGCGCCCATGTCGCGGAACGTTTCGTAAGTCACCTGCCACTCACCATCCCATTTGATGGCGTACTCGCGATAAGGGTCGTCAGGCTGCTGCGTGAAGTACTCGCCCAACGTGGCACCGTGTGGCAGCTTGATGGCCTGGATATCGGAGCGCATCGCGAACATGCCATACAACGGGCTGTCGAGATCGCCGGCCATGTCGCCGAACACGTACACCACCGGCATCAGGTCCTTGTGGTAATGCACCTGCTCACGGACTTCCTGCCGCACCTGGACCAACTCGGACAGCGGCACCGCACGGCCATCGCCTGCAGGTACCGTCAGCTTGAGCGCAGCATCGAGGTTGCTGCGGGACTCCGGCGGCAGGGCCAAACGCACCGGCACGCTGCTGCGGGCATCCGGCACCATCAATGACGTGACATCGACGCCGCTGAGTGCCACGCGCAAGGTGGCCGCAATCTGCTGCGGGGACACGCCGGCGAGTATGGCCTTGTTACGGTCCACCACCAGACGCTCCTGCGCGGCAACGTCCACGGTAGTGTCATCAATGGCCATGATGTCGGGAGTCTTCTCGAAAATGGAACGCACCGACTTGGCCAATTGGCGTCGACCCTCTTCATCCGGACCGTAGATCTCCGCGACCAGCGGCGACATCACGGGGGGTCCCGGTGGCACTTCCACCACCTTGACCTTGGCACCGTGATTTTTCGCAATGCGCTCCAGATCGGCACGCACGCTGCCGGCAATCTCGTGGCTCTGGCGGTCGCGTTCGTGCTTGTCCTTCAGGTTGACCTGCAGGTCGCCCTGTTCGCTGTCGGAACGCAGATAATATTGCCGCACCAGCCCGTTGAAATTGATCGGTGCCGCGGTACCGGCATAGGCCTGGTAGTGGGTGACTTCCGGCACGGTGGCCAGGTAGGCGCCCATGTCATGCAGCACGGCCGCCGTATTTTCCAGCGGGGTGCCGGCCGGCATGTCGACAATCACCTGAAACTCGGACTTGTTGTCGAAAGGCAGCATCTTGAGCACGACCAGCTTGACTACCGCCAGCGACACCGACAGGGCAATCAGGCCGAACACGCCGAGATACAATTTGTGGCGGGCACGCCGGCCGGTCTCCGTATCCAGGAAAGGCGACATCACGCGGCGGAACAGGTTTCGCAACCACACCGTCTGCCGGTCTTCGTCGTGGTGGTCACCGCTGCCATGATCGTGCTTGCCCAGCAGGCGCAACGCCATCCAGGGCGTGATCACGAAGGCAATCGCCAGCGAGATGACCATGCCCATTGAGGTGTTGATGGGAATAGGACTCATGTAAGGCCCCATCAGGCCGGACACGAAGGCCATGGGCAAGAGTGCTGCAATCACCGTGAACGTAGCGAGAATGGTCGGGCCACCGACTTCATCCACGGCCTCGGGAATGATCTCGCGCAAGGGTTTGC
>JBKHWB010000002.1:0-83765 GCA_046566745.1 Gammaproteobacteria bacterium
GGACAACATGAATACAAGAACGCCGGTTAACGGACGTCACCTGTTGTTGCTGATCGCTACCCTGGCCACTGCCAGTGCCCCCCTGACGGCGGCAGAAGCCTCCACTTATATCCGCAATGACTGTAACGCGCAGGCCAACAGTCTGACGGGCGAAGCGCGGCGCCAAGCCATCGCAGCCTGCGTGCGCAAGAAATCCCAAAGCGACAATCTTCCGCCCATGCTGGCCAAAGTGAGCGAGTGCAACCGCAAGGCAGGCGACATGTCGGGAGATGCCCGCTCGCACTTCATGGACAACTGCCTGAAGAACAACTGATCTGCATGCCTTGCCTGCATCGACGTCGCCAACAAAAAAACCCGCATTCACGCGGGCTTTTTTATTGGGACCGGCGCTTACCTCTCGATAATCGCCACCACACCCTGCCCGCCTGCCGCGCAGATGGAGACCAGGATGCGGCCACTGCCCTTTTCACTCAGCAGCTTGGCTGCTGACGCGACGATGCGGCCACCGGTAGCCGCAAACGGATGGCCCGCCGCCAGCGAGGAGCCATTGACGTTGAGCTTGCTGCGATCAATGCTGCCCAAGGGCTGGTCGAGGCCAAGGCGCTCCTTGCAAAACTTCGGATCTTCCCAGGCCTTCAGCGTGGACAACACCTGCCCGGCAAACGCCTCGTGGATTTCGTAGAAATCGAAATCCTGAAGCGTCAGACCGGTACGCGCCAGCAAGCGCGCCACTGCATAAGCCGGCGCCATCAGCAGGCCTTCCTTCTTGTGCACGAAATCGATGGCGGCAGTTTCCACCGTCGTCAGGTAGGCCAGCACCGGCAGGTTGCGCGCCTTGGCCCACTCTTCCGACGCCAGCAGGACGGCAGAGGCACCATCGGTCAGCGGGGTGGAATTGCCGGGCGTCATGGTGCCCTTTTCCTTGTCGCCAAAGCAGGGCTTCAGGGTCGCCAGCTTCTCGATTGTTGAGCCGGGGCGCAGGTTGTCGTCACGCTCAAGGCCCATGTACGGCGTCATGAGATCCTTGAAGAATCCACGCTCATAGGCTGCTGCCATATTCTTGTGGGACAGGTAGGCCAGTTCGTCCTGGGCCTCGCGCGTGATGTTCCACTCTGCCGTGGTAATGGCCTGGTGATCACCCATGGCCAGCCCGGTACGCGGTTCGCCATTACGCGGAATTTCGATGCCCATCATGCTCGGGCGGAACTTCGCAAGTGCCTTGAGGCGCTGCTTGTTGTCCTTGCAGCGATTGAGCGACAGCATGAACTGGCGCAACTCGTCACTGACGGCAATCGGCGCATCCGACGTGGTATCCACGCCGCCTCCGATGCCGCACTCGATCTGGCCGGTCGCAATCTTGTTGGCAATGTAGTTGATGGCCTGGAGGCCGGTTCCGCAGGCCTGCTGCATGTCGCAAGCAGGTGTCTCGGGAGCCAATTTGGTGCTCAGTACGACTTCACGGGTCATGTTGAAGTCGCGTGCCAACTTGAGCACGGCACCCGCAGCCACCTCGCCCAGGCGCTCGCCTTCGAGCTTGTAGCGACTGACCAGTCCGTCGATGGCTGCCGTGAGCATGTCCAGATTGGATGCAGTGGCATAGGCGCCGTTGGAACGGGCGAAAGGAATACGATTGCCGCCGATGATGGCAACGCGACGAAGGGAAGACATGGGGAGACTCCTGCTGGTTTTCCGATGACGGCACCCTAGCACACTCCGTGGCAGGGGAATTGGCACTAAAAACAGAAATGACCGGGCGTTAGAGCAAATGCCCTGCGGCGGGACCTTTGCTAGCCTGCGCTCCGACATCGGCATGCATGGCCTGGGTATCTGCCGGAGCGTGCGTATTTTGCCATAACACCAGCCATGCCACTGCCCCTGTGTTCTGCTAAAGTTGCGCCCGTTTTCTCCGGCCCTTTCCGGAAGCCCTCCCACCGTGCGCCCCTGGCGCCCGAAACCGAAGGATGACGTCATGAGTGACCGTTACACACAATTCGCGAACTCCGCGCTTGGCCGCCTGCTGACCAAGAACCTCGGCCTGCCCATGCCCCTGAGCCTGGATCGCTTCCAGCCCGGCATGCCGGTCATCTCCGGCGCCGTCCTGCTCGGTAGCGCACCGGGTGGCACCCTGGTCGGTGCCGCCGCGAACACTCTGAACAACATCCAGGCCGAAGTGCACACTTATGCTCAGGACAACGTCTCCAGGGCGGCCGCCGCTGCGGGACTGAATGCAAAAGTATGGAATCCCGAGGTCGATACGGAACAGAAGTTCAAGGGACTGGTGTTCGATGCGAGCGGCATCACCAGCAGCGATGATCTGGTTCAGGTCTACCACTTCTTCCATCCGGTCATGCGCAAGCTGGCCGAATGCAGCCGAATCGTCGTGCTCGGCCGCACCCCGGAGTCCTGCGACAGCCCCCGCCACGCCACGGCCCAGCGCGCGCTCGAAGGCTTTACCCGCTCGCTCGGCAAGGAGGTCAAGAAAGGTGGTACGGCGCAGCTGGTATATGCAGCCCCCGGCGCGGAGAGCCAGCTGGAGTCCTCCCTGCGCTTCTTCCTGTCCCCGCGCTCGGCCTACGTGTCGGCACAAGTTGTCCGCATCTCTGCGTCTGCAACCGATGCAAAGCTGGACTGGGCCAAACCGCTGGCAGGCAAGGTCGCGCTGGTAACCGGTGCATCCCGTGGCATCGGTGAGGCCATTGCCAAGACCCTGGCGCGCGATGGCGCCCATGTCGTTGGCCTGGACATTCCGGCTCTGGCTGACGACCTGCGCGTTGTCACCAGCCTGATCGGCGGCTCCGCGTTGGCCCTGGACATCACGGCAGCTGACGCTCCCGCGAAAATTGCCGAGCACCTCAAGGCCCATCATGGCGGCGTGGACATCATCGTTCACAACGCCGGCGTGACACGCGACAAAACGCTGGCCAACATGACGCAGCAGCAGTGGGACATGGTCATGAACATCAACCTGTCCTCGGAAGAACGCATCAATGACGCGTTGCTGGCACAAAACGTGATCCGCGAGAACGGCCGCATCATTTGCGTATCGTCCATTTCCGGCATCGCCGGCAACATGGGCCAGAGCAACTACGGCATGAGCAAAGCAGGCGTAATCGGCATGGTGCAGTCCATGGCGCCCGTGCTGTTTGCGCGCAACATCACCATCAACGCAGTCGCTCCCGGCTTCATTGAAACCCAGATGACCGCAGCCATTCCGTTTGCCATCCGTGAAGCGGGTCGCCGCATGAACTCCATGTCGCAGGGTGGTCTGCCTGTCGATGTCGCCGAAGCAATTGCGTGGTACGCCTCTCCGGCGTCTGCCGGCGTGAACGGCAACATCGTGCGCGTATGCGGTCAGTCGCTGATCGGCGCCTGATTTCGCCATATCGGTGAGGGGGCGCCTGCCCCCTCCGTTTCACCCTGTCTTCCGGAGCCCCGAAAATGGCCGTACGTGAATTTACCGCACTGCCCAGCACCGTCTCGCTGTACTCGCGTGCCGTGCTTGGCAGCCTTGCCGGCAAGAGCGGCAAGGCGCTGCCCGATCTTGAACTGGTCATGCGGGATGTGAAGATTGATCGCAACAATCTTGCCGCCTACAACCGCGTCTGTGGTTTCAGTCAGCGCGACACCTTGCCTCTGACCTACGGATTTGTACTGGGCTTCCCGCTGCACATGAGCCTGATGACGGATCCTGCGTTCCCGTTTGCTGCCATGGGCATGGTTCACATCCAGAACCGCATCACCCAGCATCGTCCGGTGAGCGCCTCCGAGACCCTGACCGTTATCGTGAAACCGGCCAACCTGCGTCCGCATGACAAGGGCGTGCAGTTTGACATCCTGACCACGCTGGTCTCCGGCAACGAGGTGGTATGGGAGTGTGCAAGCACCATGCTGCGTCGCCAGGCTGGCGGCGCTGACGCCGGCAAGACGCCTACACCCAAGCCGGCCGCGGTTGCCAGGCCAGACATGGCCAATGTGCAATGGGTCATTCCTGCTGATATCGGGCGGCGCTACGGCGCCATTTCAGGCGACCGGAACCCCATCCATCTTTATGGCTTTACGGCCAAGCTGTTTGGTTTTCCGCGCGCCATTGCGCACGGCATGTGGTCGAAGGCGCGCTGCCTGGCCGCCTTGGAGGGACGTCTGCCGGACGCCTGCACGGTTGAAGTGCAATTCAAGCTGCCGGTGCTGCTACCTGCCAAGGTTTCCTTCAACTCGGAACCCCAGCCGGACGGTCAGTTCACGTTCTCGCTGCAAGACCTGAAAAGCGGAAAGCCCCATCTGGCAGGAACCGTTACCCCGGCATGAAACATCCGGAAAACTGACGCCCCACTACGGGGCGTTTTTTTCGTCATCACCTTGCAGCCAATTGCTCAGCTGCCCTGATCGCTGCCGTGTTAAGGCGGGAAATGCGCAGGTCGCCAAAGGGAGACCCGCTGCCATAATTGACTGTATAGCCAAGGGACAACTCGCGAGACGGGTCACACCAAGCACCCGAGCCACCGTAACCGAAATGGCCAAAAGCATCTGGTGTGCGGGGGCCGGTAGTGAAAACGCGGTGATAGCCCAGCCGCCAGCGCATCGGCAACGGAATGACGGCGCCGCGCCGGGTATTCTGCACGGTCGCCATGGCGCGCACGGTCCGCTCACCCAGCAAACGGCCGTTCTCATGCTCTCCCCTGTTGGCCAGCGCAGAATAGATTCGGGCGAGAGAACGTGCCGTAAACATTCCGCCAGCCCCTGGAATGCTGGCAGACCGGGTTTCGCTGGCATTCCAGTCGAACCGGCTCATGCCCTTGGGAATCATGGCCTCCAGAAATGACGCTTGGTCAAAGCCAGCTGCCGCCAGCGTCAGGTCGAGCAATTGACTACCCAAGCGTTTCCGCGACTTGCGCGGAGCCGCACCGCCAGAGGTGGTGGCGGGCTTTCGCGACACGATCAAATCGGCGCAACGCTCCTCCTCTTCTTCCGGGACGCCGATGAAGCAACCGTCCAGTTGCAGGGGGTCAACCAGCAACTCTTCCAGCACCTGCGCTAGCGGCATGCCCGCAACCTTTTCGACAAGGCCGCCCACCAGCCACCCATAGGTGAGCGCGTGATAGCCATTCATTGCGCCCGGTGCGTGCAGGGGCGCGGCTCTTTCCATGACGCCGAGCATATGCTCCCAGTCGCGCATTTCGGCCGCATCTTCAATCAGCGACCTGATGCCGTAAAGGCCGGCTTCGTGCGTAAGCAGATGCCTGACTGTAATGCGGTGCTTGCCATGATGGGCGAATGCCGGCCAGTAACGGGCCACCGGGCTGTCATAGTCGATCTCCCCCCGGTCGGCCAACTGGTGGAGCAGCGTGGATACGATGCCTTTGGTCGTGGAGAACGACAATGACACCGTGTCTTGCCGCCATGGGTCACCCGCACGATTGCGCGTACCCGCCCAGATGTCGACCACCGGGCGGCCCCGGTGATAGATGCACAGGGCACCTCCGCCCGGGCGTCCTTCCGGCAAGGTCAACCTGAACGCATCGGCGACCGCCGTAAAAGCGGGATCCACATAGCCACTGAGCATGTCTCGACTCCTAATGCTGGATGGCCTCTGGTTTAGCACGCACGTCAGGGATAGGCTATGACATCTTTCATCACCCTCCCTGTCATTTCTGCCGTGACCCGTCCGCGTCTGCTCCTGCTGCTCACCGTCGTCCCTGCTATGCTCATCGCGGTGCTGGCCGTGAGTGATGCCGCCTCCCTGCCCGGTGACGTCTGGCTGCAACTGCGCCTGCCGCGCATGCTGCTTGCCGCCTTCACCGGTGCAAGCCTGGCCTTGGCCGGCCTGCTGCTGCAGGACTTTTTCCGCAATCCGCTGGTCGAACCGGGCTTGCTGGGCATCTCCGCCGGGGCCGGCCTGGCGGCCGTGACTGTCATCACACTGGGCATTGGAGGTTTGTGGATACTGCCGCTCAGTGCGTTTGCCGGCGCGCTTGGCACCCTCAGCCTGATCCTGCTCCTGGGGCGCCACCTGAGCGGCAACAATGCAGAGCTGCTGCTGGCCGGTGTTGCCATCAACTCGCTGGCAGGCGCACTGGTCAGCCTGCTGCTCAGCGTCGGAGACGCCACGACGCTGCGTAGCGCAACTTTCTGGCTAATGGGCAGCTTCACCTTGGCCGAATGGCCTTTGCTGCTGGCCAGTTGGGTGGTAATGGCCTTGGCAACGATCTGGACCTGGTGCCAGTCCCGAGCCTTGGATGTATGGCAGTTGGGGGAGTCGGAGGCGGTTCACCTGGGCATCAACATCCACCACTTCCGCCGTTGGATACTCGCTGTCAGCTCCGCGCTGGTGGCGCTGGCGGTCGCGCAGTCCGGCGGTATCGGCTTTGTGGGCCTGCTTGCCCCGCACATGGCCCGCCGACTCGGGCTTCGGCAGCATCGACACCTGCTGCCCGCCAGTATCGGTATCGGCATATTGCTGGCCGTCATGGCCGATTTCCTGGCACGCTGGCTCATCTATCCCATGGAGCTTCCGGTTGGCGTACTGACTGCCCTGCTGGGAGCTCCCGTCTTTCTCCTGATGTTCTTGCGGAGGAGTCACGCATGATCCTGTCACTGACACGGGCAGGCTGCCATTACGGGGATGCCACGATACTTGAGCAGGTCTCCATGAAGCTGGGACCCGGCTGCACGGCACTGGTCGGCCCGAATGGTGCCGGGAAATCGACACTGCTCCGACTTTGCTCCGGAGAAGGGCGCTACCTGCGTCACCTGAAACAGACCGGAGACATCCTGCTCGACGACAAGCCGATTGCTGACTGGCCGCTGGATGTCCTGGCGAGGCGCCGGGCACTGCTGCCACAGCAGCACGCCGACCAGTTGCATGGCAGGGTCTGCGACATCATGTGTCTCGCCATGTATCCCCACGGCGGTGGTGGCCCCCGGGCAGCTGCACTTTATGAGGAAGCGCTCTGCACCTGGGAACTCGTCCACCTGGCCCAGCGGCACTATGACGGACTGTCTGGCGGCGAGCGGCAGCGTGTCCAGCTGGCGCGTACCTGGATACAGATGCGTCTGCACCCTGTTACCCATGAGCGAATGTGGCTGCTGGACGAACCACAGACAGCACTGGATCTCTCGCACCAGCGGCAACTCCGCACACAACTGCAGCACGATGGCAGTACCGGGGCATGTGTCATCTTTTCCACTCATGACATCAACTTTGCCCTGCGCACAGCCGATCGCCTGATTGCTCTCAAGCAGGGACGCCTGTGCGCCGATGGAAGTCCGGACGATTTTGCCGATCCCGGACTGCTGCAGTCCGTGTTCGATGTCCCCTTCACCATTGCTCGTCACCCGACTGACGGACGTCCCTGGGTAATCGCAGAATGAGGAAAGGCCACTAATGACGAATGCTACCCGACCGATCGCTTCGGCAGACACGCTCCGGGAGGATCTCGAGGCGCTTGGCTATATTGCATCGGACAACATCGCCTTGACCCTCTACCTTGCCATCCGGCTGCAAAAGCCGATTCTCGTCGAAGGTCCGCCTGGTGTCGGCAAGACCGAGCTGGCGAAGGCTGCCAGCATGCTGCTGCAACGCGAGCTGATTCGCCTGCAGTGTTACGAGGGACTGGACGAAAGCAAGGCGCTATATGAATGGAAATATGGCAAGCAGTTGCTGTACACGCAGGTGCTCAAGGAGCAACTTGGCGATGTACTGCGAGGTGCCCAGGGACTGAGTGAATCGGTTGAACGCCTGCACCAGTTCGGTGACATTTTCTACTCTGCGGATTTCCTTGAGCCGCGCCCCCTGCTGTCGGCGCTGCAATCTGAACAAGGCGTCGTGCTCCTCGTCGACGAAATCGACAAGGCGGACCAGGAATTCGAAGCCTTCCTGCTGGAGTTGCTCTCTGACTACCAGATTTCCATCCCCGAAATCGGAACCGTGCACGCACGGCACACTCCCCTTGTGCTGCTCACCAGCAACAACCAGCGGGAGCTGTCCGATGCCCTCAAGCGACGCTGCCTGCATCTTTACATTCCTTACCCTGACCAAGTGCTGGAGGGTCGTATCCTCGCCAGCCAGGTACCATCGCTTCCCGACAAACTCCGGGAGCCACTGGTAAGCTTCGTGCAAGCGCTGCGGCAGCAGGATCTGCGCAAACTGCCCGCCATCAGCGAAACGATCGACTGGGCCAGAACGTTGCTGCTGCTCAATGTTGCCGCACTGGATGCCTCATGGGTAGAAAAAACCCTGAATGTATTGCTCAAGCACCAGGACGATGTCGATCGCATCAAGGAACGAATTCCCGCACTACTGAAAAAACGATGAGACGTTCCTGGCATCGCTAGGCAGGACCATATGGAAAGAAAACTGACGGAGTTTGCTGCACTGCTGCGCAAACATGGCGTCCCGGTCTCTCCACCTGAGTTGGCAGATGCCGTTCATGCCATCGCCGCCGTGGGCTATGACAATCGCCAGCGTTTTCATGACGCCCTTGCGTGCACGCTGGCAAAAAGCCAGGGCAACCGTCTCGTATTCGAGCACTGCTTTGACCGCTTCTTCCATTTCGGTTCCGACGTGACCAGCGAAGATCCGCCACAGCAGCCCCCCCCGCCGTCCGGACAAGGAAATGAGGGCAACGGGAGTGGCGGCAACGGTGGCAGTGGCTCGTCAGGCGCAACGCCATCAGAACTGGGCCGGCAATTGCTGTCTGCCGATGGCAACGATCTGGAATTATCGCTGGCCCGCGCCATCGATGATGCCCAACTCAAGAACATCCGTGTGATCACGCAAAAAGGGCTGTTTGGACGCCGCATACTGCAAGCGATGGGCGCAGACGACCTGGAGCGGGAACTGCGCGACCTTGATCAGGAAGGCACGCCCCCGTCACAACACCGTGCAACAGCCTTGCGCATGGCTCGCATGCAACTGCAACAGACCGTAAGACAAACCGTGGAGCGCCATTTCCGGCTGGCAGGACGGCCGGACAATGATGCCATCATCCGTGACACTGACTTTGCCCTGCTCAGGGACTCACGCGATGTGGAACGCGTAGTCAGACGCATGGCACAGCGCTTGGTCACGGTACATCGCCGGCGCGAAAAGAAAGCGGCCAGGGGAGTACTCGACATTCGCGCCACGCTTCGTCACAACATTGCCCACGACGGCATCCTGGCCGAACCGCGCTGGAAACACATACGCAAGGACAAACCCAGAGTACTGGCCGTCTGCGACGTAAGCCGATCCGTCAGCCAGCACGCCCGCTTCCTGCTGATGTTCTTGTACAACTTGCAAGAGGTCATTCCCCGGCTGCGATCCTTTGCTTTTTCATCATCCCTGGGCGAAGTGTCGGACTATTTCCGCCAGCATCCCCTCGACGTCGCACTGGACCTGGTCATGGAGCGCCACGGCCTTGGCAGCACCGATTATGGCCGTGCGCTCGCCGACCTGAACGCCCTCGCCTGCCGCGACATCAATCGCCAGACCACCCTTATCATCCTGGGTGACGCGCGCAACAACAACGGCGACGCACAGATGGGGCTGCTTCAGCAGATGCATGCTCGCGCCAAACAAGTCATCTGGCTAAACCCCGAAAACCGCAATCGTTGGGGAAGCGGCGATTCCGAAATGCTGCGCTACCTTCCCGCCTGCCACCGCGCCTGGAGCTGTCGTAACCTTGGCGAGCTCGAACGGATCGTGGACAGGCTATTGGTGTCTGCCTGAGCACATACCACAGAGACAAAAAAGCCCGCATCAGCGGGCTTTTTTGTCAGGCTTCCGATTACTCGGTAATGGCCTTGATTTCCTGCAGCAGCTCTTTCTGCTTTTCGCTCGGACGAGCCGTCTGCATGGCCATCAGCTTGCTCATGTCGCCTTCCACCTTGATCTGGCCGCTCATGAAACCCTGCATGCCGGCAGCCTGGTCCTGCTCCACGAAAATGCGGCGAGCCAGATCGGAGGGCAGCGTCAGCTTGGTAGCGCCATTGCTGTTGTGGCCGGATTCAAAGCGACCACCGTTCAGGCACATGTCCACGCTGCCCGCCGGAGCACCCGTCACAGTCACATTCAGAACCAGCGACGCCAGGGCAGACGGCACTTCCAGATCACCCTTGATTTCGGTCAGCTTTTCAACTTCGCGGAACCATTCTTCAGACAGGAAAACGGCCATTGTTATTTCTCCAGAAATTCAGTCAGGTTGAGCAGCCCGGAACAGGCCGCACTCCGTTCACTGCAAGAGGGGCGGAAGCCACGCAAGGCTCTTGAGACTGCCTGTGCTACCGACCCGCTCGCAAAACGAGCCTGTACCCTACAAGACGCCCACAGGCTTGGCAATAACCCAGAATGAACAGATTTCATGACAATTCCGCTCACTGATACCCGCCACAAAAGCAAAGGCCCCGACGTGACACCGCCAGGGCCTTGACTGATCTCGTACCCTGCCGTGTCAGCGGATGTCGTAACCACGCTCATCATGCAGAACCAGATCCAGGCCTTCCGTCTCCTGCTCCTCGGACACCCGCAAGCCTCCCGTCAGCAGGGCGGTAAGCTTGAGCAGTCCCCAGGTCAAGGCTGCAACATAGGCAATGGTCACACCGATCGCCAGAAGCTGCACGGCGAGTTGCTCACCAATGCTGTCGTTGCCGGCCCCGAAACCCATGCCACTGAACACCCCCAGCCCTGGTGCACAGAAAATACCGACCAGGAAAGTACCCAGGATTCCACCCACGCCATGCACGGGGAACACATCAAGCGAATCGTCGATGTGCAGCGTGCGCTTGACCAGGTGCGTGGCGAAAAAACACACCAGTCCGGCGGACACGCCGATGACAAGCGCTGCCGCCGGCCCGACAAAGCCCGACGCAGGCGTGATGGTGCCAAGCCCTGCCACCATGCCGGTGACAACACCCAACACCGACGGCTTGCCGAAGCGCTTCCACTCCAGGGCCATCCAGGTCAACGCGCCAGCCGACGCCGAAAGGTGGGTGACCAGCAAGGCCATGCCGGCAGAACCATTGGCGGCGAGCGCCGAGCCGCCATTGAAACCGAACCAGCCTATCCACAGCAGTCCTGCTCCCGTCACGGTCATGGTCATGTTGTGCGGCGGCATTGCCACTTTCGGAAAGCCCCGACGGGGACCAATAACGATGGCGGCAACCAGGGCCGCTACACCCGCCGTGATATGAACAACGATGCCTCCAGCGAAGTCCAGCGCCCCCATCTGCTGCAGGAAGCCGCCACCCCAGACCCAGTGGCATACAGGGACATAGACCAGCGCCGTCCAGCCCAGGCTAAACACCAGCATGCTGGAAAACTTCATGCGCTCGGCAAACGCGCCTATGATCAGCGCAGGAGTAATGATGGCAAACGTCATCTGGAAGGCCGCAAACAGCACCTCCGGCACAGTGCCGGTCACGCTGCCCGGCCCGACGCCGGCAAACAGTGCCTTGGACCACCCGCCTATCACTCCATTTACCGCCCCACCGTCAGAGAAGGCGAGCGAATAAAACGCCACAAGCCAGAGCAAGGATACGGAAGCAGCAATCACGAAGCACTGCATCAGGACCGACAGCACGTTCTTGGAGCGCACCAGGCCCGCGTAAAAAAGGGCCAGACCCGGCAGGGTCATCAGCAGGACCAGCGCCGTGGCGGTGAGCATCCATGCCGTATCGCCGCTATCGACACCGTGAACATTATCCGCGGCCAGCACCGAGCCACACCAGAATGGCAGCAACAGGAAGCCGCCCCGAATGCACCCATGAAGCATGTCAGGCACCAATTCCTTTTAAATCATTATGTTATTGTCGCAGCAGCCAGACTCAGATGGCGTCGTCGTTGGTCTCACCGGTACGGATGCGAACCACCTGCAGCAGGTCACTCACAAAAATCTTGCCATCCCCGATCTTGCCGGTACTGGCGGATTTCATGATTGCCTCGATGGCGCCATCGACCTGGTCATCACGAACGGCCAGCTCCAGCTTCACCTTGGGCACAAAGTCGACCACATACTCGGCGCCGCGATACAGCTCGGTATGCCCTTTCTGGCGACCAAATCCCTTCACCTCGGTCACCGTAAGCCCTGTCACGCCAATCTCTGACAGCGCCTCACGCACATCATCAAGCTTGAAGGGCTTGATGACAGCCGCAATCATTTTCATGACCAACTCCTTGATATATATAAAACTAACAAGCACCTCACCACCCCAGCCGGCAAACCGGCTGCCCGTGGCTGCATGAAGCAAAGGATAGCTTGCGCGTCCGGCAGGCAACACCCTTCCATCCGCCCAAACCGAAGAATTTGACCAAACGACGCGCCGAAACGCACCAACACCGGGCACACCCTCCGCGCCCGGGCAGGGGCCAGCACGCCTGAAATGCACTGAACGAGCACATTTTCGATGCACTTTTGTCATCAGTTCCCCTAGAATATGGGCCGCGTTCGGGAGGGCGGGACCAGATCTGTTGTCACCCTCTCGTCCAATAGACTGGCCTCGTGGCCGGCCGTTCACTTGATATACGTCAACATTCGCTGGTTACAAAATCGAATAGACTAGCGGGGACAGGTGTGATCGGCCTGCAGGTTCAGTTGTTCCGCAGTCTGTATCGTCGTAACCGGGAGGTTTTTGTATGAGTGCCGTCAGGATGGCTCATACCCTGCTCGTCGGGCCTTCGGCCCCTTCCGGACATCCGTGCGAGACCAGGCGCAAGCAATTCCGTCGTGATACCAGGCGACCCGCAGAGGGCATCCTGGCTTGCACGGCTACGTTCTTCTTTTCCACACAAGGGTAGTGTTATGTCACATGCACCTGCTGCCAGCACGGTGACGCCGAACTACGACATGCAGGTCGTGCGGCAGTTCGCCATCATGACGGTGGTCTGGGGAGTCGTAGGCATGCTCGTGGGGGTCATCATTGCCGCCCAGCTTGCCTTCCCCGCACTCAACTTCGACGTGCCCTGGCTGACCTACAGCCGCCTGCGCCCGCTGCATACCAATGCCGTGATCTTCGCGTTCGGCGGTTGCGGCCTGTTCGCCGCGAGCTACTACGTCGTGCAGCGTACCTGCCAGGCATCCCTGTTTGCCCCCGGACTGGCCAAGTTCACGTTCTGGGGCTGGCAAGTCGTGATCCTGCTGGCCGCCATCACGCTGCCGCTGGGCATCACGTCCACCAAGGAATATGCCGAGCTGGAATGGCCGATCGACCTGCTGATCACCGTCGTGTGGGTGTCCTACGCCGTCGTGTTCTTCGGCACCATCGTCAAGCGCCAGACCTCGCACATCTATGTAGCCAACTGGTTCTTTGGTGCCTTCATCATCACGATCGCCGTACTGCACATCGTGAACAACCTGGAGGTTCCGGTGTCCGGCTGGAAGTCCTACTCGGTCTATGCCGGTGCCGTCGACGCCATGGTGCAGTGGTGGTACGGCCACAATGCCGTGGGCTTCTTCCTGACGGCCGGCTTCCTCGGCATGATGTACTATTTCGTGCCCATCCAGGTGGGTCGCCCGGTCTACTCCTACCGCCTCTCGATCGTGCACTTCTGGGCACTGATCGCCGTGTACATGTGGGCCGGCCCTCACCACCTGCACTACACCGCCCTGCCGGACTGGACCCAGTCTCTCGGCATGGTGTTTTCGCTGATCCTGCTGGCCCCCAGCTGGGGTGGCATGATCAACGGCATGATGACCCTGTCGGGCGCCTGGCAGAAGCTGCGTGACGACCCGATCGTGCGCTTCCTGATCGTGGCCCTGTCGTTCTACGGCATGTCGACGTTCGAAGGCCCGATGATGGCCATCAAGACCGTCAACTCGCTGTCCCACTACACGGACTGGACCATCGGTCACGTGCACTCGGGGGCCCTGGGCTGGGTGGCGATGATCACCATCGGCTCCATCTACGTGCTGATCCCGCGCCTGTTCGACCGCAAGGCCATGTATTCCACCAAGCTGATCTACCTGCACTTCTGGCTGGCCACGATCGGCACCGTGTTCTACATCGCCTCCATGTGGATTGCCGGCATCATGCAGGGCCTGATGTGGCGCGCCGTGAACCAGGACGGCACGCTGACCTACAGCTTTGTTGAAGCCCTGAACGCCACTTTCCCGTATTACGTGGGCCGTATGGTCGGCGGCATCATCATCCTCGTGGGCATGTTCGTCATGGCCTACAACGTCTGGATGACCGTGCGCCACACCGAACCCCGCGACCTGCCCAATCAGTGAGGAGCAGTAAAGAATGTCGACCTCGCATGAAATAGTCGAAAAGAACGTAGGCCTGATGATCGTGCTGATCATCGTTGCCATCAGTTTTGGTGGCCTGGTGGAAATCGTGCCGCTGTTCTTCCAGAAGGAAACCACCCAGCCGGTGGCGGGCATGAAGCCGCTGACGGCGCTGCAGATGGAAGGCCGCGACATCTACATCCGCGAAGGCTGCCATGTCTGCCACTCGCAGATGATCCGTCCGCTGCGCGCCGAAACCGAACGCTACGGCCACTACTCCGTGGCAGGCGAATCGGTATGGGACCACCCCTTCCTGTGGGGTTCCAAGCGCACCGGTCCGGACCTTGCCCGTGTGGGCGGCCGCTACTCGGATGAGTGGCACCGCGCCCACCTGATCAATCCGCGCGACGTGGTGCCGGAATCGAACATGCCGGGCTACCCTTGGCTGGCTGAACGCGAGCTGACCGGAGCGCACACCAGCAAGAAGCTGGAAGTGTTCCGTGGCTTCGGCGTGCCTTACACCGACGAAGAGATCCGCAAGGCTCCTTACGAAGTTCAGGGCAAGACCGAGCTGGATGCACTGGTCGCCTACCTGCAGCAACTCGGTACCGTCATCAAGTCGAAGAGGTGAGTCATGGACTATGGCATCTGGCACAGCGTGGCCACCGTTGCAGCAGTTCTGGCCTTCGCCGGTGTGGTGTGGTGGGCCTACTCGCCCACCAACCGCAAGCGCTTTGAGGAAATCGGCAAACTGCCGCTTGAAAATGATCCGATCCTGACGCAGTCCCGCTCCGATGCGGGACTGGCGGGCACCCGGGAGAAAAGTGAATGAGCAATTTCTGGAGCACTTACATCATCGCCATCGTGGCGTTGAACATCATCGGTTGCGTCTGGCTGCTGATGTGGACGCGCAAGATGGACCTGACCGACATGCCAGCCGACGGGACGACCGGGCACGAGTACGACGGCATTCGCGAGTACAACAATCCCCTGCCGCGCTGGTGGCTGATCCTGTTCTGGATCACCATCGTGTTCTCGGTGGTCTACCTGTTCCTCTATCCCGGCATGGGCAAGTTCCAGGGCTACCTGGGATGGTCTTCGGTGGGTGAACATACCCAGGCAGATAAGCAGTACAACGAACAGTACGGCAAGCTGTATGCCGACTATGCCAAGGTTCCGGTCACCGAACTGGTGAAGGACGAGCGCGCGATGAAGATTGGCGCCCGCCTCTTTGCCAACAACTGCTCCGTGTGCCATGGCACCAATGCGCGTGGCGCCGTGGGCTTCCCGAACCTCACCGACAACGACTGGTTGTATGGCGGTTCGCCGGAACAGATCCACGCCACCCTGATGAATGGTCGCCAGGCTGCCATGCCGGCATGGCTGGATTCCTTTGGCGAACAGGGCATCACGGAGCTGACGCATTATGTGATGTCGCTCTCCGGACGCAAGGCCGATGCCAAGCTTGTTGCTGCCGGCCAGGAAAAGTTCGCAGCATGCGCGGCCTGCCATGGCGCCGATGGCAAAGGCAACCAGTTGATGGGTGCGCCGAACCTGACCGACAACATCTGGCTGTATGGTGGCAGTGAAGCTGCGATCACCAAGACCCTGCGTGAGGGCCGTGCCGGCCTGATGCCTGCGCAGAAGGAGTCGCTGGGCGCCGAACGCGTTCACCTGCTGACGGCCTACGTGTACTCGCTGTCCAACGGCAAGCAGTAACATGCTGGCAGGGTGCCTGCGACGTGGTGTCGCAGGCACCCACCCTAACCGGTGAATCTGGTAGGATTCCCCACCCGAGAGTGCATCGACAAGCTACCCGGCCAGGTAGCTTCTCAATTCACTTTGGAGCACGACCCCAACGGTTGTGACACACTACGATGAGCGACAAGCAGCCCTCCCGACTCCCGACCAAGGATGTGTCGCCCGACCCGGTAAAGATTGCCACCCCACAAACGGTCAGTCTGTACGCCAAGCGCGAAAAGATTCAGGCCCGTTCCATCAGTGGCTTTTTCCAGTCTGTCCGCGTTTACACCATCTGGCTGACCCTCGGCCTCTTCCTGTTGCTGCCCTGGGCGACGTGGGATGGCCGCCAGGCTTTGCTCTTCGACCTGCCAAACCGCAAGTTCTACATTTTCTGGTGGACCTTCCTGCCCCAGGACTTCTTCTTCCTGTCCTGGCTGCTGATCATGGCCGCTTTTGCGCTCTTCACAGTGACCGTGTTTGCCGGGCGCGTGTGGTGCGGCTACACCTGTCCGCAAACCGTGTGGACCTCCATCTTCATGTGGATAGAAAAGCTCACGGAAGGTGAGCGCAATGCCCGCATCAAGATGGACAAGGCCAACCTGAGTATGGCCAAGGTATTTCGCCGCAGCCTGAAACATATCGGCTGGATTGCAGTCTCATTTATCACGGCCATCACCTTCGTCAGTTATTTCACGGATGCCCGCATCCTGACGATGGAGCTGACACGGTTTGAGCTGACCTTCTGGGAGGCTTTCTGGATCTTCTTCTTCACGGCTGCCACCTACATGAATGCAGGCTGGCTGCGCGAGCAGGTCTGCATGTACATGTGCCCGTACGGCCGTTTCCAGAGTGTCATGTTCGACAAGGACACCCTGATCATTTCCTATGACACTGCTCGCGGTGAGCCGCGTGGCAACCGCAAGAAAGGTGCGGACTACAAGAGCGAAGGCCTGGGCGACTGCATTGACTGCACCCTTTGCGTACAGGTCTGCCCGACCGGCATCGACATTCGTGACGGCCTGCAGTTCGAGTGCATCTCCTGCGCCGCCTGCATTGATGCCTGCGACTCCGTCATGGACCAGATGGGGTACTCGCGCGGGCTCGTGCGTTACACCACCGAGCATCTGCTGGAAAACGGCGGTCACTACAAGTTCCTGCGCGCCCGGCTGATCGGTTATGCCGCGCTGATTGCCGTCATGGCCTCTGTCTTCCTGATTGCCCTGACCCTGCGCGTGCCGCTGGAACTGGAAGCCATGCGTGACCGCAACCAGCTCTATCGCGAAAACGTCGACGGCATGATTGAGAACGTCTACCTCGTGAAGGCGCTGAACAAATCCCAGAAGCCCGAAACGTACACCCTGACCCTGGTCGCAGACGACGCAATCAGAATGAGTGATGCCGTCACCCTCTCGCTTGAACCCGGCGAGCAGGAATCCGTGCCGGTGACGCTGGTTGCCGATCCTGGCCAGCTGACCAAGTCCAAGTACGAAATCGAGTTCAGGTTGCAGGCAACGGGTGACGAGGACGTCAGCAAGTCCACTGAAAGCCGCTTCCTTGCCCCTCCACCGCTGTAAGAGGCAACCCTGACCGTGAACCCGAATACCGAACCGACCACCGAAACGGCAAAGCCCTGGTACCGTCAGTTCTGGCCGTGGTTTCTGATCGCGCTACCAGCCACCTCGGTGATCGCCGGCCTGGCCACGCTGACGATTGCCATCCGCAACCAGGACAGTCTGGTACGGGATGACTGGTACAAGGATGGCAAGGCCATCAACCAGAGCATTGCGCGTGATGCCCGGGCAACCGAAATGGGCATTTCAGCGGAACTGGTGGTGGACGACCTGACCGGCGAAATTGTCGCCACCCTGACAAGCCGCGAGGCCTTGCAGGCGCCTGACGCCCTCACCCTGGAGATCTCCCATCCCACGCTGGCGGAACAGGATCAGACAGTGGTGCTGGCCCACCGGGCCGATGGCAAGTACCAAGGAGGCCTCACCCACGGCCTCAAAGGGCAGCACTACATCGAACTGGGCACCCCGGAGTGGCGGCTGCGCAGTTCACGCGACTTCCCGCTGGATTCCCTCACGCTAACCCATGAATGATGCCGAGTCGGCAGTCGCTCAGGACTGCTATCATTGCGGCCTGCCCGTGCCGGCAGGCCTGCACTTCGAGGCCGTGGTACTGGATAACAGCCGGGCGTTCTGCTGCGGAGGCTGCCAGGCCGTCGCCCAGGCTATCGTCGCAGGTGGACTGGACAGCTACTACCGTGACCGGGATCTTCCTGCCGCCGGCCCCGCCGCCCTGCCCGAGGGGCTTGCCCTTGACGTCTTTGATCATCCCGACGCACAGCGCGAGTTCGTCGGTCGCGAGGGTGACCTTGCCTGCGCCGAACTGACGCTGGATGCCATCAACTGTGCAGCCTGCGCCTGGCTGATCGAGCGCCACTTGCAACAGGAAGCTGGCGTGGCACGCGCCACAGTCAACCTCAGCAACCACCGACTGCATCTCGTGTGGGATGACCGCCAGACGGCGATCAGCGCACTGCTTGCCGGGCTGGCTCGCATCGGGTACCGCGCCCGCCCCTTCCGGGCCGACACGCACGCTGCCCAACTGAAAAAGGAGAGCCGCGCGCTGCTGCTGCGCCTTGCTGTCGCGGGGCTGGGCATGATGCAGGTCATGATGTATGCCATGGCCATGTATGTTGGCGAGGCCAGCAGCAGCGGCATTGAAACCGAATATCGCAACTACCTGCGTGCCACCATGGGCTTCATCGCCACCCCGGTGCTCTTCTATGCAGCCTATCCGTTCTACAGCGCCGCCTGGAAAGCCCTGCGGGCACGCAGCCTGACAATGGATGTTCCCGTCACCATCGCCTTGTTCGGAGCCTACTTCGCCTCCGTCTATGCAAGCGTGATCGGAGGCGGAGAAACCTATTTCGACTCGGTGTGCATGTTCGTTTTCTTCCTGCTCACCAGTCGCTTCCTCGAAATGAAGGCCCGCCAGCGTGCCGGCGATACCGCCGCCGGACTCATGTCGCTGACACCCCGACTGGCCACCCGCCTGCTGCCAGACGGCAGTGCCGAAGTGGTTGCCGCCAGCGCACTGCAAGCCGGTGACCGCCTGCAAGTGCGCCCGGGAGAAACCATCGCTGCCGATGGCATCGTGCGCGAAGGGCGCAGCGCCGTGACCGAAGCACTGATCACGGGCGAGCCGCTGCCGGTGCCGAAGACGGAAGGCGACACGGTGATCGGCGGCAGCGTGAATACCGAAAGCCCCCTGCAGATCGAAGTCACACGGGCCGGAGGTGACAGCACGCTGGCCACGCTCAATCGCCTGCTGAACCGGGCATTGTCCGAAAAGCCGCAACTGGCACAAAAGGCCGACCGCATGGCACACCTGTTCGTGGCGCGCGTACTGGTTCTGGCGGTCGTTGTTTATGCGGGTTGGTGGTGGTTTGACCCTTCCCACGCGTTTTGGGCAACACTCGCTGTGCTGGTCGCAACCTGCCCCTGCGCCCTTTCCCTCGCCACACCGGCGGCGCTGACCAGTGCCACCAACGTGCTGGCCAGTGAAGGCTTCCTGCTGACCCGGGGACATGTGCTGGAGACCCTGGCGTCGGCCACGCACATCATTTTCGACAAGACCGGCACTCTGACCGAAGGACGACTGGTCATTCGCGAATCCCACTGCCTGCGGGGAACGCCGGAGCAGGCACTCCGGATCGCCGCATCGCTGGAACAACACTCCGAGCACCCAGTCGCCCATGCCTTCCGCCAGGCCTCTGCCGACCGACTGGCCGTGGCGCAGCTACGCCAGACGGCAGGCGCCGGAGTGGAGGGCGACATTGATGGCGTCCACTTCAGACTGGGACACGCCGGATTCGCGCTGGCGAACCCGCAACCCGACGACCTTGACCGCCTCTGGCTGAGCGACGGGACAGGTGCACTTGCCTGGTTCCGCCTGAGCGACAGCCTTCGCCCCGAAGCGGCTACCGTGGTCAGGGCCTTGCAGGATGAGGGCATCAAGGTCTGGATGCTCTCCGGTGACCGCTCGGCGACCCCGCAACAGATGGGCGCCCAACTGGGCATGGATCATGTCGCTGGCAGCCTGCTGCCCGAACAAAAACAGCAGGCCGTGCGTGAACTGCAGTCCAGCGGCGCGGTAGTCGTAATGGTCGGCGATGGTGTTAACGACGCCCCCGGTCTGGGGCAGGCACACCTGTCCGTGGCCATGGCCTCTGGCACCGACCTCGCACAGACTACGGCCGATGCCCTGCTGCTGCGGGATGACTTGCGTGCGCTGGTCACGGCACGGCACCAGGCCATTGCCACGCAACACATTATCCGCCAGAACCTGACCTGGGCACTGGCATACAATCTGGCCGTGCTGCCGCCTGCCGCTTTCGGTTTCGTGCCACCGTGGCTGGCGGCCATCGGCATGTCGCTCAGCTCGCTGGTGGTGGTCGGCAATGCCCTGCGCCTGCGCAAGGTACGGCGACCCGCCGCTCCGATCCCTGCTGCGGCGGCCCTAACCTCGTGAGAACGCGATGGAAATCATCTACTTTCTGGTTCCGCTGGGCCTGATGTTTCTGGGCGCCGCCATCTGGGCGTTCTTCTGGGCAGTACGACACGACCAGTTTGACGACATGGATGGCCCCTCCCACCGGATTCTCCAGGACGACCGCGACCAGCGCAGGAAGCAAAAATGATGGCACCGATGGATTATTCTCTGCTCCTCACTGCGTTCATGACCGGCCTGCTGGGAGGCACGCACTGCATCGGCATGTGCGGTGGCATTTCCGCTGCCCTGAGCTTTGCCCTGCCTGCGGAGATGCGCACGGGGCCGCGCCTGTTCGGCTACCAGTTGGCCTACAACATCGGACGCCTGGTCACCTATGGCATCCTGGGTGTCGCGGTGGGATTACTGGGTCAGCACCTGATTGCGCCGCTGGCCGGCATGATGTGGCTGCGCCTGCTGGCGGGCCTGTTCATGGTGGCCATGGGCCTCTATCTGGCGGGTTGGTGGAACGGCCTGGCGCGGCTGGAGCGTATCGGGGGCGGTGCGTGGCGTTTCATGGAGCCGCTGCGCAAGCACCTTTTTCCCGTCAACCATCCGCTCAAGGCGGTTCTGGTCGGCAGCGCCTGGGGCTTTCTGCCCTGTGGTTTGGTCTACAGTGCACTTACCCTGTCACTGGCCCGTAGCGACGCCACGATGTCAGGGCTGATGATGGTCGCTTTCGGCATGGGCACCCTGCCCTTCCTGTTGCTGACAGGAACACTGGCCGCTGAGGTCCGCCAGGTACTGCAACGTCCCGGCGTACGTCAGGGCGCAGGATTGCTTGTGATCGCTTTCGGCATCTGGACGACGATGCCGTTCTTCAAGGCACACGATCACGCCCAACATACCGGACAGCCAGGACATGAGGCAGCTCAGCAGATGCCGGCCACCCCGACCGGGAAAGACGACACCACCAGTTCCGACATGCACCAGCACCATCATCACTAAGGCATCGGACGATCAAACACGCGTGACATTTGCCACAGGGCCAATGTCACGCCCAACGCCAGTACCACCATCAATGCCCAGGACAGTTTGCCGGATCCCAGCATCATTGAGCTATTGAGCACTACGGAGACTGCAAACCAGAAAAAGCCCTGCCATTTCCGCTCCGGCGAAAGCGAGGGAACATACGGCCGGAAGCGTTCCAGCGAAAATGGCGGCCGCGGCGCCACTGCCATGGTCTTGTCAGGCCGCCAGCCCGTGGGCTTGAACCAGATGCGCCAGCGGTCGCGCCAGTCACCCGACAGCACGGCATCCCGCCACATCGTCACCAGCCAGTCCAGTTGTGCAAAGACGGGATTGCGCCCCTGGTAGGCCTTGCGCACGCCGAACACCACCTCTTCCTGCTCTTCCACGTATGTTCCGAACATGCGGTCCCAAATCATCAAGGTCCCACCGTGGTTGCGGTCGATATACGCATCATTGATGCCGTGGTGCACACGGTGTGCCGACGGCGTATTGAGCACGCCTTCGACGAGTGGCAGCTTGTCGATCAGGCGGGTATGAATCCAGAACTGGTAGAACTTGCTGAAGGTCAGCAACACGATGAACACATCAACCGGACACCCCAATAGCGCAAGCCCGAGATACAGTGGCCAGTGACTGATGTCCTGAAACGCACCTTGTCGCAGGGCCGTCGTCAGGTTGTACTGCTCGCTCTGGTGATGCGGTACATGGCCGGCCCAGAGGATGTTGATCTCGTGCGACCAGCGATGCGCCCAGTAATATACAAAGTCCAGCAGGAAGAAAAAAACGACCCATGTCGTGAGGCTTTGGCTCGACCACTCCACCAGGCCGTGACGGGCCACCCATGCAAACAGCAACAACAACGCTGCCTTTGCAAACACCTCCAGCGTCACGGTGACAATGCCGCAACCGATGCTGGCCAGGCTGTCGGAAAACTCGTGCACACTGCGCCCGCGATGGCGGCCCCACCAATACTCGAGAAAAATCAACAGGAAAAAAACCGGGGTCGCAAACGCAATCAGGACATTCTGCATGGAATACTCGAACAAAGGCCCTTGGGACCCGGTCGCAGACGTCAATCCGGTCGTGGCGCCTGCAAAGACTGCAATCCCTTGTTGAAACGGTCGCGCAGGACTCGTCCATTTTCGTTGCGCGCAAAACATACATACAACTTGTGCACGATCAGCGTTCTTGGATTGAGTTGCAAGCGCTTGGCCACCGGCTTGAGCCTGGAACTCCTGTTCACCAGGTACACAAACACGTTGCGGTCAATGATGATGCCATCCACCTTGCCCTCCAGAAGGTTGGCCAGGTTTTCCTCATCGGTCGCCACTGTCACCGTGCGAATGCTGCCTTGCTTGACCAGGCGATCAAACGTCGGCGCATTCACATAGGTTTTCACCGTACCGATGCGGTAACGCTTCAGGTCTTCCACCACCGACCACCGCAGTGGCGCGCTGCGCAACTCGGCCAGCCCGAGCGGACTCTCCCCGATGACGTCGGAGTAATGGCACCCGGCCGCCCGCTCGCGAGAGTAGTAATCCGGAAAGCGTCCGGCATAGTCGCGGTTGATTTCCATCAGCGGACGCAACCGGCTCCATGCAAAGAAACCGATCTTCACATCCTGCCCCTCCGCAGCCAGCGCCTGCCGCACGACGGCCGTCACACTGCCGCCACCAGGCTCGGCCATGCCGCTATAAGGAGGCCATTCACCGGTAATCAACACCTCGGTGCGCGCGTGCGCACCACCGGCCAGTAACACCACCAGCGCAACCACTCCCAGCCGGATCCCACCTGACAACCTTCCTGGCATTTCAGCGTATTCCTTCAGTCACTGACACCCCAACACTACCCTGCCATGGTCATGGTGAGTAGTGCACTCGGGAGCAAAAAAAACCCGCCGGGCAGGCGGGTTCTTTTGAACAGAACGATCTGATCAGGGGGTGACCGGGATCTTGCCGATCCTGGCCTGCCAGATCTTCGGCGCGGTGTTGTGCACCGACTCACCCTTCACGTCAACGGCCACGGACACCGGCATATCCTCGACCACGAACTCGTAGATCGCCTCCATGCCAAGGTCTTCGAAGGCCACCACGCGGGCCTTGCGGATGGCCTTGGAGACCAGGTAGGCGGCACCGCCGACGGCCATCAGGTAGACCGCCTTGTGCTTCTTGATGGCCTCTATGGCGACCGGGCCGCGCTCGGACTTGCCGATCATGCCCATGAGGCCGGTCTTCTCCAGCACCACGTCGGTGAACTTGTCCATGCGGGTCGCCGTCGTCGGGCCAGCTGGTCCGACCACTTCGTCGCGCACCGGATCGACCGGGCCCACGTAGTAGATGAACTTGCCCGCGAGATCGACCGGCAGGGATTCACCGCGGGCGAACATCTCGGTCATGCGCTTGTGGGCGGCGTCACGGCCGGTATACATGGTGCCGGACAGCAGCAAGGTCTCGCCCGGCTGCCAGCTTTCGATCTCGGCCTGGGTGACGGTATCCAGATTGACGCGACGGGATTTGCTGGCATCGAAGGTGATCTTCGGCCAATCCTCCAGCTTCGGCACCTCCAGATGGGCCGGGCCGGAGCCGTCCAGCTCGAAATGCACGTGACGGGTGGCAGCGCAGTTGGGGATCATGGCGACCGGTAGCGACGCGGCATGGGTCGGATAATCACGGATCTTGATGTCCACTACAGTGGTCAGACCACCCAAACCCTGGGCACCGATGCCCAGCGCATTGACCTTGTCATAGAGTTCGAGACGCAGCTCTTCGATGCGATTGGACGGACCACGGGCCAGCAGTTCGTGCATGTCGACCGGGTCCATCAGGGACTCCTTGGCCAGCAGCGCGGCCTTCTCGGCCGTACCGCCGATACCGATGCCGAGCATGCCGGGCGGGCACCAGCCGGCGCCCATGGTCGGTACGGTCTTCAACACCCAGTCGACGATGGAGTCGGACGGGTTGAGCATGGCCATCTTGGACTTGTTCTCAGAACCACCACCCTTGGCCGCAACGGTGATGTCGACCTTGTCGCCCGGCACGATGCTGTAGTGGATGACCGCCGGGGTATTGTCCTTGGTATTCGTGCGCTTGCCGGCCGGATCACGCAGGATGGAGGCACGCAGCACGTTGTCCGGGTTCAGGTAGGCGCGACGTACACCTTCGTTGATGGCGTCGTCCAGGCTCATGCCGCCCAGGTCCCAGCGCACGTCCATGCCCACCTTCACGAACACGGTGACGATGCCGGTGTCCTGGCAGATCGGGCGATGGCCTTCGGCACACATGCGGGAGTTGATCAGGATCTGCGCCATGGCGTCCTTGGCGGCCTGGTTCTGTTCCCGTTCATAGGCCGCGTTGATGGCCTGGATGAAATCCACCGGATGGTAGTAGGAGATGTACTGGAGGGCGTCGGCAACGCTCTGGATGAGGTCGTCCTGCTTGATGACGGTCATGGGGTCTCCGGGCTGGGCGCGGTTAGCGGGCTGGGATGATCAGGCAGGGCATTGTGTACCCTGCCCGCAGGTGGTTTTTGGCGGCACCGATTATACCCAAGCAGGCGGCGGATATCCGCCCCGATCTAACGCTGTCAGTCGGCGGACACCGGGTGCTGCCGGAGCCAATCCAGGATCAGCCCGTTGACCTCCAGCGGCGCCTCCCTGTGCAGGAAATGACCGGCGTTGGGCAGCTTGCACACCTCCAGGCCATTCTCGAAGTCCTGCTCGCGCATGAGGCTGTCATACAGGCGGCTGTCCATGCAGCCGTCCTGCTCGCCGGTGATGGCCAGCGTGGGCACGCTGACGCGACTCGTCAGCAGGCGCCAGGACTGCTGGGTAGACAGCGACAAGGGTTGCAGCAGGCAGCGATAATACTGGGTGGCCGCATGGGTGACACCCTCGGCACGAAACGTGGATTTGACCTGCTCGATGTCGGCCGGCGAGTAATGCCAGCCGGGTGACCAGCGCCGCCAGAGCGTCTCGATGAAGGCGTAATCGTCGCGCTCGACGATGGCCTCGGAGGCCTTCTGGAACTGCATGAGCAGGATGTACGAGGACTTCACCAACTGGGCCGGCACACCCGCAACCCCCTGCAACCCGCGACGCAAGTGGGGAATGGCTAGCGTGGTCAGCGAGGCAAACTTCTTCGGCTGCAAGGCCGCGGCAACATAGCTGGTCAGTGCCCCCCAGTCATGCCCCACCAGATGGCACTGCTTCACCCCGAGAAACTTCATCCAGGCGAACACATCGGAGGCCAGGTGAATAAGGTGGTACAAATCGCGTGGAGAACAGGATGACGTCTCGTAACCGCGCATCATCGGCGCCACAACGCGGTAGCCCTCGGCGGCAATCGCCTCCATTTGGGCATCGAAGGAATGAAAGTCATCCGGAAAGCCATGCAGCATGAGCACGAGGGGACCGCTGCCCGTTGCGCGTGCCGAAAAGGTCAGACCCTCGTGCTCGAGGATCAGCAACTCGATGGTACTCATGCAGACGTCACTCCACTGCTGTCACTGTCATCGTCCCTGAGAATGCTGGCCAGCGACATTCCCAGTTCACTGGTCATGGTGTCATCCACCCTGAGCAGGGCTGGCCGGAGAACCGCCACCCAGTGGTCATCCACGTGTAGATGCTTCAGGTCTTCGGGACCCGGGAGCGGCCAGGGCAGGCTGCGGTAGAAATCGGAAAAACGGATCTGCTCCAGATTGCGTGCCAACACATAGGTCCCTTCGTCAGTACGACGGATGATGTGCTCGCGCTGAAGGATGTCGGCAAAGCGGAACCAGTTTTCCACCTCGCGCTTGCCGAGAATGCTCATTGCCTCGATGTCCGACACCGTTCCACCCAACTGCTGCTTGCGCCAGAACAACTGCAAGACATCCAGTAGTGCCACCACCGGATGCCGTCTCGCCATGCCGATCGGCCGGAACACCACCAGCGCTCGCGAGATTTCCACCCCGAGCAGAATGATCATCCAGGACAGGTAGATCCAGATCAGAAAGACGGGAAAGGCAGCAAAGGCGCCATAAACCAGCGTGTATGACGAAAACTGGCTGACAAACAGGCCAAAAGCATGCTTCGACAACTCGAACAACAATGCGGCAATCAACCCTCCCCAAAATCCGGCCTTGAGCGGCACCTTGCAGTTAGGCACCGTAACGTACACCAGCATGAATGCCAACGTAGTGGAGACAAAGGGGATGAGTTGCAGGCCGGGCACTGCACCACTCACCACGGATGCCGCCGTGCTGAAGAGCTTGAGCGAGGCGAGATAGGATGAAATGGCGAAACCCGCACCCAGCAGCAAGGGCCCGAGGCTCAATACCGCCCAATAACGCAGGAAACTCACGACCCCCTTGCGCTCCTGATGCACCTTCCATATCTGGTTGAAAGCTTTCTCGATGGTCACCAGCAGCATCAGAGCCGTGACCACCAGGATGCCGAGCCCGATCAGGGTCAGGCCTCTGGCCTGACGGGAAAACGCTTCCAGATGCTCCTGCACCACGGCGCCGGTACTGGGAATGAAATGCTGGAAGACAAAGTTCTGGATATCACTGCTGACATGATGCAGGGAAGGAATGGCCGACAGCACCGAAAACATGACCGTCATGACCGGCACGACTGCAAAAAGTGTGGTGTAGGTCAGCACCATGGCATTCTGCCGGCAGTTATCCTCCAGGAAGCGTCGGATGACAAACCGGGCAAAGGGCAGGCTGTGGCGGGCAATCGACAATGGCATGGGGGATCCGTCTGGTTCGGGCAGACCAAGTATTCCCGTCAGGCCCGGTGCTGTCGAGTATGACCTGCCGGCGCTTCACCGCTACAATGCGGGGCCTCTACTGCCCCAAGCATAGCGCCCATGTACACGATCTATCACAATCCCCGCTGCTCCAAGTCCCGGGACGCCCTGGCTCTGCTGGAGGAAGCCCGGGTTCCGCTGACCGTCATCCGTTACCTTGAAACGCCGCCCGATGCCGGCACGGTGTCAGACCTTCTGGGCAAGCTTGGCGTGACCGTGCGCGGGTTGCTGCGTAGCAAGGAAGACGAGTTCACCGCCCTGGGCCTCGACAACCCGTCCCTTGATGACGCAACGCTGATTGCGGCCATCGTGGCGCACCCGCGCCTGATGGAACGCCCGGTGGTTGTCCATGGCAATCGCGCCGTAATCGCACGCCCTCCCGAACGTGTAAAGGAACTGCTGAAATGACCTCCCCCTACGTACTGGTGCTTTACTACAGCCGCCACGGTGCAACCCGCCAGATGGCCCGCCTGATTGCCCGCGGCATCGAGAAGGAAGGACTGGACGCGCGACTGCGAACCGTTCCTGCCGTGTCGGCGACCACTGAAGCGACCGAGCCGGTCATACCGGAGGAAGGCGAGCTTTACTGCTCGCTGGAGGACTTGTCTGGCTGTGCCGGTCTGGCGCTGGGCAGCCCCACCCGCTTCGGCAACATGGCCGCCCCCTTGAAATACTTCATGGATGGCACCAGCGGCCTGTGGCTGAACGGTGCGCTGATCGACAAGCCGGCGGTAGTGTTCACCTCCACCAGTTCGCTGCATGGCGGCCAGGAAACCACGCTGGTGAGCATGATGTTGCCCCTGCTCCACCATGGCATGGCCATCCTGGGCCTGCCCTACTCCGAGGCCGGCCTGGTCAGGACCTCGGGAGGCGGTACGCCCTATGGTGCCAGCCACCTGGCCGGAGCCGACAACCAGCGTCCGCTGGACGCGACGGAAAGTGACCTCTGCCTGGCCCTGGGCCAGCGACTGGCACGGCACGCCAAGCGGGGTCTGGCATGAGCATGGACCGAGCGGACAAGGCGCGGAAGCTGACCCTGACCCTGCTGGCTCTCTTGCTGGCCCTGATGACCATCGAGACTTTCCTGTTCGCGCCACCCGCCATGAGCGTGGCGTCGATTCTCCTCGTGATCGCCATCAAGATCCTGCCACCCTCTGCTTTCATCCTGCCGATCGCTCGGGGTCGTCCGATGAGCGCGGTCTGGCTCGGCATCCTGCTCCTGCTGTATTTCTGTTGGGCGGTGCTGGGCGCCATGCTGCCCGGCGTCGAAGGGATCGTTGCCGGCCTGCGGGCAGCGCTGACGGCCGCCTGCTTTGTGACGGCCATGTTCTTCGCGCGCTGGCAACGGGCCACCACTGGTCAGTAAGCCTCCCTGACTGGCCTTTTGCGACAGGATTAGTGACGTGGCCCGCGCGTCATGCCATTACCCTGTCGCACCCACCTGCGTATGATTGACATTGTCAGACAAAACCTCCCGCTGTCTGACAAGAGGAATCATGCGCCCTTTGTTCTCCCTGATTGCCCTGCTGCTCCCCCTCGGGCTGAGCGCAGCCCCCTTGGCCGACCGCGGCCAGGACATCGCCCTGGCCGCCGACAGCCGACTGCATGGCTATACCGACATGCAGGTACGCCTGGAGATGGTGTTGGTCAGCCCCTCGGGGGAGACCGCCAGCCGCGTACTGCGCGTTCAAAGCCGCGAGACTGCAGGTGGCGGCGAAAAGACCCTGATGGTGTTCGAAACGCCGCGCGACCTCGCCGGGACAGCGCTCCTGACCTGGACCCAGCCACAGGGCGACGATGACCAGTGGCTCTATCTGCCAGCGGTGAAACGCGTCAAGCAGATTGGCGCCCGCAACAAGTCCGGCCCGTTCATGGGATCGGAGTTCGCCTTTGAGGACATCGTCACGCCCTACTGGCAGAAATTTTCCTATCGCTTCCTGCGCGAAGAAGTCCGGGAGGGCCTGCCTTGCCTCGTGGTGGAGCGGACACCGCGGGATACCTGGTCGGGTTATACCCGCCAGATCATGTGGGTGGACCGGGATGAATCGCTGATCCGTCGCATCGACTACTACGACCGCAAGAGCAGCCTGCTGAAAACCTACACCGCGGGCAAGTTCCGGCAATACGGCAGCCACTGGCGTCCCTCCGAAATGCTGATGGTGAACCACCAGACCGGCAGGCAGACCCGCTTGCTGTGGTCCGACTACCGCTTCGCTACCGGACTCAAGGACGAGCAGTTCACCCAGAACGCCCTGCAACGGGTGAAGTGAGCCATGCGCCTGCCGCTGATTCTCGCCTGTTCGGGACTGCTCGCTGTACCGACCTCCAACGCCGTCGAGTACCGTGGTGACGCCACGGTAGAGGGCTGGGCGTTTGCCCGCGACGGCGCCCAGGCACAGTCACGCCACGATGGCGCCCTGCGCCTGCAGGCCGAAATTTGGCACCGCTGGAACGACGACCGCGACACCGTAACGGTGTCACCGTTTGTTCGCCTCGACGGCAACGACAGCGAGCGTACCCACGCCGACCTGCGTGACGCCTCGTGGACTCACGCGGGCTCTGTCGCCGAATGGCGCCTGGGCGTACGCCAGGTCTTCTGGGGCGTGACGGAAGGCACGCATCTGGTCGACATCATCAACCAGACCGACGCCGTTGAGTCGCTGGATGGTGAGCAAAAACTCGGCCAACCCATGCTGAATGTCTCCATCGAGCGCAACGCCCACTTGCTGGATCTCTTTATGCTCGCCGGATCGCGCGAACGCACGTTTCCGGGTGAGGACGGCCGCCTGCGCCTGCCGCTGGTAGTGGACACCGCCAACGCCCGCTACGAATCCGCCAGGGAAAACCGCCGCATCGACCTCGCAGCACGGTGGCAATTGACGTGGCAGGGAGTTCGCGCCGGCCTCAGCGGCTTCTCCGGCACCGCCCGTGAACCGGAATTGCTGCCGACCATCGATGCCTCCCGACTGACCTATGCTGGTGGGGGGGTGCCGGTCGGCTTCCAAACCGGCTACCACCCGACCCTCACCCCTTACTACCCGGTCATTCGCCAGCTTGGCATCGACGCGCAGCTAACCCAGGGCGACCTGCTCTGGAAGCTGGAAGCCGTCCGGCGCAGCGGCTACGCGCGCGGCTACCAGGCCGCCAACGCCGGCGTCGAGTACACCCAGGTGGGGGCCTTCGGCAGCAGCCTCGATATCGGATGGCTGGCCGAGTACCTGCATGACAGCCGCGGCCGCCAGGCGACCACGCCGTTCGAGCATGACGTGTTGATTGGCTTGCGCCTGGCCTTCAACAACGCTGCCAGCACCGAACTGCTGGCTTCGGCCATCGTGGACCGCAGAACGGGTGAACGCCTGCTAAGCGTTGAAGGATCGCACCGCATTGGCGACCGGGTGCGACTGGCCATCGAGCTACGCCACTTCGGCCACACCGGAAAGCCGCAATCGGCGTTCGACTATCTGGTGCAACCGGACCTGCAGCGCAAGCTGAGACCGCTGGCCGATGACGACTTTCTGCGCCTGGAAGCCAGCTGGTTCTTCTAAGCGGCTGAAGCGCTTCCCGGATACACATGAATCCTGATGAGGACAGACCCATGAATTTCTTCCGTCACGCTGGTGCGGACATGGACCGGATATTCGCACGCCTGGCAGACTGGATCGTCCACAACCCGTTGCGATCGATCATCGGCAGCATCGTGGTGGTACTGCTGGCAGCCATCGGCATCACGGGCTACCACTATTCACTGGATCACCGCGTCTTCTTCAGCCCGGAGAACCCGCAACTGCAGGCGTACGAAAAGCTGCACGCGGACTATTCGAAGACCGACGCCATCCTGATCGTTCTGGCACCCTCTTCGGGTACGGTTTTCAATCGTGAATTCCTGGCCGTACTGAAAGACACCACCGAAAGAAGCTGGAAGGTTCCCTACTCGCAGCGCGTGGAGTCTCTCACCAACTTCCAGCAGGTGAACGTGGACGGCGACAGCATCGTGACCGCCGACATGGTCAGCGCAACGGAAGAGCTGACGGATGCCGAGCTGGCAACCCTGAAGACAACCGCCACATCGGAACCGTTTCTCGTCAATGCGCTGGTCAACCCCGAAGGCTCTGTGGCCGGGGTGCGCGTGACGCTGAACATGCCGGGCAAGGACCAGATCAAGGAAGTACCGGAAGTCGTCCATCATGTCCGGCAAATCGCCGACGACGTGCGCCAATCACATCCGGACATTGCCGTCCACCTGGCCGGTCAGACGATTGCGAACCAGGCATTCCCGGAAGAATCGCAGGCCGACTTCGTGCGTGTCTGGCCCTGGTTCAGCCTCACCATGATGGTGGTGCTGATGGTGCTGTTCCGCAGCTGGAAAGCCATGCTGGTGACGTTTGCCGCCTGCGAGTTGGCGGTGGTGGGCGGCGCCGGCATCGTGGGCTTCTTCAACCCGGTCATCAACGACTCCGTCATCGTTTCGCCGGTAATGATCCTCTCCATGGCATTTGCCGACGGGATTCACTTGGTGGTGAACTGGATACAGGGACTGACGGCTGGTCGCGACAAGCGCACGGCGATGGCTGACAGCCTGAAGGCCAACATGGGCGCGATGACCATCACCACCATCATGACGGCAATCGGCTTCCTCACCCTGCATTTCAACGATTCACCGCCATTTCGCGTGATGGGCTATATCGTGGCGGTCGGCGTGGTATTCGCACTGCTGCTGACGGTCTTCTTTACCGCGCCACTGCTGATTACCCTGCCCGGCAAGCTGCCCAGCCGCGTCTCGCCGCTGATGAGCGAAGACTCTCACCAGATGGAAAGACTGGCGAACTTCGTCATCGCAAAACGCTATCCGCTGCTGGTGGTGATCCTGTTGGTGGCAGGACTGCTGATCAGCCTCGTGCCACGCAATGTCATCAACGATGACATCGTAAAGTACTACACGCCTGAAACCACTTTCCGCAAGGACATGGAGTTCGTGAACCGCCACCTCACCGGCATCGGCGAGATCAACTACTCACTGCCGGCCGGCGGGCCCGACCTCATCACTGACCCGGCCTACCTGAAGAAGGTTGACGACTTTTCGCAGTGGCTGAAAGCCCAGCCGGACGTGACGCAGGTGAATTCGATGGCCGACGTGATCAAGCGCGTCAACCAGGTCATGCATGACAATGACCCGGCTTTCTATCGAATCCCGGACAGCCGCGAAGAAATCGCCCAGTACCTGCTGCAATACGAAATGTCACTGCCCTACGGCATGGACCTGAATTACCTGCTGCGCTTCGACCGTTCGGAATCCCGGGTGCGCGTTGCCGTGGGCACTTCCAGCGGTCAGCGGATCATTGCCGTGGACAAATCCGCCTCGGCGTGGCTGAAGCAACATGCTCCCGCCCAACAGGCACAGGGTGCATCACTTTCATTGATGTTTGCCCACATCGGCGAGCGCTCGATCACCGGCATGTTCGGCGGCATGATCGGCTCACTCGTGGTCGAGTCCCTGTTCGTCATGCTGGTGTTCGGTGCCTTGCGTCTTGGGTTGGCCAGCTTTGTCGGCAATCTCGTTCCCATCGGCATGGCCTTTGGTGCGTGGGGATTCCTCAACGGCAACATCGACCTCGGACTCACCATTGTCCTGGGCATATCGTTCAGCGTCGTAGTCGACGACACCATTCACTTCATCCACAAGTACGAGCATGCCCGCCGATCAGGGCTGAGTCCGGAGGATGCCATCCGCATGACATTCAGGCGTGTCGGCTTTGCCTTGATGACGACCACCCTGGTACTGGGCCTCGGATTTTCCTGGCTGGCCAATTCAGCCATCCAGATCACGGTCAACACCGCCATTGTCACCACTATCACGATTGCCTTTGCGCTGCTGATCGACCTGCTCCTGCTACCAATCCTTTTCCTGTTGATCGACCGGCGGAAGTTTCCTGCAACCGTGACAACCGCCCCTGGTGACCACGCATGACACCTTCAACACCCAATGATGCCCTGGCACCCGTTCGCCTCCACCTGCGTGAAGCACTTGGCAGGGAAACCATTGCCGACCTGCACAAGGAACGCCCCCTGCTGGATGCCCTCGCGGTCGTGCTCTCAGTGAGCCTGTTTCTGGGAGGCATTCAGCTGCTGGCTACGCTGCCGTTCGGCTGGGCCTGGTTGCCCCTGTTTGTCCTGCAGGGCTTCCTGCTCCAGTTGATGGGGCTGGTCAGCCATGACGTGTTCGTCCACCGTCGTGTCTGGGGTGAGCGCGGCTCATGGCTGGCAAGCCTGGTGTTGACCCTCCCCCGCCTGTCGCTACCCACAGGGTATGAGCAGGCCCACCTGGCACACCACCGCTGGATCGGCACCGACAAAGACACAGAGGCATACAAGCAGCACCTGGACAGCCGCCAGCGTCGCCTCCTCTTTTCGACCATGCTGGGCATCAAGATGGCCCAGGCCGGCCAGCTCAAGCGGACCGACAAGCTACGTCACTACCATGACGTCAGTGGCGCTAAGTCTTCTATCAAACGACGTGCCCGTATCGAAAAGTGGCTGCTACGCGGCCTCCTGCTGTCACTGCCCGTGCTGTGCTTGTTATTTCCGGAGCACACCATCTACGGCTACCTGCTACCGGTACTGGTGATGGGCCCCATCGTAAACACCCTGCGCATCATCCTGGAACATGCCGATGCCAACCCCGACAACCCGTTCAACTGGTCAACGTGGTACCGCACCGGCCCCGTGACACGCCTGCTGTTCTTCTGGGATTCGGGTGACTGCCATGTCATCCACCATATCTATCCCCGACTGCCTTTTTACAACATGAGCCGCGCCGTGCGCCTGATGGAGCCCGTCATGACTGCAGCGGGCGTGGTGCAAAGGCACAGCTTCCTGCAGATGCTCAAGGGTTGGTTCATTGACAACCATCCCCATCGCAGCCAGTGGCCTATGGATGGCCGACCCAATCAGTCCCGCCCCCTGACGTCATCTTCGTGAGCCCTTCATGACAACCCTGCCACTGTCTCCGTCTTCCCCTTTCTACACGCGCTTGCTCGCCTGGATGAAAGAACGCTTCCCGCTCGCAAACGCCCTGCTCTTTTTCATTCTCTACCTGACCACCGCGGCCGTTACGCGCTCTTCGACCGATACCGCAATGGCCCTGTCATTGCAGGATCTCGTCAGTGCTCTGGTGACGTGGTCTTTCTTTCTGGTCCTTCGCGTATTTGACGAGCACAAGGACTACGAGCTGGACTGTCGCAACCATCCCCAGCGCGTGCTGCAGAGCGGGCTGATCACGCTGTTGCATCTGCGCATTGCAGGAGCCGTGGCGATTGCCAGCCAGATCCTGTGGTCCGCCTGGCTGGACAAGGGTGTCGGCCAGGTGACCGCTGCCTGGTTCGCCATGTTCTTGTGGACCTGCCTGATGGGCAAAGAGTTTTTTGTGGCGGACTGGCTCAATCGCCACCTCACCTGGTACGCCATTTCCCACATGCTGGTCATGCCCCTGATCGTCTGGTGGCTGGCCAACCTCGCTAACCCGGGCACCGGACTTACTCCCGTGCTGCAAGTCATGATGCTGCTCGCCTTCATCAGCGGCTTCTGCTTTGAAATCACGCGCAAGACCAAGGGCCCAGAGGAAGAACGGGACACCATTGAATCGTATTCGCGCATTTTCGGTACGCGCGGCTCCGCCGCCGTCGTCATGGCGCTGGTAACCGCCATGGTAGCCAACCAGGTGTGGCTCATCACACTCATTGCGGGTGATGTGGTCGTATGGGCAGCTGTCGTGCTGGCCGCCTTCCTCGCGCTGGGCCTTTACCAGCTGATCCGCTTCATCCGCGCACCGTCAGCCAGGGGCAGGGAGACGAACGAGGCAGTCGTCGCCCTGACCATGCTGGCTGGCTATGCCGTGGTCATCGCCGTCGTGGTGGCCAGCCATGGCCTCAAACTGATGCTCATCTGAGGGAATCGCCATGTCACGCAGCACCCACGCCGCCGCACCACGCTTCTCCTTCTCTGCCGCCCACGAGGCCAACCTGCATCTGGATACACTGCAAGGACTGGCATCAGCACGACCAGTGGATGTCTCCAAGGGACACCTCTGTTTAGCGATACCGGCCGACGCCACACCCCCGCAACCTGGCCAGCAATGGAAGGATGTGCGACTGGATGTCATGGGCAAGACATTTCCGCTGCCGTGCCTCAGCGTCAAGCAAGTCAGGCAGGCTGGCCACGAGACACACCTCGTCCTGTCGGGCTGCGATTGCGAAACGACCAACGTCAGGCTGTGGGAACTGACCTATCTGATGCGCAGTCAGCCACAACGCGAAAGTGATGTGCATTACGATGAACAGACGCTGCCGAAGATCCCGGCAAGAGGCCTTTATACCGAAGAAGCGCGCCAGGAGCGCCTCGCTTTTGCGCGTGCCAATACGGGCGCCTCATTATCGGAGGTAGCCATTACGCAACTGGACCCGCGCAAGCTGGTCAGCAACATCGAAGCCTTCATCGGCTCAGTCGAAATCCCCGTGGGCCTGTCGGGCCCGTTGCATATCAAGGGTGTGGAAGCGGAAGGCCTCTATTATGCGCCGCTCGCGACCAGCGAAGGCGCACTTGTGGCCTCCGCCACCCGTGGTGCCACGGCGCTTTCCCGCTCCGGCGGCGTGACCGCCCGCGTCCTTGGACAGCGCATGATGCGCGTTCCAGTGTTCGGCTTCGAAAGCATGAACAACGCCTTGTTCTTCGCCGAATGGGTGCAGGACCACTATCGCGAGCTTTCCGAGGAAGTCCGAAAATACTCGAACTATGCCAATCTGGTCGAAGTCCAGGCACAGGTCATGGGCCGCATCGTGCACGTGCATTTCATCTATGAAACGGGTGATGCAGCCGGTCAGAACATGACGACGACCTGCACATGGCAGGCTTGCCAGTGGATACTCAAAAGCATTCAACGCTTCGAAGGACTCACTGTCAGCAACTTCCTTATTGAAGCCAACCTCTCCAACGACAAGAAGGTGACTTACCAGACCTTCCTGAAAGGACGCGGCATCCGCGTGCTGGCAGAAGCGGTCCTGCGTGACGATGTGTGCCAGAAAGTGCTGAAAGTGTCGGCACGACAGCTCGTTCGCGCCTACCAGAACTTTGTCACCGGCTCCATTGCCGCCGGCATGGTCGGCATCAACATCAATGTTGCCAACGTCGTCGGCGCCATGTTTGCAGCACTGGGCCAGGATATTGCTTGCGTCCACGAATCATCACTGGCTCAACTCCATATCGAGCTTACGGATGAAGGCGATGCCTACTGCACCATGACCCTGCCATCGCTAGTGGTCGGCACGGTAGGCGGCGGCACCAACCTTCCGCAACAACGCGAATGTCTTGAACTGATTGACTGTGCCGGCCCAGGCAAGGCGCACAAGCTGGCGGAGATCATTGTTTCCTACTGCCTCGCGCTGGACATCTCCACCCTGTCCGCGATCGCCGCTGACCAGTTCGCACGTGCACATGAAAAGCTCGGCCGGAATCGCCCGGTCAACTACCTTAAGCTCGGCGACCTCAGCACCGACTTCATCAACAATGCCATCCGTACCTCAGGACTCAGCCCGCTCGAAGCCCGCGAGATCCATGCCCTCAAGCTGGAGAGCAAGGGTTCCAGCATCATCACCGAACTCACGTCCCACAAGATCAACAAGCTGGTCGGCCACTTCCCCTTCCAGGTCACGGACACGAACGGCAAGACCGTTGAGGTCATGGCCAAGGTCAAGCCACTGGATGACGAGGTCATCCTCATGCTGAACAGCATGGCCGCCATGTGTGACGCGCGTCTTGCGCAGGAGTTCAACCAGTTCCGGCAGAAGATCGGCTTCAAGGGATGTCACATCCGCGAGCTGGCGGTCATGGCCCAACAGGATCCCCGCTTCACTCGCAATGCACCTCATGTGTTTGGCGTCGTTGAGGATCCCGAACGCGAAGCATATGTCATCATCGAAGAACTGCTCTCCGGCATGGAGATGATGGACAGCGCCGACGACACCAGCAACTGGGGTCGTGAACATATCGATGCCGCCATCAAGGGCATCGCTGAAGTTCACAGCATCTGGTACGGCCGCGAGAATGAACTCAAGCAGCAGCGTTGGCTGGTGGACTACCCGACGGCAACCGGCATGCAGGAAAAACAACGCCTGTGGGAATTGCTGGGGGCGCATGCCAGGGAGGAATTCCCCGAGTGGTTCAGCGAGGATGACCTGACCGTCTTCCGCAACATCGTCCATGCGGTAGGCGACTGGTGGACGGAAATAGAAACCATGCCGCGCACCCTGATCCACAACGATTTCAACCCGCGTAACATTGCCTTCCGCAAAACGGAAAACGGCCTCCAGCTCTGTGCCTATGACTGGGAGCTGGCGACACTGCACCTGCCCCAACGCGATCTGGTAGAACTGCTGGCATTTACGCTGTACGACCCGATTGATCCCGCGGATGTCGAGCACTACATCGAGTTGCATCGCCAGGAACTAGAGCGTCATAGCGGCCAATCCATCGATGCCCGGCAATGGCGCCAGGGTTACAAGCTGGCACTGCGCGACCTGCTGGTGAACCGAGTGCCCATGTACCTCATGGCACATACATTCCGGCACTACCAGTTCATGGAACGCGTCTATCGCACCTTCCGCGAATTGTTGGTCCTTGAAGGAGTACGCGTGTAATGAGCAATTTCGTACACGACCAGAGTGAAGCCCTTTTTCTGCCCGCCGACCTATTGGGTGGAAAGGCCGCCAATCTGGCCTGGATGACGCGCGAGGGTCTTCCGGTACCACATTGGTGGATTATCACCACGGATACCTTCCGCCACCTGCTGGAGGACAACCGCCTGCTTCCCTTCATCGAAGGTGAAATCAACATCATCCGCAAGACCAGTGATGCCGGCAGCATCGAATCAGCCGCCAGCCGCATTCGCGAAGCCATCCTGGCGTCAACGCTGCCAACCGGCATCCGCGACGACATCAGAACACTGGTCGATGCAAATCCGGACACCTTCTTCGCCGTGCGCTCTTCCGTATTGGGCGAAGATGCCGAAGGCGCTTCCTTTGCCGGGCAGATGGATAGCCTGTTGTTCCAGAAAGGCGTTGATGCTCTCTGTCACAGCCTGCTGCAAGTGGCGGCGTCGGCCTTCAATACACGCGCGCTGCAATACCGTCTGACACGCGGCATTCCCCTGACCGACATCCGTGCGGCCGTCATCATCCAGGAGATGATCGAAGGCGATGTATCTGGTGTCATGTTCACCGCCCACCCCACCAATGGCAGCCGCCGTCATGCGCTGATCTCCGCCGCATGGGGATGCGGTGAAGGCATCGTTGCCGGCATCTGCAACACGGACGAGTACACCGTCGGCCTGCATGAGGACGCGATCGAAAGCAAGCTCGCAGACAAGGACATCGCCGTGGTGTTTGACCGTGAAACCGGGGTTGGCACACGCGAGCAGCACATCGATGATGCCAGGCGCCATGCGGCCTGCCTGAACGAAAGCCAGCTCATCGCCTTGCGTGACCTCGGGCGTCGCATCGCCGAAATCAGGCGCTTCCCGCAAGACATCGAATGGACCTTTGCCAAGGGGCACTTCCACATCCTGCAGACACGCCCGATTACACGTCTCCCGGCTCCTGCCCAGCCCGTTGACCGTCGCGTAGTCTTCGACAACTCCAACATCCAGGAATCCTACTGCGGCGTCACCACCCCGCTGACGTTCTCCTACGCCAACCGAGCCTACGCCACGGTCTATGAACAAACCATGCGCGTACTGGGAGTATCGGAAAAGCACATCCAGTCCCATCGTGACATGCTGGACAACATGCTGGGACTGATACGTGGTCGCGTTTACTACAACATCAACAACTGGTACCGCGGCCTGTTGCTGCTGCCCGCTTTCAAGACCAACAAGGCCGATCTCGAACGCATGATGGGGCTGACTGATCCGGTCGATCTGGTACAGGACCAGGAACTGACCCTGTCGGAAAAGCTGCAGAAGCTGCCTCAGGTCCTGCGCGCCCTTTTCCACCTGATGCGCGGCTTTCGCAACATGAGCCGACTTGTGCTGGAATTCCGCCAGTTCTTTGAACAGGTCTATCACAGCGTTCCGCGGCAACAGCTGCACACCCTGACCACCGGCCAGCTCATCGAAGAAGCCCGCCGCCTGGACCGTGAACTGCTTCAGCGCTGGACCTCCCCCATCATCAACGACTTCTACGTCATGATGATGAACGGCCGCGTGCATCGCACACTGGTTGCAGCAGGATTTGAACAGCCTGCCGTCCTGCAGAACAACCTGCTTTCCGGCGAGGAAGGCATCGAAAGCACCGAACCCACCAAGATGCTGTTGCGCATGTGCGCCGAACTGCGCCTGAAACCCACACTGCGGCATATTATTGAGCGGGGTGACAACTCAAGATTGCTCGAACAGGTACAGGTCAGTGATCCGGACTTCCACCGGACCTGTCTGGACTACATCGAGAAGTACGGCGACCGCACCATGGGTGAGCTAAAACTTGAGTCCATCACGTTGCGTCAGGACCCCGGCTTCCTGTTTGCCATCCTGAAAAACTATTTGAGCCGTGACGACCTCACACCGGAAACACTGGCTGCCAACGAAGCACGATTCCGCGAGAGTGCCGAGAAGGAGGCCTTTACGACCATCCGGACGCGCTTGGGCCGTCGCACACTGTCCCGCTTCCGCAAGGATCTTGCCCGCCTGCGTGATGCCATCCGCAATCGCGAAAACATGCGTCTGGCACGCACTCGCATGTTCGGGCTGTACCGCGACATCTTTCTGGAAATCGGTCAGCAATTCGCTTTCGATGGGCTGCTGTCGTCACCCCGCGACGTTTTCTGGCTAACAATAGACGAGCTCTACGCCTGGTATGATGGCCGCGCCGTGCAGTGCAACCTCAAGGCACTGGTCAGCGCCCGCCAGGAAGAATACGAGGAGTATCGCAAGGATGACCTGCCGCACCAGTTTTACGCCTGGGGCATGGTCTATCACCACAATGCCTATGCATACCCGCATGATGAACCAGAAACCGGCGAAGGTGATCTGCACGGCATCGGCTGCTATCCCGGCATTGTCGACAACAAGATCCGCCTCATCTTTTCACCGGAAGACGAACTCTCCCTGAACGGACAAATCCTCTGCACCGTGCGCACCGATCCTGGCTGGGCACCCTTGTTCCCCACCGCCGGCGGCATCCTGGTGGAGCGCGGCTCCACACTGTCACACTCGGCCGTCGTGGCCCGCGAACTCGGCATCCCCGCGATTGTCGGCATCCCGGGCCTGACACGCGCGCTGCAGGATGGCGAACGCGTACGCATGGATGGCTCGCTCGGCACCATCGAGCGTCTTGATCAACCAACCTCTTTGACGGAGACCATCCATGACTGAGTTCATGACTGCATGGCAACCCGGCATGAGCTTGCCCGATGCCTTTCTCGATCTGCCCGCCAGCGTTTACACCAACGATCCCTGGTGGATACCGGAAGACCGTAACGCCGTCATGGCACAGTTCAGTCAGGGCAACGACTGGTTCGACACAGGCCGGGCGTGGCTAGGCGTTATTCCTGGAAAGGCCCGGCTGGCTGGCTTCTTCAGTCACCAGGTCATTGATGGCGAGACAGCGGCCTTTTTCGGCTATTGGGAAGGGGTGGATGATCTCGCCGTCCATGAGCGACTCTTCACGGCCCTGAGGGAGTGGGCGCGCGAACAGGGAGCCACCCGGCTGTATGGCCCCATCAACTTCACGACATTCAATGCCTATCGCCTGCGCCTGGACAGATTCGAGGACGGCGCGTTCCCGGGCGAGCCATGGAACCCACCCTATTACCGCCAGTTGATCGAGCAACTGGGTTTCGATGTCCGCTACCGCTACTTGTCCACCTTCAACGATACGGCCAACGTGATCGACAGCATCAAGGCGGACTATCTTCGCGTCAAACCGCAACTGGAGAAGGCGGTGGCGCTCGAGATCATGACACCGGAACTCTGGATGGAGCATCTCGACGAACTCTACGGCTTTGTCGACCAGGTTTTCGGGGGGAACTTCGCGTACACCCCTATCTCCCGCCAGACCTTCACTGCCGCCTGCGGCAAGCCGTTTGCAAACCGCCTGTGTCCTCGTACTTCAGTACTCGCCAAGGCGCGGGACGGCCGCATCGCCGGCTTTTTCCTGGTGTTCCCGGATTACAGTCCTTTGCTGCGGCAGTCCACCCAACTGCCTGTCCCTGCTGCCGACATCACATGGGCCCGACACTATCCGGCGCTTCCGCGGCCACGTCGCGGACTTGCCAAGACAGGAGGAGTACATCCCGACTTCAGGTCGCTCGGCCTGTTCACCGCCATGAGTTGCGAACTGAGCCTGCGTGCAGAAGGCATCTACGACACGCTCGCCGCAACGCTCGTCCGCGAAGACAATCCGTCGCGGCAGTTCGCCCTGCGTCATGGCACCGCGCATCACCACAGCTACGCGCTCTACTACGCGCCGGCATGAGCACCATGAACTTCTGCGACCGCATATTTGCCGCCGCCAGACGTCATCCCGACCGACTGGCCCTCAGGGTGCCCGACATCATGGCCAGCCCGGGACACCATGCTGACCTGAGTTACCGTGAACTCGCCCGGGCCGTGGCCCGAAGGCAATCCGAACTGCGCCAGACAGGACTCAAAAAAGGACACCGCGTACTGCTCTTCATGGCACCCGGAATGTCGCTGTACGTGACACTGATCGCCCTGCTGGCATCAGGTATGGTGCCCGTTCTCACCGAACGCGGCATGCCACGCAAGACACTTCGCACCACACTGGCGGCATCCGGCGCGAAAGCCGTCATCGGTGACATCCGCGTACTCCGGCTATGGTGGCTCTTTCCAGCACTATGGAAAATGCAGCGATTCTCGCTTTCAGGGTCTTTCCCCGGTATCAGCAGACTTTCTTGCGACTCCCCTGTAACAAACATTGCTCATGATGATGCCCCGCACTGCGAACCCATGCAGCATGACGATAACGGATTGATCACCTATACCTCTGGCAGCACCGGGCTTCCCAAAGGCGCAGACCGCACACATGACAGTCTGATCGCCCAGCATCTCGCCATCCGTGCGCATTGGCCGGACAATGATGGGGACATTGATCTTCCCGCGTTCCCGGTACTGGTTCTGCATAACCTGTGCTGCGGCATCTCCACCATCCTGCCGGATACCGACCTCGCCTTTCCTGGACAAGCGAACGCCGAACGCATCCTGAGGCAGATAGAACAGCAGCACGTGACGCGCGTCGCCGGTTCGCCGGCCTACATTGGCCGGGTTGTTTCGTATGCCCTCGCCAATCGACTGATCGCCAGCAACGTCCGCTCTGTCGTCATCGGTGGGTCGACGCTGACCTGGCAACTGGCCGAACGTTGCCGTCTCGTCTTTCCCCATGCCGATATCCGTGTCGTCTACGGCTCGACAGAAGCAGAGCCCATCTCTGACATCGACATCGACACGCTGATGCGTGACTGGCACCAGCACGATGGCCACTTGGTAGGACAGCCTGCAGAGGCTGCCACCGTGCGCATAGTCGGCATGGAGCAACCCCTCAACAACGAAGCAGACGTTGACTCCGCCACGCTCGCAGCAGGGCAAGAGGGCGAAATCCTGGTCTCAGGTTCACACGTGCTGAAACGCTATGTCGATAACCCTGATGCCACTCGCGAGAGCAAGATTCCGCGGACGGACGGCACGGTATGGCACCGGACTGGAGACACCGGCATTTTCGACAACAGCGGCAGACTCTGGCTGACCGGCCGCCTGAAAGACCGCATTACCGTCAACGGCATCACGCTCAGCCCGTTTCCACTGGAAAAGCGCGTGGACGCACTCGCCGGCATTAGCCGTAGTGCCTTGCTGAATGAAAAAAACGGCCCAGTGCTGGTCATCGAGGGTCGTCACTTTGACCCCGACGCGCTAAGCCACCTGCTGGCATCGAGTCAACTGCAGGGACTGCGGATCGCGCTCATCGCACACATGCCCGTCGATAGCCGGCACAACAGCAAGATTGACCGTCCCCGCCTGCGCGCCCTGCTGGCCAAGGGCCAACTCAGACCCACTGCCCTGCCGGCAAGGGAGATGCCATGAACAACGGACGCTATCTCATTCGGCCCAACCCGGTGGACTTTCTCACCCTCTCCGGCGTTGTGACCAGCGCAGGCGCCGTGGCCGTCACCCTCAAGGGTCATTACCATCTTGCAACGGCCATCCTGTTCATTGCCATGTTGGGCGACGCGCTCGACGGCATGCTTGCCAGACGGCTAGGGCTTGTCCGCCACTTCGGCCGCTATCTCGACGGATTCATGGATGTGCTGATCTATCTGGTCGCACCGTCACTCATTTTCTACCTGCACGGCTTTGACGGACCCTGGTCAGCCTTCCTGCTATTGATGATCGCCTGTGGCTGCACACGTCTGGCCGTATTCAACGACATCGGCAACATCCAGGAGGAGAAGGGTCTCGCCTACCTGGGCATGCCCGTCTTCTGGAGCATCTTCATGCTGGCCGGCTACCTGCTGCTTGCAACCCTGAATGTTCCAGCAACGTGGCTGCATCCGATACTGGCCATTACACTCGTCGCATTCAGCCACGCCATGGTGCGCCGAAAGCCATTCTTCAAATTCAGCAAGCTCTCACACATCCTGTTCCTGACACTGGGTGGCGCGCTATTGTTCTTCAGCCTCCATCTTCATGCAGTGATAGCGCCATGACAGAAACACTGCTGACAGCCTGGTACCTGCAGATTCCGATTGTCATCGGTGGCGTACTTCACATGCTCGCTGTCACCCGGGACTGGTTGCCCGCGCTCAGGCAGCCGGTTTGTGAGAGATGGTTTGGCGCCAACAAAACCTGGCGCGGATTCGTCCTCATGCCCCTGCTCACTGCCATCGGTGCGGCCTGCCTGGTGCCGGCAGAACAGTGGCTCGGAGAAGCTGCTGTATTTGGACATTCACCGCTGCTGGCGGGCTTCCTTGCAGGGATCGGTTACACCCTTGCGGAGCTCCCCAATTCGTACATCAAACGACGCCTCGGCATTGCACCGGGCGCCGTTCCGGAAAAGCATCGGCAGCTGTTCATTTTCACCGACCAGATCGACTCCGGCATTGGCGTTGCCTTGGCCTACCTGCTCTATCCGGGCATCGACTGGTACATCTGCCTTGCGTATGCCCTGACCTTTCCGTTCACCGCACTTGCCGTCAAGCGGCTGCTATTCCTCTGCCAACTGAAGAAATCCGCCACCTGAGAGCCGTCATTTGGCCTGCTGTTCCATCCAGGCGCGGAAGGCGGCACGCTCATCTGCACTGGCACGGCCCCAGACATCCTTCAGCATGTCCAGATGGGTGTGCTGCGCTGCCGTCTCGCCTGACGACTCGAATGCCCTTGAGATGGTATCCAGCAACGACGCCTCCGCGTAAGACTTGATCGTGGCCGACTCGTTCACGGCGCCGCTCTTCACATTTACCAGCCGAAAAGACGGCGACTTGGCAAACTTCTTCGCCTCGTCCAGCGTTGTCTGCCTGTCATACTCGATACGATACTCGGCGCCAGGCTCCGCCGTGAAACGCAATGCTGCCTGCCGCGACCGGATCACCTCGTGGTCCTCGGAGTTGATCTGAAACAACTCGACATAACGCAGGCTGAACACGCGTTCACCCGGGAGTACTGCCAGCGATTGCTCACGCTGCAGCATTCCGCCAGTTGCATCCCTGCCATCCACCGCCATGACCTGGACCTGCTCAGGAACACTGACGATTGCCACCTCTGACGCAGGCCGGGCAGCACCATCATACAGCTTCAACGGACCCTGTGCCGCACACGCAGACAACACAAGCGCTACAGCCAGGACCAACGTTTCCTTGTAACCCTTCATGCCCCTCTCCAGATAATGGCCATAAAAAAAGGCCGCTTTAATGCGGCCCTTTTTATCAGAGACGTCGTGACAGTCGCAACCCTGACAGCAAGACACCAACACACAGCAACAGCCAGTCAAAAGCACCGCCGCCTGTCGTGCCGGCCTCAGGGGCATCTGTGGCAATCGTCACCTTGGCCTTGTTGGACTCAACAGGCTCTTCTCCCGGATGACTGTCATAAATCGAGTATTCAAACTCTTCCGTAAAGGGAGAAATGCTGTTGTCTGCCCTGTACACGAGCGTACCCGCAGCGAAGCACACAGCCCCCTCCACGGCATCCCCCGTGGCATCCTGGCAATCGCGCTCGGTTCCGATAACGGAGCCAAGTTGCGTCTTGACTACACCCGGGGACATTCTTTCGCCCCTGATCATGATGGCAAGCGAGTTCCTTGCCGTGGCACTCTCGCCATCACCTTCATCATCATCATTCGCAAGGATGTCCAGTATGACTTCCGTGACACCCACCGATCGCTGGTAAACATCATCTCGAGCAACCGGCTTGAAATTGACAATCGAGACGTCCACTGTAGCGATATTACCGACCAGCCCGCCACCACCGTCCTTCAGCTGGTAGTAACATTTGATGGATGCCGTTGAGGACGTCACCTGACCAAGATTATCCACGACAAGCAGCGGCTTCACTGGATCGGCTGCATCAATAGCACACCGGCTATTGGACACCTCGGAGGCACTCTTGTTCACAATCCCAAACGCAACCGGCTTGGCAATGACAGGAGTTGCGGAGCCGTCTTCCTGATAGGAATCGTTCGCCAACACATCCACCCTGGCAATACGACCCTCCCCAAACTTGTTGGTTCCCCCGTCATCCGCCGCCGAGAACTGCAGTCGCTCAAGGGCTCCAACGTCACACTTCTGCACCGACTCCCGGCCAATGCCACGCTGATCCAGATCCCGGCATCCCGACATCACCACATCATGAATGCTCGACGGCACTGCCGGGAGGTATCCCCCGGTCAGCCCGCCAAAGCGCTGGAATCCGGCGGGCGCGAAGACAGACAAATCTCCCGAAACCACCACGTTATCAGCCGCATAATTTGAGGAGGTTGCCAACGGATCGACTACCGTGCAGTCCGCATTGGCGTCCGTCACGGCACAGTTGCCACCCGTGTTGGCTGCAAATACCGACTTTCGCAACGTCCATTTATAGGCGCCCGCCGAGGCAATTACAGGAGATCCCGAATTCTCTGCTGCCGTAACGTGCTCAAACGTTAAGCTCACAAGCGATGCCAGGTCATCCTTGAAATGCAGGGCGCCCGCCCCGGCTGTCGACGTGTTTGCAGAGAAAGTACTTGATGAAAATGATGCCGTCATGTTGCCGCACATCTGCATCACGCCGGCACCCGCCACGGCAGCAGCCGCCACCTCATTCAGGCGAAAAGACGAGCGGCTGACGCTCACCGTGCGCGAGACAACCCCGTCAGCGTAGCAACCCATTGCCACTACCGCCCCGGTCAAAGACGCCTTGTTTCCGGAAAATTCCGAATCACTGGCAACCAGACCGGCAGTCCCACCGAGGTAAATCGCACCACCGCGACTGGCGGTGTTGCCACGCATACGTACGTTATCCAGCACCAGAGAGGCACTCGTCAGAATCGCCCCGCCATAATTCAATGAGGGCTCCGCACTCGAGGGGTTGCCCCCCTCCAGCACCAGATCGACCAACTCAACGCCACTGGTGGCAGCGGCAGCATTGATCAAACGGATATTTTTGCCAACGGCTGGCTTGATGATGGTCAGGGGCTGAAGACGAGACACCTCTGATCCGGTTAGCACGTTCCCTTCAGTTGTGCCAAAACCGTCCCCTATCCGCCGGAACGTGTCAGCTCCGCGAATGGTGACCTCTTGGCTAACCATAAGTTCACTATCCAGAAGATAAGTGCCCGACTTCAACTGAATGGTGTTTTGTGCCCGAAAAATACCGGCAGGGCAGCCACCGTAAGCCTGACTGCGATTCACCGCAACAATGGCCTCACGCAGAGAGCAATTGGCTGTGTCGTTACCATCCTGGTCAGCAGTCGTCGTCACGGTAATCGTGGCTGCAGCCGCCTGCGCTGAAGCCATCAACAGCGCCACGGGAAAAATTGTGCATGCCAATAGAGACTTTTTCATCACTGCCGGATCCCCTTGCGAGCGCGCCGATAGGAAAGCAAGGCAAACAAGCCCGCCAACGCCGCCCAGTCAACGCCACCGCCATCCAGTACGCCGCTGCTGGTTATGCCGGAGGATGGTTCGTTTGACACCGTCACCCGCAGTCCCCGGGTCTGGCTGGTACTATGCGAAAAATCATTCAGCCGGCTGGCCGTAGTGGTCACTTCTATGCGGAACGTGTCAAAGCCGTGATAACTGGACGATGCCACATACACATAGCCCTTCCGGTCTGCCGACAATGTAACCGTCCCCTTGGAGGGTGCCTGGGAAAGCCAGGGGCAAGCAGCTGCTGCTCCGGCAAGCGGCGCAGTTGGCATGGTCAATGGGCAAACAGACGGGTCTGCAGGCAAGAAAAGCTCTTCATCACTATCCTCCAGCAGATCAAACGCAAAGTTTTGCTGGAAACGCAGCGACTGCAAAAAATCCCCCGCGTTCACAACACCCGAAAGATACTGGAACTCAATCGCGCCAATATCACAGCGCCCCGCCTGATCACGCTTGCTACCACGTTGATCCTGACCCGGGCACGCAGACGCCGCATCCCCGAACGACCCCTTGTTGATCACGTCGGAATAATTGCCGCCACCCTGAACCAGTCCTGGCAAAAACCGAGGTACAAAGAAGTCGATCAGGCCATCAGCGTCTTCATCACGTCCACACAACACTCCAGCAACATCAGACCGGCACGTGCCATCCGACTCAACCACGGCCAACAAGCTGCCATCATTCGCCACATTGTGAGACGCAGGGAAGCCACAGGACGAATCGGCGACATTGAATTTGGGAATGTCACTGGTGGCCGCCGGCCACAGTACCGCAGGCGTGCAGTCCCCCGAAATGATCGAATTGAAGATGTCCGACAGGCTGCCAGGGGCCGACAAGTCGGTCATCCCGAACCTGATGCTGCCCAAGGCATTGTTCACAATAGTCACGGCATTGAGCTTGAAAAAGTCCTGCAGTGTCAGGGCATACCCGTCGCCGCCATGGAAGGTGGTGTTCTCGATGGAGCTGACGCCCTGATTCGCGGATGCGGCTCCCGCCTCGAACCTGACAGCCTCAGACCCACCAGTGCTGTTAGCCACCAATGCCCTCGACAGGAATATGCTCCCCCCCCTTGCTACGTATATCGCGGAGCCTTCGGCCGCTTGGCCTTGCAGGAACGCCGATCCCGTCATCCCGAGAACGCCCTCCGAACCCACAAATACGATGCCCCCCCTGTTCGCACTCCCCCCTCTTACCGTCACGTTCTCGAGACTCAGCCCCTCGTTGACGCGGAAGACACCCCCGTCCACGCCGGTACATGTGCCAGGAGCGACACCGGCAGCGGACATGTAGGCAGGAAGATTGGCTGCTGATGCTCCGCACCCGACGAAGTCCACACCGGCAACGGATACCGTGCTTTGATCATAAACGCTGACCTTGATCTGGCGGTCAGGACTGGCAACCGTTTCAGCGCACACAGAACCGCCAGCAACGAGACCAATTTCATGGATGCCGACGGGCAAAGACGAAGACAGCGATGCCGACCAGGCCCCTGCAGGATCGCTGACGCCCTGTCCCACAGAGGAATACGCGTCGCCGCCTTCCGGCTTCACATACAGGCAGACGAGGGACGATACCGGAGCGCCGGCGCCGCCAAAGACGGGCCGCTTCTCCGCGGTGTGCCTGTCGCTGTCTGACACACCCGTGTCGGAAGCAGGAGCCATTTGCAGAAAGGAGTCCGCAGTGCCAAGGCTGGCCGTGAGCGCCGGCCCGTCAATTCTCAGGGCCTGCGAAGCCTTCACCCAGACGAAGGGCCTTCTGGCATCGTCATCATCAGATGCTGTGCCAGTGACACTGAGCGAAGTATCAACCTCGATGTGGCCCCTGCCAGCATCAATGATGTAAGGCGCCGACGCATAAGGCAGCGTTATCACGTTTGTCGCGCTGGCATCTCCCTCCCGCGCACACCCATTCGCATGACTGGCAGGCCGAACGCCGGCCGGAGTATTCAGATAGGCAACGGCATCGCGCAGCGAACACGTTGCCGGACTCATATCATCAGCAGTCGTGTTGACCACCACCGTATCCGCCAGCGCGATGGAAGCCGGAAGGGCAATAAGGGCGGCAAGGAGGCTTCCCCTGGACCAGGACATGGAGGTTCTCTCCTGAAAATTCGTGTTTTCTTTATTCTAGATTCGGAATATTGCCAGCAACGGCATCCTAGCTGCGAGGCAGAGACGGCAGCTGTTGTTTTTTGTTATCGGCCCACCTGTCAGGGCGCCAATAATGTCTCACACTCCGGCCGTGCACGGCAAGGCAAGACCTTTCAGTCCGGAACGCGCCGGTCAGCAGGCAAATCCAGCCACTCACGCACAAACGGTATGGTGAGCCGCCTCCCCTCCTGAAGGGATCGCCTGTCCAGCTCCTCCAGGCAGGCCAGCAGCCTCCCGGGCTCCCTCGGTACCCGGGCAACAAGGTAGCGCAGGACTTCAGTCTCCAGCACCCAGCCCCGACGCTCGGCCGCGGCCGCTACCAGGCGCTCGCGACTGGCGTCATCCGGCACCCCCATGGCCCAGGCCGGCGCCTGGGCAAGGCGGGACACGAGGTCCGGCAGCGCCAAGCCCAAATCACGAGGCAGGGCATCCGCCGCGAAAGCCATTCGCCCTCCTCGAGCCTGACAGCGGTTGATCAGGTGGAACAGCGCCTCCTCCCAATCCCTGCTGCCCGCCATGGCCTGCACGTCATCAAGCACAACCAGATCCGCTTCTTCCAGCCCCGACAGGACGGCGGGAGCCGCATCCGCCAGATCCCCCAGGGGCACCATCACCGTCTGCAAGCCCTGCAGCTCACCCGCCGCGCACAGCGCTGCCAGCAAGTGGCTGCGCCCGGTACCCTTGCCACCGTGGACGTAGAGCAGGCCGCCAGACCTTAGCAAGTCCTCCGCCGCCACCACCAGAGCGGCGTAACTGTCTCCCGCGAAATCCCCTAGCCGGGCATCCGGGCGGGGCCTCAGGTGACTGAGGATCAGTTGTTCAGCCACCCGCATCCTCACCATCCGCCGGTTGCGTCCCCGCATGGTAGAGACGACTTTGCTGGTACCGCTCATGGGCATGCCGCAGCAGCACCATGATGACGGCGGCCGCCGGCAAGGCCAGCAACATGCCTACAAATCCGAACAGTTGCCCCCCCGCCATGATCGCGAAAATCACGGCGACCGGATGCAGGCCGATCTTGTCGCCAACCAGGAAAGGTTGCAGCACCCACCCCTCGATAGCCTGCCCGACAGCAAACACCAGCCAGACCATCAATACCGAATGGAAACTGCCGAACTGCACCAGGGCAGCGGCTGTCGCCGAGACAATTCCGATCGCAAAACCGAAATAGGGGATGATGCTTCCCAAACCCGCCATCAGGCCGATCATCAGCGCCAGCTTGAGCCCGACGATCTGCAAGCCGACGGCATACACCACCCCCAGCGCCACCATGACCATCAACTGGCCGCGCAGGAACGCAGCGAGCACCTCGTCACACTCCCTCGCCATCAGGCTGATCCGGGGCTCCAGATTGCGCGGAATCAGGTTGCGAATCCGCTCCAGCAGTTCGTCCCAGTCCAGCAACAGATAGAAGGTCACCACCGGCACCAGCGCCAGCATGCCACCCAAGGCAAGGATATCCATGCTGGACTTGGCCACCTGGGTCAGTACGTTACCAGCCGCCGAGCCCGCCTCCACCCAGTAACTGGACAACCACTCGCCAATCAGGTCCATGTCGAGCCGATCGATCTGGACATGCAGATGCTTCTCGATCCATGGAATGCCCTCCCGGTTGAACCAGCGCAACACCCTGGGCAGGCGTGATTCCAGATAGACAACCTGTTGCCACAGCAAGGGCAGCACGAGCACCAGCGCAACCGTCACGGACAACAACAATGAAAAAAAGGACAAGCCTACCGCCCAGGTGCGCCTGAGACCCAGACCCATCAGGCGGTTCACCAGCGGATTACCCAGATAGGCCAGCAGGGCGCCGGCAGCGAAAGGCATCAGGATAGGCGCAAGCAGGTAAAGCATCCAGCCCAGGACCAGCAGCCCCAGCGCCATCAGCCACGGACGGATATCAGACATGATCGTCACGGATTCCTTTCAACAGGGAGCGTTGGCACTACGGCCGGCAGCACGGAAGACGACTCAAAGGGTGCCCACCGCCGCACCACATGCCGCTCCTCATGCTCAGGAAGCGAACTGGCAGGCGCAATCAGCCGAGGCTCCACGCCCAGCAAGGCGGTCCAGCCACCGGCAGGCAGGTTGTCGGCGACAAACCAAGCCTCGCTGCGGCCCACCGCCAGCAGCCGGACCGTGTGACGACCGCCGCTGCGCTCGCGCAGAACCCCCTGCACTTCGACCAGCGTGCCGAAATCCGCCACCTGGTCCACCCTCAGCACCGCTGCCTCCTTGAGGTCCGCCCAAGGGACAACAGAGGGCGGCTCGACGGCAACCGACCCCTCAGCCATGGCCGCGCCAGACAGGAGCGCCACCAGCATGGCCACCACACGACACGCCATTCCCGAAGCTCTCCCGACGACTGTAAAGCGCATAACATACAACCGACAGCCGGCGGGCACCACAAGCAGGCAGGTTTTTTGCGCGATATCACGTATAATCTGCGCCCTTCATTCCCAAGCCGTGTGCCCGCTGCCATGTCCGAAGCCAAGCCCTCTCTCAGTTACAAGGATGCCGGTGTCGATATTGATGCCGGAGATGCCCTCGTCGAACGGATCAAGGGGGTCGCCAAGAAGACAGCTCGGCGCGAAGTACTGGGTGGCCTGGGCGGTTTTGGTGCCCTGTGCGAAATCCCGGCCGGCTACCGCCAGCCGGTGCTGGTCTCGGGTACCGACGGCGTGGGCACCAAGCTCAAACTGGCCCTGGAACTGAACCGTCACGAAAGCATCGGGATCGACCTCGTCGCCATGTGCGTGAACGACCTGGTAGTCACCGGTGCCGAGCCGCTTTTCTTCCTGGACTACTACGCCACCGGCCACCTCAACGTGGACACTGCGGCCACCGTCGTGACTGGCATCGGCGAGGGCTGCCTGCAAGCTGGCTGCTCGCTGGTCGGCGGCGAAACCGCCGAGATGCCCGGCATGTACGAGGGTGAGGACTACGATCTCGCCGGCTTTGCCGTGGGCGTGGTGGAAAAGGCCGACATCATCGACGGCTCCAAGGTGAAGGCAGGCGACGTGCTGGTTGGCATCGCCTCCAGTGGCGTGCACTCCAATGGCTATTCGCTGGTCCGCAAGATCCTTGAAGTGAGCAAGGCCGACCTAAAGGGCAGCATTGGCGGCAAGCCGCTGGCCGATGTCCTGATGACCCCCACCCGCATTTACATCAAGCCGCTGCTGGCGCTGATCAAGGCCATGCCCGTTCACGCACTGGCCCACATCACAGGTGGCGGCCTGCCCGGCAACCTGCCCCGGGTGCTGCCGGAAGGCTGCGACGCCCGCATCAACGAAAGCTCCTGGACCTGGCCGCCCGTATTCCAGTGGCTGCAGGAGAACGGCGGCGTAGAGCGCTTCGAGATGTACCGCACCTTCAACTGCGGCGTCGGCATGGTCATCGTCGTTCCCGCCGACAAGGCTGATGATGCCATTGCCCACCTGACTGCCGCGGGCGAGTCCGCCTGGCGCATCGGCGAAATCGTGCCCTCCACCCACGCCGAACCGACGGTCGTTTTCGCCTGATGCTCAACATCGTCGTGCTGATTTCGGGCTCCGGCTCGAATCTGCAGGCTATCATCGACACCATCAACACGGGCCGCCTCAAGGCCCGTATTGCCGGCGTACTGTCCAACAAGGCGGATGCCTACGGGCTGGTGCGCGCACAGCAGGCCGGCATCACCACTGCCGTGCTGTCCCATACCGCTTACGCCAGCCGGGAAGCGTTCGACAGCGCCATGCTGCAGACCATCGACGGCTGGGCACCCGACATCGTGGTACTGGCAGGCTTCATGCGCATCCTGACGCCGGCTTTTGTGCAGCACTATGCTGGTCGGCTGCTCAACATCCACCCATCGCTGCTGCCCCGCCACAAGGGCATGCACACCCATCAACGGGCGCTGGACGCGGGCGACAAGGAGCATGGCTGCTCGGTGCACTACGTTACCGCCGAACTGGATGGCGGACCGGTGATAGCGCAAGCAATCGTGCCGGTGCAGCCTGACGATAACGAAACACTTCTTACCGAGCGCGTACACAAGTGCGAACACCGGATATATCCGGAAGTGCTAGTCTGGATGGCAGAGGGGCGTCTGACCTACCGTGACAACCAGCCTTGGCTGGACGGTAAGCCACTGGAGACCCCGGTCAGGATTCACACCGCCGATTGAGGACCCGACATGCGCCTGTTGCTGACCGCTGCACTGCTGATTGCCAGCCCGCTTCTGCAAGCATTCGAGTTGACGCCCTATACCGCCAGCTACCATTTCAACCTGGACAACAAGCTGACCGGCACCGCCACACGCATCCTGGAAAACACTGGCAAGGACAACTGGCGCTACACCTTCACGGCCACGACACCGATGGCTACTGCGACCGAGACCAGCAACTTCCAGTTCGATGGCAAGGCAGTGATGCCGGTGCACTACAAACGCCAGCACAAGGTACTGTTCATCAGCAAATTGGCCGAAGTCCGTTTCGACTGGAAAAACAGACAGGCCTCCACCAGACGCGATGACAAGGCCGGCCAGTACGCACTTAAAAACGGTACTGTTGATCCGCTCAACTTTGAAGTCCAGATGCGCCGTGACCTGATTGACTTGGGTAAACTGGCCAAATCCTATCTGGTGGCCGATCCCAAGCGAATGCGCGAACAGACCTTCATCGTTGAGGGCGACGAAACCATCGATACGCCTTACGGCACCATCAACACGGTCCGCATCCGGAGACTGCATGATGACCCGGATCGGCACACCACGCTGTGGCTGGCCAAGGACATGGACTACATTCCGGCCAAGGTCATCCAGAACGATGAAGGCGCCTTGTATGTCCTGCAGCTCAGCGCCATCTCCGGCTCGATGGCACGAGCAGAAACACCGTCCTTACCTTGACGAACGCCCAAAAAAAGGCCCTTAGCGGGCCTTTTTCGACTGCGCCTCAGGTACGTGGCAACGTAACACCCGTCTGCCCCTGGTATTTGCCACCACGATCCTTGTAGGACGTCTCGCACACCTCGTCGCTTTCAAAGAACAGCATCTGCGCTACGCCTTCATTGGCGTATATCTTCGCCGGAAGATTCGTCGTATTGGAGAACTCCAGTGTCACGTGCCCCTCCCATTCCGGCTCCAGCGGGGTCACGTTCACGATGATGCCGCAACGGGCATACGTGGACTTGCCAAGGCAGACCGTCAGCACGCTGCGAGGAATGCGGAAATACTCGACCGTACGGGCAAGGGCGAAGGAATTCGGCGGGATGATGCAAACATCAGACTGAATGTCGACGAAGCTCTTTTCGTCAAAGGCCTTGGGGTCCACCGTTGCCGAATAGACGTTGGTGAACACCTTGAACTCGTTCGAGCAACGTACATCGTAGCCATAGCTGGACACCCCATAGGAAATGATCTTCTGACCGTTCACCTGGCGTACCTGACCAGGCTCAAAAGGCTCGATCATGCCGTGCTGTTCGGCCATGCGGCGAATCCACTTGTCTGCCTTGATGCTCATCCGGGGTTCCCTGACGTTAATGGAGGAAAAGAGAAGTCGGCAATCATACCACCGGCCCCTCGTTCCGCCAGCCTGTTACTCAAAGACGATGTTGATGCGCTTCGGATCCCGACGAGCTGCCCTCGCCACCGCTGCGCCCACCTTGCGGGCAATGATCCTGTACCGGGCGGCCAGATCCGAATCCGGCGCGGCCACCACGGTCGGCTTGCCACTGTCAGCCTGCTCCCGGATCTGGGCATCCAGCGGCAACTGCCCCAACAGTTCGGTCTGGTAGTCACGCGCAATGCGCTCCCCGCCACCACTCCCGAAGATGGGTTCGGCATGCCCGCAGTTCGAACAGATGTGCAGCGACATGTTTTCGACCACGCCCAGCACCGGAATCTCCACCTTGCGGAACATTTCCACTCCCTTCTTGGCATCCAGCAAGGCAATGTCCTGCGGCGTGGTAACAATCACGGCCCCTGCGACCGGCACCTTCTGCGCCAGCGTCAGGGCAATGTCCCCGGTCCCAGGCGGCATGTCGATGACCAGGAAATCCAGGTCGCTCCAGAGTGTCTGTTGCAGCATCTGCAACAAGGCACCTGTTGCCTTGGGACCGCGCCACACTACCGGGGAATTGTCCCCCTCCAGCAGGAAGCCGATGGACATCGCCTCGATGCCGTGCGCCTGGACGGGGATGAACCAGGCATTGTCCTTCACACCCGGACGCGTACCCCCCGGAATGCCCAGCATCATGGGCTGGCTCGGACCGTAGATGTCGGCGTCCAGCATGCCCACACGGGCACCCTCGGCCGCCAGCGCCAGGGCCAGGTTCACGGCCGTGGTGGACTTGCCCACCCCCCCTTTGCCAGACGACACGGCAATCACGTTCTTCACACGATCCAGCGCAGGCACTGTGCCTTGTGGCTTGACCCGGGGAATGGCGGGGCGCTCCCGCAACCCCAACTGTTCCACACCGGACTGTGCCAACGCCTCGAGCAGCAAGGGATGCAACTCTTGCGCAGCACCGGCATACGTCGGCGCCAAATCCACCAGCACCGTGCCACCATCCAGTGCTACGTTCTCCAGCCACCCCAAATCACCCAGAGTCTGGTCCAGCAGAGGGTCCTTTACCTGGTTGAGGGAGGCTTTTACAGCGGCAAGATCAATCACGGCACACATCCGGAAACAGGAAAGCAGTCGAGTGACGTATGCTAGCCGGACGCCCGTGACAGGGCCAGCCAAACCAGCCTCTTAATGGCGCGCAGTTATTCCGGTTTTTACGCTGTTTTCCGGTATCATTACGCCCTTTCCAGCCACGACAGTGTCCGAGTCATGAGCCAACACACGAACCAGCGGCGCATCCTTGTCACCAGCGCCCTGCCCTACGCCAACGGCCCCATCCACCTGGGCCACCTGGTCGAATACATCCAGACCGACATCTGGGTCCGCTTCCAGCGCGCCCGCGGCCACGAGGTGCATTACGTCTGCGCCGACGACGCCCACGGGACGGCCATCATGCTCAAGGCCGAACAGAATGGCGTGACGCCAGAACAGCAGATCGCCACGGTCAAGGCCGATCACGAGCAGGACTTTGCCGACTTCCTGATTCGTTTCGACAACTACCACTCGACACACTCGGACGAGAACCGCGAATTCTCGTCGTTTATCTATCTGAAGAATCGCGATGGGGGCCATATCGCCACCCGTCCGATCCGGCAGCTGTTCGACCCTGAAAAGCAGATGTTTCTGGCAGATCGCTTCATCAAGGGCGAATGCCCGAAGTGCAGTGCCAAGGACCAGTACGGCGACTCCTGCGAAGTCTGCGGCGCCACCTATGCCCCGACGGAACTGAAGAACCCCTACTCAACCATTTCCGGCGCGACACCCGTCGAGAAGGAGTCGATCCACTACTTCTTCAAGCTGCCCGACTTTGCCGAGTTCCTGAAAGACCGCGAGCGCTCGGGCCGCCTGCAACCGGAAGTCGCCAACAAGCTGGATGAATGGTTCGAGGCAGGCCTGAATGACTGGGACATTTCCCGGGATGCACCCTACTTCGGGTTTGAAATTCCGGATGCGCCTGGCAAGTATTTCTACGTGTGGCTGGATGCGCCCATCGGCTATATGGCCAGCTTCAAGAACCTGTGCAGCAAAAACCCTGCACTGAACTTTGACGAGTTCTGGAAGGAAGGTGGCAACACCGAGCTCTACCATTTTATCGGCAAGGACATCGTTTACTTCCACGCCCTGTTCTGGCCGGCGATGCTCGACGGAGCCGGCTTCCGCAAGCCCAGCGCCATTTTCGCGCACGGTTTCCTGACGGTGAACGGCCAGAAAATGTCCAAGTCGCGCGGCACCTTCATCAAGGCCCGCACGTATCTGGACAATCTGAATCCGGAGTACCTGCGTTACTACTTCGCCGCCAAACTGTCGGGCTCGGTCGAGGACATCGACCTCAACCTCGAAGACTTCAGCCTGCGCGTAAACTCGGATCTGGTCGGAAAGGTAGTGAACATCGCCAGCCGCTGCGCCGGCTTCATCAACAAGAGGTTTGACGGCCGCCTCACCGCCAGCTGTGCCGAACCGGTCTTGCTGAACGAGTTCATCGACGCCGGCGACAGCATCGCCCAGCATTATGAAAATCGCGATTTCGGCCGTGCCGTGCGCGAAATCATGGCGTTGGCCGACCGTGCCAACCAGTACATCGACGAGAAAAAGCCGTGGGCGCTGGCCAAGGAAGCAGGCAAGGACGCCGAAGTGCAGGAAGTGTGCTCGGTTGGCCTCAACCTGTTCCGCCAGCTGATGGTCTATCTCTCGCCCATCCTGCCGGCGACCAGTGCAGCCAGCGCACAATTCCTCAACGTAGGCGGCTTTGACTGGGATTCGCGCGAGCAGTTGCTGCTGGATCACACCATCAATGCCTTCCAGCCGCTCATGACCCGCATCGAAAAAGAGAAGGTGGACGCCATGGTCGATGCCTCGAAGGAGAACCTCCTGGCCGCCCAAGCGCCTGTTGCCGTACCTGCTACCAAACCAGGCAAAGCGGAGGCTGCAGTTCCCCCTGAGCAGGCAGCAGAAATCAGCATCGACGACTTCATGAAGGTAGATCTGCGCGTCGCGCGTATCGTCAACGCCCAGCATGTCGAGGGCGCCGACAAATTGTTGCAGTTGACACTGGACATCGGTGAAGACAACACCCGCAACGTGTTTGCCGGCATCAAGAGCGCCTATCCGGAGCCGGACAAGCTGATCGGTCGGCTGACCGTGATGGTCGCCAATCTCGCCCCGCGCAAGATGAAGTTCGGCATGTCAGAGGGCATGGTGCTGGCGGCCGGCCCTGGCGGTAGCGACATTTTCATCCTGTCGCCAGATAGCGGCGCAACAGCGGGCATGAAGGTGAAGTAGTTTCAGCTGCAGCACATGAATAAGGCGCCTTACGGCGCCTTATTCATGTCTGGAGGCCTTACAAGCCGGCACACTCCTGACACATGTCGGCCTGAGGCAGGGCCGACAGGCGTGCTGGCGCAACTGGACTACCGCACTTGACGCAGCGACCATATTCCCCGCGTTCAATACGTGCCAGCGCCGCATTAACCTTGGCCAGCTCAACCGTAGCTTCGGACTGCAGACTGGAGAGTACATCGTCATTCTCTCGCTGAGTCACCTGCTCCGCGAAATCGGCTTCCACCGGAGCATTCTTATGCTCAAGATCCTGACGGATACCAGCGATCCGGCGCTCATACTCATCCTTCATCCGCAACAAGGTTGCACGTGCTTCAGTATTCATGGCACCTCCATCATCAATTCGTTCAGTGTGGATCATCAGCAACAATCTCGCCATGACACAGGTCAGTCAGGCGCCCAGGAAATCAGCCTTGCCAATCGGGACACCCTTGTGTCTCAACAGGTCATAAGCCGTCGTTGCATGAAAAAAGAAATTCGGTAATGCCCAGTAGGTCAGGTAGCGACTGCCCTTGAAGTCATAGGTTGCCCAAGGGAAAACCAGCTTGATGTCACGATCCTCCGCACCCAAAAACCGCTCCGGCGATACGCTATCCACAAACTCCAACGTCTTGCGGATACGCTCCTGCAGTTCGGCCACCGACTTTTCCGTGTCCTCGAACTTCGGCAACTCCACCCCTGCCAGTCGGGCCACGCATCCCTTGGCATGATCACAGGCAATCTGGATCTGGCGGGTAAAAGTGAACATATCGGGAGCCAACCTGGCCTCCAGCAGATCATTTACGTCCATGCAGCTGGATTTGGCATGGGACTCTGCCTTTTCCAGCAGGGTAGAGAGACTGCCCAACATCTGGCGGAATACGGGAACCGAAGCATCATAAGTAGAAAACGCCATAATCATCTCTCCAGGGTTCTCAGTTACCCCTCCACGGGGAATGCCCGATTGTGTCCCTCTCCCCTATGGATGCCAAGCGGGAGCAATTGCGGAGACGCAAGAAAAAAGCGCCCGAAGGCGCCTTTTTCATTTCCTGCCGGGATAGCGGTCAGTGACCGCCGCCGGACAGCCCCTTCAGGATGTCCTCGGCCACCTTCTTGGCATCACCGAAAATCATCATGGTCTTGTCCATGTAGAAGATGTCGTTGTCGAGGCCGGCATAACCCGGATTCATCGAACGCTTGATGACCATCACCGTACGCGCACGCTGCGCCTCGAGAATCGGCATGCCGTAAATCGGCGAGCTCGGATCATTCTTGGCAGCCGGGTTGACGACGTCGTTGGCACCGATAATGAGGACCACGTCGGTCGCGGCGAAATCGGAGTTGATCTCGTCCATTTCCTTCACATCTTCATAAGGCACATCAGCTTCGGCCAGCAACACGTTCATGTGTCCCGGCATACGACCCGCCACCGGATGAATGGCGTAGCTCACCTTCACACCCTTTTCCTTGAGCAGGTCACCGAGTTCCTTCACGGCATTCTGGGCACGCGCCTGGGCCAGACCGTAACCAGGAACAATCACCACGGAGTCCGCATTGCTCATCATGAACGCAGCATCTTCCGGAGAACCGGCCTTGTAGTTCTTTTCCTTGCCGTCACCGTCAGCAGCGGCACCAGCAGCAGCGGCACCAAAGCCACCGAACAACACATTGAACAGCGAACGGTTCATGGCACGGCACATCACGTAGGACAGGATGGCACCGGAGGAACCCACCAGCGAACCGGCGATGATCAGCATGGAGTTACCCAGCGTGAAACCGATACCGGCCGCCGCCCAACCCGAGAACGAGTTCAGCAGGGACACCACTACGGGCATGTCGCCGCCACCAATCGGGCCGATCCAGAAATAGCCCAGCACCAACGCGAAAGCCGTCATGGCATAGAAATGGTTCAGGTCTTCGGTCACGAAGTAGGCACCACCGAAACCGAGCATGCCCACAAAGAGGATGACCTGAACCGGCTTGACCCAGCCGCCCTTCAGCGACTTGGCCCACTTCTTTGCCGCCAGCTTGCCGTAAGCAAACACGGAAGCGGTAAAGGTGATGGCACCGACGAAGCAACCCACGAACAGCTCGAAGCGGTGGATAGCGTCATGCTGGGCCGTCGGATTGAGTACGGCCGCAATGGCAATCAGCACAGCCGCAAGGCCCACCAGCGAGTGCATCAGGGCCACGGTTTCCGGCATCTGCGTCATCGGCACCGTGCGGGCACGGTAAAGACCGACAACTGCACCCAGCACCATGGCACCGATGATCAGGGCATAACCCGGCTTGACGGCAATGAGGCCGCCACTCAAATTGGCCACCACAGCAAACGTGGCGATTACCGCCAGCGTCATGCCGATCATGCCGTAGCGGTTACCCATGATGGCGGATGCCGGCGACGACAAGCCACGCAAGGCCAGAATGAAGAGGACGGCGCCAATCAGATAGGCCCAATCCGCGTATTGCGCGAAGTTTTCCATCTATCGGCTCCTTACTTCTTCTTTTTCTTGAACATGTCCAACATGCGTTCGGTCACCGCAAAGCCACCGAAGATGTTGATGCATGCAAGGAAAACGGCCACGGCACCAAGCACGGTGGTCGCAGTGATTTCACCATTGAAGGTGACGGCCTGCAGCATGGCACCAACGACAATGATGCCGGAAAGGGCATTGGTCACGGCCATGAGCGGGGTATGCAGGGCGGGCGTTACGCTCCACACCACGTAGTAACCCACGAAAATCGCGAGTACGAACACGGTGAAGACGCTAACGAAGGGCACGCCACTGGTGTGGACGACGGCATCCGTCGCCTGTTGGGCGATCTGAGCGAGGTCAGTCATGTTGGCCTCTCCTGTCAGTTGGGCTTCTTGTACAGCACCTGGCCGGCATCGACGATGAGCGTCGGCTTGACCATTTCGTCCTCGCGATTGAGCTTGAGGCTCTGCGATTCCTTGTCGTGCTGGGGCTGGAGGAAATTGAGGATGTTGCGGGCATAGAGTGCCGACGCTTCGGTTGCCACGGTCGCCGGAATATTGCCGACACCGATGATCTTCACGCCGTTCTCGGTCAGCACCACTTCATCGAGCTTCGAGCCTTCGACATTGCCGCCGGAAGACACGGCCATATCGACGATCACGGCACCCGGCTTCATCTTGGCCACGGTCTCGGCCTTGATCAGCACAGGCGCCTTGCGACCGGGAATCTGGGCCGTGGTGATGACGATATTGGCAGCAGACACAGCCTTGTCGACAACCACGGCCTGGTCACGCACGTATTCCGGACTCGGGACCCAGGCGTAACCGCCAGTACCCAGGGCCTTGGCCTTTTCTTCGTCGGACATTGGCACATCCAGCCACTTGCCGCCCAGCGACTCCACCTGCTCTTTTGCAGCGGGACGCATGTCAGAGGCTTCCACCACGGCGCCAAGACGCTTTGCCGTGGCAATGGCCTGCAGACCGGCAACGCCGACACCAAGGATAACGGTACGCGCAGGCTTGATGGTGCCGGCAGCCGTCATCATCATGGGGAACATGCCCTGATACTCGTTGGCCGCCATCAGCACAGCCTTGTAGCCGGCGAGAGAAGCCTGCGAGGACAGGATATCGGAACTCTGGGCACGCGTGATACGCGGAATCAGTTCCATTGCCACGCAGGTAAGGCCACGAGCAGCATAGGCGTCCAGATGCGGATTGAGGTGAGGCGCGAACGCGGCCAGCACAATCGCACCAAGCTTGTAGTTCGCCACTTCGTCGGCCGTGGGGGCGGCAACCTTGAACACGACGTCGGCATCTTTCACGGTATCGGCCGCGGTGGCGGCGATCGTGGCACCGGCTTCTTCATAGGCTTTGTCGGTGCAGCTCGCACGCACACCGGCGCCACTCTGTACGACCAGCTTGTAGCCCAGCGCAGCGAACTTTTTCACCGTTTCCGGTGTCGCGGCAACGCGCGTTTCGCCCGCAAGGATTTCGGCTGGAATCCCAATTTGCATGGTCAACCCTCACCTCAGGTAGCTTCAGGAATATCCGGGCACACAGCAGATCCCTAATGACCGGATGGTTTTGTGGTCTTTTATCGACACGATAAGGCTCGGGATTGTAATGCAGGCAATACACAAAAGGTCCAATTCAGTGCACCATTTTGTAACCTTTTTCGTTTTGGTGACTGATCTGTCAGACCAAGATATTAATCGTGTCCGACACTACTGATTGTTTTTTCACCAAAAAACGAAGCCAACGGGCTGTGTCACCTGGCACGCAAGGCGCGTTACACTAGGGCACCCCCGCATACGACCAACACGTTCATGCCGCCTCGCCCTCTCCTTATCGGCATTGTTCTGGTACTCGCCTCCGCCATCCTGTTTGCTACCAAGTCCATCTTCATCAAGCTGGCCTACCAGGAGGCTGTCGACCCCGTTACCCTGCTGACGCTAAGGCTGGTGTTCTCGTTACCGTTCTTCGTCATCATGGCCATCCTGGCCAGTCGTACCGCCAGTGCGATCACGCTGCATGGTCGGGACTGGATGACCATGTTTGCCCTGGGGTTTGGAGGGTATTACCTTTCCTCGCTGCTCGACTTCATGGGGCTGCAATACATCAGTGCCGGCCTGGAACGCCTGGTGTTGTTCCTTTACCCAACGATGACTGTGCTCATAACCGCCCTTGTCCTCAAGCGACCCGTCAGCAAGATCACCTGGATCGCCATCGTCATCAGCTACGCCGGAATGGCCATGGTGGTCTGGCCGGATGTGCACCATCCCACTAGCCATCTGGTTTTGGGGATGACACTGGTATTCGGTAGCGCTCTCGCCTATGCCTGCTATCTGGTTGGATCAGGTGAAATCATCCAGCGAATCGGCGCCAATCTTTTTACTGGCATTACTCTCAGCATTTCCAGCCTGTGCTGCCTGTTGCACTTCCTGCTGGTCAACCCACTGTCCGCACTGGCGGTAAGCCCAAGGGTACTGACACTTGGGCTGATACTGGCGATTGTGTGTACCGTGCTGCCAGCCACCCTGCTGACCAACGGCATACGCCGGATAGGGGCCAGCAAGGCTGCACTGATAGGTGCCGTCGGACCAGTGGCAACGCTTTATCTGGGCTATTCCGTTTTGGGGGAAACACTAGTGACACTGCAGATGGCGGGTACTGCACTGGTGCTGATCGGAGTATTGATGGTGGGCCTGAGTCGCTGAGGCCGGCCAGGAACTGCCGGCCCCAAGCTTCGACTTTTACTTGAGAAACCCCTTCAACAGGTCAGCTCCCTGTGCCAGCAGGTCGCCGCCCTGGGGCACCTGCCCATTGGGGGTAAGCTTGTCCACCAGTCCAGGCAAGACTTGCGCCAGCTGGGCAGATGCTTGTGACGGATCAACACCCAGTTGACGAGCAATAGCCGCCACCTGCTCATTGCCCAGCACCTGCTGGATCTGTTCCCCCGTCACCGGAAGGTTTTGACCGTTGCCGATCCAGGACTTCACGACATCTCCTAACCCTCCCGCCTGAAACTGCTTGACCAAGCCATCGATGCCACCAGCCTGCCCCAGCAGCTGTTGGGCCATCCCGAGAATGTCTGCTCCGCCACCCTGCTGGCCTCCACCCATCATCTTGCCTACTTCATCCAGCAAACCCATGATGTCTCTCCACTTGATAAGATGAAGCCTGAGCATAGCCTTCAGACAGGACGATTTCCTGCCTCGTTACAAATCGCCATCCATAAAAAAGGCGGCCACCTTGCGGTACCGCCCCTTCATGTTCCTTTTGACCGCCTATTCGTCTTTGAGCGCACACTCTGCATTTTGCGGCTCGTGCCTGCATCGCACACGCTTGAGCAAGCCCATCATGCGAGGATCATAGAAGCCTTCCCGCGTCAGCTGCAGGCGAGCCTCGCGCATCATGCCGAAATACTTTTCCTTGTCAGCGTCTGACAGATCCAACCAGTACTTTGCCGGTATATCCTTCTCCACCATATCAATCAGGGTATAAGCCTGTTCGAGATAACCAATCGCGAAGTTGCGGATTTTCTGGATCTTGTCATCAAGATCAGGAACCTCCTTGATGAATTTGTCACGATTGAACACGATGGCTCCGGTCATCATGGCCAAGGGCAGACGATAAATGGCACCTTTTTCACCCAAGCCGCGATAAAGCTCGAAAGGACGAAATGCCAAGGCTGGCGCTGCAATGATGTCCACCTGACCATTATTGAATTTTCCAGCAAAATTGGTGATATCCGAAGCGACTGGCTGGGCACCCAGCTGTTGCACCATCTTGGCCTGCGATTTGTCCCACTCAAGCACTGCGACCTTCTTGCCCGCCGCCTTTTCAATAGAGTCAATCTTGCGATCATTGACCATGACATACACCGCTCCAAGCGGCACGACGCCACCGATCTGGTAGGAGCCGTTGATCATCATGGGCGCCACCTTGGGATTGGTATAAAGCACTCTCATGACAGAGCGCATCTGGTCGTAATTCCTGACCGAACCCACCGAATCCAGACTACCAATGAAGTGATTGAACTGCTTGGCCCGCAGCGTGGAGATGGCAGCGGCATCACACTGGCCTGCCTTGAAATCCTCTGCCACCACCCGCTCGTCCGTATAAGGCTTGACCTCAATGAAAACGTTCCAACGACGCGCCTCAAGAATGAGATCCTTTGCATACTGTACCGCTGGGCCGTTATTACCCACGGGATCGAATATGCACACCTTGATATTCAGTGGCTTTTCCAGCGGCTTGATGCCGGTCGCTTCTGCAAACTGGGCGGCCGTGGGCAGGTTCAGTTTGACGCCCTCTACTTCGATGACTCGTGCGTGAACAGAAGACATCAGTAGCATGCTGGCCGAGACTGCCAGCCCGCGTAAAAAAAGGAACCGGGACATAGAGTACTCCTGATCGGGAAGGTCGAAACCCTGCCCGTCTTGTTGTTTTAACCTCATCATAGAGGCAGTCAGCCATGCTGGGTTGGCCCTGATGTCGGACCTGTCAGTCACACAAGCAAACCAGAAACCATCCCCGATGACCAACAAAAAAGGCGGCCTTGCGGCCGCCTCTCCGGTATTTCCCTTACCCGCCGATCAGTGCTCCGGCCGCATGTGAGGGAAAAGGATCACGTCACGGATGCTGGGGGCATTGGTGAACAGCATCACCAGACGGTCGATACCAATACCCTCGCCTGCCGTCGGCGGCAGGCCGTATTCCAGGGCGCGGATGTAGTCGGCATCGTAATGCATGGCTTCGTCATCGCCCGCATCCTTTTCCTTGACCTGATGCAGGAAGCGCTCAGCCTGGTCTTCCGGGTCGTTCAACTCGGAGAAGCCGTTGGCAATTTCACGGCCGCCAATAAAGAACTCGAAGCGGTCCGTGATGAACTCATTGTCATCATTACGACGCGCCAACGGCGACACTTCAGCCGGGTATTCGGTGATGAACGTCGGCTGACGCAACTGGGTTTCCACCGTCTCTTCAAAGATGATGGTGTGCAGCTTGCCGATACCCCAGATGGATTTCACCTCCATCTTGAGCTTGGTGCGGATGATCTCGGCCGCCTGATTGATGTCCCAAAGCTGTTCGCGAGTCAGGTCCGGGTTGTACTTCAGGATGGAGTCGACCATCGACAGGCGCTCGAAGGGTTTGCCGAAATCGAACACTTCGCCCTGGTACTCCACTTCGGTCTTGCCCAGAATATCCTGGGCCAGCGTGCGCAGCATGGCCTCGGTCAGGTCCATCAGGTCGTTGTAATCCGCATAGGCCTGATAGAACTCGATCATGGTGAATTCCGGATTGTGGCGGGTAGACACGCCTTCATTACGGAAGTTGCGGTTGATCTCGAACACGCGCTCGAAACCGCCCACCACCAGACGCTTCAGGTACAGCTCGGGAGCAATACGCAGGAACAGCGGCATGTCGAGGGCATTGTGGTGCGTGGTGAACGGCTTGGCGGCGGCGCCACCCGGGATCACGTGCATCATGGGCGTCTCGACTTCCATGAAGTCACGACCAGTCATGAAGCGGCGAATGCCCTCGATCACCTGAGAACGGATACGGAATGCACGACGCGTGTCTTCACTCATGATGAGGTCGACGTAGCGCTGGCGGTACTTCATTTCCTGGTCGGTCATGCCGTGGAACTTGTCCGGCAGCGGACGCAGGGATTTGGTCAGCAGGCGCAGCTCTTCAACATGCACCGACAGCTCGCCGGTCTTGGTCTTGAAGACATAACCACGGGCTCCGACGATGTCACCAATATCCCATTTCTTGAAACTGGTGTAGACGTCTTCACCCACGGCTTCTTTAGAAATGTAGAGCTGGATGCGGCCCGTCATGTCCTGGATGGTCGTAAAACTGGCCTTGCCCATGATGCGCTTGAGCATGATGCGACCGGCCACCGAGAAGTACTGCTTGTCGACTTCCAGTTCCTCGTTTTCCTTGCTGCCAAAACGGTTCTGCAGGTCGGTGCAATACGCATCACGACGGAAATCATTCGGAAAGGCCTGACCGACTTCACGCATTTCGGCGAGTTTCTGTTTGCGCTCGGCAATCAGCTTGTTCTCGTCAATGTGCAATTCGGCGTTTTGCGGCTGTTCGCTCATGTCTTCTACCTTTTCGCTCTCCCCTTCGCGCTGAAGGTGGAGAAAAATCACCTATCCGTCGCCAGTGACGGTTACAGGTCTGTATTTTACAAGCCCATCTTCAGCGAGGCTTCGATGAACTCGTCGAGGTCACCATCCAGCACGGCATTGGGATTGGAGCTTTCGATGTTGCTGCGCAGGTCCTTCACCCGGGACTGGTCCAGCACGTAAGAACGAATCTGGCTACCCCAGCCCACATCCGACTTGGTCTCTTCCAGCGCCTGCTTGCTGGCATTGCGCTTCAACACTTCGAGCTCATAGAGCTTGGCACGCAGCAACTTCCAGGCGCGGTCACGATTGGCATGCTGGGAACGTTCGTTCTGCACCGCCACCACGGTATTGGTAGGAACGTGCGTCAAACGCACGGCCGAGTCGGTCTTGTTGATGTGCTGACCACCCGCACCCGAGGCGCGATAGGTGTCCGTGCGCACATCAGCAGGATTGATGTCGATCTCGATGTTGTCATCCACTTCGGGCGACACAAAAACCGACGAAAACGAGGTATGGCGACGGTTGCCGGAATCATACGGCGATTTGCGCACGAGGCGGTGTACGCCGGTTTCGGTGCGCAGCCAGCCGAAGGCATAGGCGCCTTCCACACGGATGGTCGCCGACTTGATACCGGCAACTTCACCGTCGGAGACTTCCATGATCTCGCCCTTGAAGCCGTGACGGTCAATCCAGCGCAAGTACATGCGGAACAGCATGCTCGCCCAGTCCTGGGCTTCGGTACCACCGGCACCGGCCTGGATATCGATAAAGCAATTGCTGGGGTCCATCTCGCCCGAGAACATGCGGCGGAACTCAAGATCGCCCACAGACTTCTCGAGGGAGTCGAGCTCGGCACTGACATCCGCCAACGTGCCTTCGTCTTCCTCTTCTACGGCCAGGTCCAGCAGATCCTTTGCATCCACCAGACCGTTGTCGAGCCGATCCAGTGTCAGCACAACGCCTTCGAGGTCCACGCGTTCCTTGCCGATTGCCTGCGCCTTCTCAGGATCATTCCACAGGGTGGGATCCTCGAGCTCACGCATCACCTCTTCAAGGCGCTCTTTCTTCAGGTCGTAGTCAAAGATACCCCCTGAGCGATGCAGCGCGCTCGGAAAGGTCCTTGATGCGGTTCAGGTAGGGATTGATTTCCATGGAAAAAATCAGTGACGGATGGACAAGGGCGCGGATTGTACCGGATGCGTGCACAACCGGCCAGAAACAGTCAGCCAGAAACGGAACCGGCCGCAGGGGCGGCCGGACGGGACAGGGCTTAGCGTGCCTGCGGACGCTTCACATCAGGAGCGGCGCTAGGACCACGGTTCGACACTGGCCGGGGCATTCACCCCCTGGCGCGACGGTTCATTAAAGAAGGTGACAATGACGGTGCCATAGACCATGGCCATGGCGAGCAGGCTGACGGACACCGTCCGGGCGGCCTGTTGCAGGGTAAACATGATGATCTCCAGTCGTTCAGTCGTACCGCCCGGGACAGGCCCAATGGTGAAATCAGGACCCGGACGGCTGGCCGGTTCACAAGAGCCTGACGGCTCCAGACCGGTGATCAAATATTAACCGAAAACCAACCCGAATGGCAGGCCGGAGGGTTACAGACTGTAAGAGATACAGTTATTACCTAATAAAAACAGAAGGTTAAGCACCCTCAAGCGGTTCCATGTACTCCACCCGCAACTGCAGGGAGCGGCTGCCGCGGAACTCGTTGATGTCCAGTCGATACGCCAGACGCACCTTGCGGGCTGAATTGGGCCATTGCGCCCGGTCCACGTTGAAGGCAATGGCATCGAAAATACGATTGGAAGCCGGATGCGCCACACTCATCTTGAGGTGCTTCTCTTTCAGCACCCTCTGCTCCAGGCAATGGAAGTCGCCATGAAACAGGGGCTCCGGGAAGGACTGGCCCCAAGGACCCGCCTCCCGCAAAGCATCGGCAAAAGGCTCGGTGAAGCAGTCGGCGGGCAGCTCGCCATCCGAGTACAGCACGGGCTCCAGATCCCGTGGATCAACCACATCCTTTACCGCCTGATTGAAGGCGGCGCGGAACGCTTCCAGATGCATGGCCGGCAACGTCAGGCCTGCCGCCATGGCATGACCACCAAAGCGGGTGATCAGCCCCGGATTGCGGGCGGCCACGGTATCCAGCACATCCCGCACATGGACGCCGGCAATTGATCGGGCCGAGCCCTTGAGCTCGTCTGAACCGGGAGCCGCCGGCGCAAAGGCAATCACGGGGCGGTGAAAGCGCTCCTTGAGGCGGCCGGCCAGAATGCCGATCACGCCCTGATGCCAGTCACGATGAAACAGGGTCAACCCGAACGGCAGCGCTTCCTTGTCCAGCGCGAACGTATGCAACACATGCATGGCTTCATTCTGCATGTTGCCCTCGATCTGCCGACGCTCGAGGTTGAGCCCATCCAACTCGGCAGCATATTGCGCTGCGAGGTCCGCCGAGTCCGTCAACAGGCACTCGATACCGTGCGACATGTCATCCAGACGCCCCGCCGCATTCAGGCGAGGTGCCACCTGAAAACCCAGGTCAGTCGCTACGAGTTGCGATGGGGTCTTGCCGGCAATGGCCAGCAGCGCCGAAATGCCGGGCCGACAGCGCCCGGCTCGGATACGAGCCAGCCCCTGATGCACCAGGACACGATTGTTGGCATCCAGTGGGACTACGTCGGCCACCGTGCCCAGTGCCACCAGATCCAGGTAATCCGCCATGGCCGGCTCGGGGATGCTCATCTCTGCAAACCAGCCCTGCTCCTTCAGGCGCGTGCGTAAACGCGACAGCAGGTAGAACACCACGCCCACTCCGGCCAGATGCTTGCTGGGAAAATCGCAGCCGGGCTGGTTCGGATTGAGGATGGCCGCCGCATCCGGCAGCACCACCCCCGGCAAGTGGTGATCCGTGATCAGCACCTTCATGCCCAGTGCGTTGGCGGCCGCCACACCCTCCAGACTGGAGATGCCGTTATCCACCGTCACGACAAGATCCGGCCCCTTGGTCGCCCGCGCCAGCTCGACAATCTCCGGGGTCAGACCATAGCCGTAGGTGAAGCGGTTGGGCACCAGATAATCGACAGTCGCGCCCATGGCTCGCAGCACACGCACGGCGAGCACCGTACTGGTGGCACCATCGGCATCAAAATCCCCCACCACCAGAATCCGCTGCTTTTCCCTCAGCGCGGCCTCCAGCAAATCCAGCGCAGCCTCCATTCCTTTCAAACGGGGTGGATGCAGCCCTTGCAGACTGCGCACCAGCTGATCCGGAGACTGCACACCGCGCGCAGCATAGATGCGTGCCAGCACCGGATGCAGGCCATTCAGCATTTGAGGAACAAAAGGGACGTCGCGGGGACGCAGTATTTTTTTCATGCGGCGATTCTAGCGGGCAGCGTTGGCATTACCGAGTCATGATGCAGTTCTGCCGACAAAGCGACACTCAGAAAGCAAAAAGCCCGGCCATGGCCGGGCTTTTCGGGCAAGGCCGGATCAGCCCTGCATCGACGACAGGATGGCCGACTTCACCTGGTCCAGCGTCGCATCAATGGTCTTGAGCACTGCCGTGCTGCACTGGCCAATAGCAGTATCCGGATCCTTCAGGCCATTGCCGGTGAGGGTGCACACCACCTTGGAGCCTTCAGGAATCTTGCCCGACTTGATGTCACGAATGGCACCACCCAGCGAGGCAGCCGAGGCCGGCTCGCAGAACACACCTTCGTACATGGCAAGCATGCGTTGAGTGTCGAGGATTTCCTGGTCGGGCAGCTCGTCAAACCAGCCACCAGACTCCTTCTGCAATGCCCAAGCCTTGTCCCAGGACTGCGGATTGCCGATACGGATAGCCGTTGCGACGGTTTCCGGATTGGTGACGGGGCCACCGCGCATGAAGGGCGCCGAACCGGCGGCCTGGTAACCCACCATCTTCGGACGGCTGTTGACGATGCCGCGCTCGTGGTACTCGCTATAGCCCATCCAGTGCGCCGTGATGTTGCCGGCATTGCCGACCGGCAGGCAGTGGTAATCCGGGGCAAAACCCAGCTCTTCCACAATCTCGAATGCAGCCGTTTTCTGGCCCTGCAGGCGATACGGGTTGATGGAGTTCACGATGGTGACCGGGGCATGGGCCGCCACCTGCTTCACCAGCTCCATGCCTTCATCAAAGTTGCCACGGATCTGCAGGGTGATGGCACCGTACATCATGGCCTGGGCCAGCTTGCCCATGGCAATCTTGCCTTCCGGAATCAGCACGAAAGCCGTGATGCCGGCGCGAGCCGCGTAGGCAGCCGCAGCCGCCGACGTGTTACCGGTAGAGGCACAGATGATGGCCTTGCTACCTTCTTCCACGGCTTTGGTCACTGCCATGGTCATGCCACGGTCCTTGAAGGACCCCGTCGGATTAAGGCCTTCGTACTTCACATAGATGTCGACATTCTTGCCGATCATCTTCGGAATGTTCTGCAGCTTGATGAGCGGCGTATTGCCCTCACCCAGCGAGATCAGGCGCGTGTCGTCAGACACCGGCAGATGGTCACGGTACTTGTTGATGAGGCCGGTGTAGCGATTGCCAAAGTTCATGTCTGTGTCTCGTTCTAGCTGTCGTGCAAAAAATCATCCACACATCCCCCTGTCCGGGGCATGCAACTCAATCAGGCATCCAGATTTTCCAGCCGGATACGCACCACCTTGCCAATAATGTCATCCAGACCTTCCATCTCGGCAATGGCCTGGTTCATTTCGCGCTCCACCACCGGCTTGGTCAGGATGATGACCGGTACCGAGCCCGCTTCATGCGCCGGCTTCTGCAGGATGGCCTCTATGCTGATGCCGTGCTGCGAAAGGATGCGGGTGACATCGGCCAGCACGCCAGGGCGGTCATTGGCGGTCAAGCGCAAGTAGTAGGAGGTCACCACTTCATCCATGGACAGGATGGGGGTATCCGTAATCGCATGCGGCTGGAAGGCCAGATGGGGCACAAAATTGTTCTGCTCGGAGTCCATGGAGCGGACCACATCGACAATGTCCGCCACAATGGAAGATGCCGTGGGTCCGGCACCGGCACCGGAGCCATAGTACAGCGTCGCTCCTACCGGCTGTGACTGCACCAGCACCGCATTCTTCACGCCATTCACATTGGCGATCAGGCGCTCGGCCGGGATCAACGTCGGGTGCACGCGCAACTCGATGCCCTTTTCAACACGACGGGCGATGCCCAGGTGCTTGATGCGGAAACCCAACTCCTCGGCATAAGCCACGTCGTCACGCGTAAGCTTGGTAATTCCCTCGGTATAGGCCTTCTTGAACTGCAGCGGCACCCCGAAGGCCAGCGAGGCCAGGATGGTGAGCTTGTGGGCGGCATCGATACCTTCCACGTCAAAGGTCGGATCTGCTTCTGCATAACCGAGCGCCTGCGCTTCCTTCAGGACGTCGTAGAAATCACGCCCCTTCTCGCGCATCTCCGTCATGATGAAGTTGCCGGTGCCATTGATGATGCCGGCCAGCCACTCGATGCGGTTGGCGGCCAAGCCTTCACGCAGCACCTTGATGATGGGTACACCACCCGCCACAGCCGCTTCAAAGGCTACATAGACGCCCTTCTTCTCGGCCGCCGCAAAAATCTCGTTGCCAAACTCGGCCAGCAGGGCCTTGTTGGCAGTGACGACATGCTTGCCGTTGGCAATGGCCTGCATCACCACGTCACGCGCCGTTGTCGTGCCACCAATCACCTCGACCACGATATCAATGGCGGGATCGTTGACCACGGCAAAGATGTCCTGGCTGACTTGAGTGCCGGACAGGTCATAGCCCGGCTTGTCACGGCGTATGCCCACATGGGAAACACGGATGTCACGACCGGTACGACGACTGATCTCGGCAGCATTTTCGCGAAGCAGGTTGAAGGCACCGCCGCCAACCGTACCCAGGCCCACAATACCCACAGACACCGGTTTCACATCATCACCTGAATACTTATTGAGTGCGCCCAATGACGCAGGGACAGCGCCCGGCCATGCCGCTCTGGACAGTGGCAAATGGCCGGTATTTTGAGGGCGCAACATTATGACCCGTTCCGGGGTTTGTCAAACCCGGAACGGGGTTGGAAAGCTGCAGATCCGACGGGACTCAGCGAATACCCAGCGCCTTGGCAAGCGCAGCGGGCGGCAGGTAGCCACCGACCTGGGCGCCGTCCGCAGAGAAGATGGCCGGCGTGCCGCGAACACCCAGTTCCACCCCCAGTTCATACTGTCGGGAGACTGGCGACTTGCAGAGCTTGGGAGCCTCCGGCACGGCCTTGCCCAGCTTTGACTGCGTCATGGCTGACTGGCGGTCTTTGGCACACCAGACATTGTCCAGCTTGCGCGACCCCGGCGTATTCTCGCCGGCACGGGGGAATGCCAGGTAGCGAACCTCGATACCCAGCCTGTTGATCTGGTCGATCTCCGCATGCAGCTTGCGGCAGTAGCCACAGTCCACATCCGTGAAAACGTGCACCACCGCCTTGGGCTTGCCACCGGCAGCAGGGAAATTCACCGTGTCAGCGGGCGCCAGCTGCGCCAAGGCAGCCTTGCGCTGGTCGGCGAGTCCGACGTCCTCAACATTCACAATGCGGCTGCCCTGAATCTCCAGCAACTCGCCCTGGAACAGGTAGCGTCCGTCAGCCGTCGCATATACCGGCTCATACCCCTTGGCCGTCACCTGATAGAGGCCGGCAGGCGTCAACCGGACACTGATGATCTGGGCTTCCGGCATGGCAACCTTCAGCTTGGCCCGAATGACGTCTTCCGGGCCAGCCAGAGCGGCTGACGAGAACAGCCAGAGACCAAGCGCCAGCGGAACGGACAGATACTTCATGACAACTCTCCCAATCTTCATGACCTAAGCATACGTGCTGTCCCGCCCGGTGTGCATAGTACAAGCGTAACCGCATCTCGCGGCTCACCCGCGCGGATGATGGCGTGCGTGCAACTCCTGCAGGCGATGGCTGGCGATGTGGGTATAGATCTGCGTCGTCGACAGGTCGCTGTGACCTAGCAGCATCTGCACCACGCGCAAGTCCGCGCCGTGGTTGAGCAGATGGGTGGCAAAGGCATGGCGCAAGGTATGGGGCGACAGCGGCTTTTCAATACCGGCCGCCCGGGCCAGCACCTTGATGCGATACCAGAATGCCTGTCGGGTCATGAACTCACCCTCCCGGCTGGGAAACAGCGCCTCCGTCGGCGAGCCAGCCACCAGCACCGGTCTGGCCTCCTCGACATAGCGCACCAGCCAGTCCATGGCCTCCTGGTTCATGGGCACCAGTCGCTCCTTGCTGCCCTTGCCTGTGACGCGAACAAACCCGCCCCGCAAGTTGGGTTGGTCAACCCGCAATCCCACCAGCTCGCTCACGCGCAGCCCGCACGCATAAAGAAGCTCCAGCATGGCCCGATCGCGCAAGCCCAGCGGCGTCTCTACCAAGGGCGCCGCCAACAACCTCTCCACATCAGTCTCGGACAAATCCTTGGGCAGCGGACGGCCGATCTTCGGCGTTTCCAGATTAAGAGTCGGATCTTGCGTGAGGCGATGCTGGGACAAGTGAAAGCGGTAGAACCGCCGCACTGCCGAGAGAAAGCGTGCCCGGGAACGGGGATGGCTGCCCTCCTCATGAAGATCATGCAGATAACGAACCAGATCGGCATGTTCCAGCGCGAGCAAGGCTTGCGGAGCCGCCCATTCCGCCAACTTGTGCAAATCCGTCAGGTAGCCGGCAATGGAGTGCCGACTCATGCCCTCGACCACGAGCTTGCTACGGAACTGGCGAAGCTCCGGCGGCTCGGGCTGCAATGCAGTCTCCTCCTTGCGAGGTCGACCGCGGGGACGTGGCGAAAAGCTGGTCATGGTGCAGGGAGCATACCGGAGCGCGCCCATAAAAAAACGGCCCGAAGGCCGTTTCTTTGCGGATCAGCGCACCAATTACTTGGCGGCGCGCGGAGCCAGCTTTTCCTTGATACGTGCGGACTTGCCGGAACGATCGCGGAGGTAGTACAGCTTGGCACGGCGAACGTCACCACGACGCTTCACTTCGATGGAGGCAACCACCGGAGAGTGCGTCTGGAACACACGCTCAACACCGACGCCATTCGAAATCTTGCGCACAGTGAAAGCCGAGTTCAGGCCACGGTTCTTCTTGGCGATAACCACGCCTTCGTAAGCCTGCAGACGCTCACGATCACCTTCCTTCACCTTCACCTGAACGACAACAGTGTCGCCCGGGCCGAAAGACGGCACGTTCTGCTTGAGTTGGGACTGTTCAACGTATTGAACCAGGGGATGCTTGCCGCTCATGGCATTTCCTCGATTTTATGGTGACAGAGGCTGTGGACCGGCTTTTTTGTGAAGCCGTCCGGCGCATACCCACCGTTACACATCTGGCCCGCCGGTTACCCGGCAAACCCATGGAGATGAACAGGTCTTGCGAACCTTATTCACCCTCGCCGCTTTCGCGACGGATCTCGTCGAGCAACTTCAGCTGCTCTTTATCCAGCGTGACCTTCTCCAGAAGATCAGGACGACGCTGCAATGTTCTGGCAAGACTCTGCTTGCGGCGCCACTTGCGAATAGCGGCATGATCACCCGACAGCAGAACGGCCGGCACTTCCTCGCCCTCATACACTTCGGGGCGGGTGTAGTGCGGACAATCCAGCAAGCCGTCGCTGAAGGAGTCCTCTTCCGCCGAGGCCTCGCAACCGAGCGCCCCCGGCAGCAGACGCGTGACCGCGTCAATCAGCACCATCGCCGGCAGCTCGCCACCCGACAGCACATAATCCCCGATCGACCACTCGGCATCGACTTCGCGCCGGATCAGGCGCTCATCGACCCCTTCATAACGACCACAGAGCAGAATAACTGCATCCAGGGTCGCCAGCTCCTGCACCCCTGCCTGGTTCAGTACCCGGCCCTGCGGTGACAGGTAAATCACTTTTGGTGTCAGGCCCCTGACCCGTGCCGCCTCGCGGGCCGCCGTGATCGAGCGCCGCAAAGGCTCGACCTGCATCACCATGCCGGGGCCGCCCCCATACGGGCGATCGTCCACACGGCGAAAATTACTCCCGGTACTGGCCTCGACATAATCACGAGGGTTCCAGTACTCAAGCATCAGCAAGTCGTTTTTGACAGCGCGACTGGTAATGCCGCTCTCCGTCACTGCCCGGAACATTTCCGGAAACAGGCTGACAATCCCGACCCACATGTCAGGCGCCTCGCCTACTCAAAACTCAGGATCCCAATCGACGGTAATCATCCGTGCGACCAGATCGACATCCTTTACCACTTCACCCGGCACCCACGGCACCAGACGTTCACGATCATCGATGCTGCCTGCAGCGGCCTGCACCACCAGCACATCATTGGCGCCGGTTTCCATCAGGCTGTGCACGGTACCCAGCAGCTGGCCATCCTGGGTGCGCACGGAGAGGTCAATAAGGTCTGACCAATAGTAGTCACCCTCTTCCAGCTCCGGCAGGGCATCCTTCCGCGCCCAGATCTCCAGATTGCGCAACAGTTCGGCCGCATTGCGGTCAGGGGAAATGTCGAGCTGCGCCACCACCCCCTTGCCCTGTTCACGCCACTCCAGCACCTTGACCGGCCTGAAGCCCTCGCGGGTCTTCAGGTACCAGGGCTGGTAACCGAACAGGTTGGTGATGGGATCAGTCAGGGAATGAACCCAGACCCATCCCTTCACCCCGTAGGGCGTGCTGACATGCCCTACGCTGATGAGATCGGAGGCTTCCGGCACCGCCGGCGCCGGGGCCTTCGTATTCATCGGTCTCAGGCAGCCTTGGTCGAAGCCTTGGCCAGCGCAGCAACGCGCTCGGAGGGCTGTGCACCCTGGGAAACCCAGTAGCTGTAGCGCTCGGAGTCGATGCGAACGCGCTCTTCCTGACCCTTGGCGACAGGGTTGAAGAAGCCGATACGCTCGATGAAACGGCCATCACGGGCGTTACGGCTGTCAGTCACGACGACGGAGTAGAACGGACGCTTCTTGGCGCCGCCACGGGCGAGACGAATGGTTACCATGATCAGGTTCCTTAACTGGGTTTCCGTGGTCAGTCGGCCCGCGCAGGCGCCACGGAAATCGACCCGGCGCGGAAGGCCGCGGATTGTACGGTAAATCGCCCCCCGAAGAAAGCCCGACCCACGCCTGCCCTGCACCGAGTGAGGTATCATCGCACGGCATTCCGGCCCTTGCCCGAGATCCGACTTCCGTGCCCAACCAATCCATCCTGAAAGGTGCCGCCCTGTTGGCCCTGTCGGCCTTCCTGTTTGCCACCATGGGGGTATTCATCCGGCTGGCCTCGCACACGGTCAGCAACGAGATCGTGGTCTTCGCCCGCAACCTGGCCGGACTCGCCCTGCTGCTGCCGGTCATGCTGACACAGGGCGGTGGCGGACTGAGAACCACGGTATTTCCCCGCCATCTATGGCGTGCCCTGACCGGCCTGACGGCGATGTACGGTTTCTTCTATGCCATCGCCAACCTGCCGCTTTCCAGTGCCATGATCTTTACCTATTCCTCCCCGGTATTCATTCCCTTGGTGGCATGGTTTTTCCTGAAGGAGCCCATGACCCAACGGACTTGGGCGGCTGCCCTGGTTGGCTTCGTGGGAGTCGCCCTGGTCTGCAAGCCCGACCAGGGCCTCGTCAACCACTTTGCGCTGATCGGCCTCGGTTCCAGCATTCTGGCCGCCACCGCCTTTGTAACAGTGCGCGCACTGGGCGCGACCGAGCCTGCCACGCGGGTCGTCTTCTACTTTGCCCTGATATCAACCATCGTCTCGACCCTGCCATTACTGTGGGCAGGCCGGGCGATTACACTCAAGGAATTCGGCCTGCTGGCTGCCGTAGGCATCCTTGCCACCCTGAGCCAGCTATGCCTGACACGGGCCTATGCACTGGCACCCGCCAACCGCATTGGCCCGGTAACCTATCTGGCGATCGTGGTTGCCGGTATTTATGCGTGGGTACTCTGGGATGAAGTACCGGACGCTTATGCGCTTGCGGGTACCGCTCTGATTCTGGCGGCCTCGCTGGTAAGTCTGCGCCGGTAACTCCGGTCCTCAATGCGGCACCAGAAAAGACGAAGCCCGCATTAAAGCGGGCTTCGCAAGCATCACTTCTTCTTGAATCCGGGCGGCAAGCCAACGCCCCCGGGACCTGGCAAGCCTCCCATGCCACCGGGGCCACCCATTCCGGGCGGCAAGCCGCCTCCGCCCTGCCCCATCATGCCTTTCATGCCGCGCATCATTTTCATCATGCCGGAGGGCGATGACAGCTTCTTCATCATCTTTTCCATCTGGGCATGCTGCTTGAGCACACGGTTCACGTCCTGGATCTGGGTACCGGAGCCGGCCGCGATGCGACGTTTGCGGGAGCCATTGATAAGGTCGGGCTTGCGGCGCTCCGCCGGGGTCATGGACAGAATGACGGCTTCCATCTTCTTCATTTCCTTCTCGGGAGCCCCGCCGGCCAACGCCTGCTGCACCTGGGCGCTATTCATACCGGGCAGCTTGTCGAGCAAGCCCCCCATGCCACCCAGGTTTCGCATTTGCTGGAATTGCTCCAGCAGATCCTGCAGGTCGAAGCCTTTGCCCTTCTTGAGCTTGCTGGCCAGCTTTTCGGCCTTTTCCTTGTCGAGCTTGCGCTCGACCTCTTCGACCAGAGAGAGCACGTCGCCCATGCCGAGGATGCGGGAAGCGACTCGATCCGGATGGAAAGGCTCAAGGGCATCGGTCTTTTCGCCGATACCGAGGAACTTGATGGGCTTGCCGGTAATGGTGCGCACCGACAACGCCGCACCACCACGGGCGTCGCCGTCGGTCTTGGTGAGGATCACACCGGTCAGCGGCAGGGCGTCATTGAAGGCCTTGGCAGTATTGGCCGCGTCCTGACCAGTCATGGCATCGACCACGAACAGGGTTTCGACCGGGTTGATGGCAGCATGCAGGGACTTGATCTCGCCCATCATTTCGTCATCAACATGGAGACGACCGGCGGTATCGATGATCACGACATCAGCAAACTTGAGCTTGCCCTCGGCAATCGCCCCACGGGCAATGTCGTTGGGGTGCTGGTCGGGAGTGGACGGGAAGAAAATGGCACCGACATCAGCGGCCACCATTTCCAGCTGCTTGATGGCGGCGGGGCGGTAGACGTCGGCCGAGGCCACCAGCACCTTTTTCTTCTCACGCTCCTTGAGGAACTTGGCCAGCTTGCCCACCGTCGTGGTTTTACCAGCACCCTGCAGGCCCGCCATGAGGATCACGGCCGGGGGGGCTGCACTGAGATTCAGGGTCTCGTTGGCGTCACCCATGGTGCGCACCAGCTCGTCATGCACGATCTTGACGAAGGCCTGCCCGGGCGACAGGGCCTGCATCACTTCCTGGCCCAGCGCCTGTTCGCGGATACGCTCGACAAACTCCTTCACCACCGGCAAGGCCACATCGGCCTCCAGCAGCGCCATGCGCACCTCGCGCAGGGTGTCCTTGATGTTGTCCTCGGTGAGGCGGCCAGAGCCGGTGATGTTGCGCAGGCTGTGACTGAGGCGGTCGGTGAGGTTGTCAAACATCGGGATGCATCCGGTGGGAATCGGTCAAAGGCCTCCGATTATAGGGAACGACTGCTGCGCTGTCGCCCTCGGGGCTTGTTCCAAACCGGGCCGTGCCTGTGCGACACTTCGGAATCGTTCCGGAAGCCATCACCACTGCAGCTCCCGCGACCGTAACAACAGGAATCACCCTATCATGACTGCAACACTGGCCGGCCTGGCCGCAGCGCTGCTGTACATCATTGCCAGCATGTTGCTGGGACAAAGACTTGTCCGCCGCGAGAAGCCCAACCGCCAGGTCATCCTCGCGTTGGGGGGGCTGGCCCTGCCGCTGCACCTGGTTGCCGTCCACACCCAGATATTCCAGCCGGCAGGCATTGACCTGGGCCTGTTCCACATCATATCGCTGGTGGGGTGGCTCATCGCCACACTGGCCATGGGAATGAGCCTGTACCTGCCGGTCATCAGTATCGCCGTAGTGGCTTTTCCGCTTGCCGCACTGGGACTGGGCCTGTCTCTGCTGGCTCCCTCTCATTACCCGCCGCTCAGCAACCTGTCCCCGGGTGCCGAATCGCACATCCTGCTGTCCATACTGGCCTACAGCGTACTGACCATTGCCGCCGCCCAAGCCATCCTGGTGGCCTTCCAGGATCGCCAGCTGCGGAGCCGGAAACCCGGCCTCATGCATGCCCTGCCCCCCCTGCAAACCATGGAAAGCCTGCTGTTCAGCCTGATCGGCACGGGTTTTGTGCTGCTGACTCTGGCCATCGTGTCGGGATTCATGACACTTGATGACCTTTTTGGCCAGCATGTTGCCCACAAGACCTTGCTGACCATTGCCGCCTGGATGGTATTTGCCGTCCTGCTGGCAGGCCGGCACTGGATGGGCTGGCGAGGCCCCATGGCAATCCGCTTCACCCTTTGGGGCTTTGCCTTGTTGCTGACAGGTTTCTACGGCAGCAAACTGGTTCTGGAACTCATCCTTCAGCGCGGCGCTTGACGCTGGCGGCACCCAGCCCGTTAAATCCCTGACATCTCGGCATTCTGGCTATTTCTGTGGACGATACACCCCTAGGGCTTCTCTTCTCCCTTCTAGTCGTGTTCATCACCTTCTCGGCATTCTTCTCAGGCTCCGAGACAGGCATCATGACGGCCAACCGATACCGGCTGAAGCATCAGGCCCAGACAGGGAGTCGCTCGGCGCAGCGCGTCCTGAATCTGCTGGCCCAGCCTGACCGTCTGATCGGCGTCATCCTGATCGGCAACAACATCGTCAATATCGGCGCATCATCGGTAGCGACGCTGATCGGCTTGCAAATTGCCGGGGACCCGGGTGTTGCCATCGCAGCCGGCATACTGACCTTCGTCATTCTTATCTTTGGCGAAGTCGGGCCCAAAACCTTTGCCGCAAAACACCCGGAATCGGTTGCCCACTTTGCAGCACCGGTACTCAAGGCGTTGCTTAGCGTGCTTGCTCCGTTGGTCTGGCTCGTCAACGTCACCACCAACACCCTCTTCCGCCTGAACTCACTGGCCAAAGGTGACCACAAGCTCAACACGGACGAACTCCGAACCGTGGTACAGGACGTGTTCCTGCCCATGCAGCACCGCAAGATGCTGCTGGGAGTGCTGGAACTGGACAACATCACGGTCAACGACATCATGGTGCCGCGGGGCGAGGTCAGCGGCATCAACATCGAAGACGACATCGACAGCATCGTCAAGCAGTTGCGTTCCACCCAGCACACCCGCCTGCCGGTGTTCCGCAGCGACATCAACGACTGCATCGGCATCCTGCACATCCGTAATGCCACCCGTTTCCTGGGCAAGGCCGACCTGACCAAGGCAGAGGTACTGCAACACGTGCGCGAGCCCTACTACGTGCCGGAGAGCACGTCCTTGCCAACCCAGTTGGTGAACTTCCAGAAACAGAAGCGACGCTTCGGTCTGGTGGTGGATGAATACGGGGACGTACAGGGCATCGTGACACTTGAGGCCATCCTGGAAGAAATCGTGGGGGAATTCACGACCAGTGTCACCGACACCCACAAGGACATGATCAAGCAGGCCGACGGATCATGGGTAATAGACGGCAGTACCAGCATCCGGGACATCAACCGCCTGCTGCATTGGCAATTGCCCACCAGCGGCCCCCGTACGCTCAATGGCCTCATCATCGAGCAACTCGAAACGATCCCCGAATCGGCCCTCTCCCTGAAGGTGGGCCACTACCTGATCGAGGTTCTCCAGACCCGGGACAATACCGTGAAAACTGCACGCATCATCCCGGTAGCCCAGCAGGTATCGCCTACCGCCGAATGAGTCCTACATGTCGTAGAGCGACTGTATATTCACCGTCGTGCGATGTTTTTCGCTTTCTTCGAGCGCCTGCAGGTTTTCGAAAAACTCCCTGAGCTCGGGATGAGTCGCCGCTTGCTGCATGGCCTTGTACATGGAAATGAGGCAGTCATCGTAACCAAGCGAGGCATTGATAACGTCATCAGGGGGCGTGTCAGGGGACAGGTCGAGGACAGCGCAGGACTGCAGCGCCCGGTCATCGGGTACATTCTGCAACCAGGCATCCATCAGTCGCTGCGGGGCATCCGCGCGATAACGGGTAAGCGCCTCGGACAGCACGTTTTCATGCTGGCTGAGATAGGAGTACAGCAGTCGGGCGCGCTCGTTCTCCGCCGCATCCCGCAAGCCGGCGAAATACCCCGCCAAGCGATGATGAAATGCATGTGCCTGGTCAACAACATCCCGTGCCCGCAACGTGGTCATGGCCTTCCCCCTTTACAAAGTTTCCCACGTTAAGCCTAGACGCGGAATTTGCGCAGACGCGACCACTCATCGGTATTTTTCTACAGTTGTACCGTGATGGCCGCTACCACGTCCCGGGCCTTTGACCGGGCATCGCCCACATCCGCGCCGAGGGCCAATCCCACCCCCATGCGCCGCTCACCCCTCACCTCCGGCTTGCCAAACAAACGGAGGTCCGTATCCGGCCGGGCGAGCGCCTGGGCCAGATTGCCAAATGCCACCGTGGAAGAATCCCCCTTCACCAGCAATGCGCAGGACGCAGCGGAACCATACTGACGAATTACCGGCACGGGCAGCCCCAGAATGGCACGCGCATGCAGGGCAAACTCGGACAGGTTCTGGGAGATCAGAGTGACCAGGCCGGTGTCATGCGGACGCGGTGACACTTCGCTGAACCATACCTGATCGCCCTTCACAAACAACTCAACGCCAAACATGCCGAAACCGCCAAGTGCCGACGTCACCGCCTCGGCTATCCGCTGTGACACGGCCAAGGCCGTCTGGCTCATGGGTTGCGGCTGCCAGGATTCACGGTAGTCGCCCGCCACCTGCAGGTGCCCGATGGGGTCACAAAAACTGGTGCCGTCGCGGTGGCGCAACGTGAGCAGGGTAATTTCGTAATCAAAATCGACAAAGCCTTCGACAATCACGCGGCCCGCCCCTGCGCGACCTCCCGCCTGGGCGTACGCCCAGGCAGACTCCAGATCCTGCTCCCCGCGAATGACGCTTTGCCCCTTGCCGGATGATGACATCACCGGCTTGACCACACAGGGATAGCCGACACTGCCCACTGCCGCGACATAAGCAACGTAATCATCCGCGAAATGATAAGGAGAGGTGGGAATGGCCAACTGCTCAGCTGCCAGCCGCCGGATCCCTTCCCGATTCATGGTCAGCCGCGCGGCCCGGGCAGTCGGCACTACTGTCCAGCCCTCCGCCTCCATGTCCTCAAGGGTCGATGTTGCGATGGCTTCAATCTCGGGCACGATCAAGTGCGGCTTCTCGCTCTCAATGACCTTGCGCAAGGCATGGCCATCCAGCATGTCGATCACATGGCTACGATCGGCTACCTGCATGCCGGGCGCGGCGGCATAGCGATCAACGGCGACCACTTCGCAGCCAAGACGCTTCAACTCAATCACAACTTCCTTGCCCAGTTCACCAGCGCCGCAAAACAGCACTCGCAACGCTGTCTCGGAAAAAGGCGTACCAATCACGGGGGAAGTCATCAT
>JBKHWB010000003.1:0-60563 GCA_046566745.1 Gammaproteobacteria bacterium
CTTGTGGCGGCCATGCTGTAGTCGGTGAAGCAGGCTGGACGTGTCCCACTTGCCACCACCGGTTGCCTGGATATCGGCATACATCTGGTCCACCAATGCCGTGACGGGCAAAGTGGCACCGGACTGACGGGCTTCTGCAAGGCAGATCGACAGATCCTTGCGCATCCAGTCCACGGCAAAACCATGCTCATATTCGCCGGCGATCATGGTCTTGTGCCGGTTAACCATCTGCCAGCTAGAGGCAGCTCCCTGCGAGATGGCATCCATGACTTTCTGCAGGTCCAGTTGGGCCATTTCGGCAAAGTGCATGCCTTCTGCCAGTCCTTGCACCACGCCGGCGACACAGATCTGGTTCACCATCTTGGTCAGCTGGCCGTTCCCCACGGGTCCCATGTGGGTGATGGCCCTGGCGTAATGCGTGATCACGGAACGTGCCCGTTCGATGTCCAGATCCTGGCCACCGCACATGATGGTGAGCTGTCCGTTGAGGGCTCCCTGCTGGCCACCCGAGACAGGCGCATCGATGAAGCTGGCACCATCGGCTTCCAGCCTATCGGCGATTTCCCGTGATACGGCGGCAGAGACGGTGGAATGGTCGACGAGCAGAGCACCCGCCCTGATGCGTTGACGGATGCCCGCGTCGCCCAGTACCACGGAGCGAAGATCATCGTCATTGCCCACGCAGGTGATGATGATGTCGGCGGCTTCGGCGGCGGCGGCCGGGCTGTCAGCGGGGACGCCCCCGAACTCGGTACACCATCTTTCGGCTTTCGACCTCGTCCGGTTGAAAACCGTCACAGGAAGCCCGCTGCGGGCAAGGTGGCCTGCCATGGGGTAGCCCATGGTTCCAAGTCCGATGAATGAGACGGTCGTCATGGCGGGCTCCGCGAGTCAAGGGAAGAAGACTGTGCCGAGGGTAATGCCTGTTGGCATGCAGATGCAAAAAGGCCGCTACGAGAGCGGCCTTTTTGGCTGGGTGCTGAATCAGCGCTTCGACAGGTCGGTGTAGTCGCGCTGCGTGTGCCCCGTGTAGAGCTGGCGCGGACGACCGATCTTGTAAGGTGCCGAGTGCATTTCCAGCCAGTGGGCAATCCAGCCCGGGGTGCGACCCAGGGCGAAGATCACGGTGAACATGCTGGTCGGAATGCCAATGGCCTTCAGGATGATGCCGGAGTAGAAGTCCACGTTCGGGTACAGGCGACGCGACACGAAGTAATCGTCCTTGAGGGCGATTTCTTCCAGCTTCATGGCCAGTTCCAGCTGCGGATCATTGATGCCGAGAGCGGTCAGGACCTCATCGCAAGTCTGCTTCATGACCTTGGCGCGCGGGTCGAAGTTCTTGTAGACGCGGTGGCCGAAGCCCATCAGCTTGGTGCTGTCGTTCTTGTCCTTCACGCGACGGATGAAGTCGTCCAGGTTGGACACGTCACCAATTTCGTCGAGCATCTTCAGTACGGCCTCGTTGGCACCGCCGTGAGACGGGCCCCACAGGGCCGCAATGCCGGCAGCGATACAGGCATAGGGGTTGGCACCGGTAGAGCCGGTCAGGCGCACGGTCGACGTAGAGGCGTTTTGCTCGTGGTCGGCGTGCAGGATGAAGATGCGGTCCATGGCCTTGGCCAGCACCGGGTTCACTTCGTAGTCGGCACACGGGGTGGCAAACATCATGTGCAGGAAGTTTTCGGCGTAGCTCAGGTCATTGCGCGGGTACACGAACGGTTGGCCGGCGTTGTACTTGTAGCTCATCGCGGCAATGGTCGGCATCTTGGCGATCAGGCGGATGGCGGCAATGCGGCGGTGTTCCGGATTATTGATATCCAGGTTGTCGTGGTAGAAGGCAGACAGGGCGCCTACCACGCCGCACATCACGGCCATCGGGTGCGCATCGCGACGGAAGCCGCGGTAGAAGAACTGCAGCTGCTCGTGAACCATGGTGTGGTTGGTCACGCGGCTGACAAAGTCGGCCTTCTGGGCGGCATTCGGCAATTCGCCATTCAGGAGCAGGTAGCAGGTTTCCAGGTAGTCGGACTTCTCTGCCAGCTGTTCGATGGGGTAGCCGCGATGCAGCAGAACGCCCTTGTCGCCATCAATGAAGGTGATCTTGGATTCGCAGGCTGCGGTGGCCATGAAGCCCGGGTCGTAGGTGAAATAGCCCTGGGAAAGGACATCTTTCACGTCAATTACGTCCGGACCGATGGTGCCGGAGGTAACGGGAAGATCGATCGACTTGTCATCGATGGTCAGAGTGACTTTTTTACCCGACATGGCAGTCTCCTAAACGAGCCGGTTTACTTCATGGCTCTGGCTTCAGCGCGACCGAAGGCGAGTTGCAGGCTTGACTCTCCGGAGTGTCCGGAATGCGAAGACGGGGCAAAAACGCTTCGGGGAAGGCGCGCTAGCTTAATTTGTGAGGGGATTTTGTCAACAAACCGTTACAGGTGATCGCGCTCTTTCTGTGTCCGCATGCCCCTGGATGCCCCGGTTTGCAGCATGACTGACGGGTCTTTCAGACTTTGGTCGAGTACCTGTTTTCTTGACAGGCATGATGTATCACAGAAGAGTGGAGCCGCCGTGTGCATTGGCGAAAATTACCTGCACCATCATCGTGTTACCGGTTTGTAATTCAATGGGGGCAGGATTATACTTTCGGCCCGGTTTTGCGCTGCCCGTCGGATTTTCAGAATGTTGAGAAAATTCAGTGGGTTGGTGCTTTCCCCAGTGCTCTCCCTTAGGTCTGCCTCGTCAGGGGCCCCCAACAGGAAACCCGCAGTGAAAAGCAATCGACCTGTCAATCTCAGCTTGTCGACCGTTCTGGCCGTCAACATGAAGTCGCCGGTTGCCATCGCCTCCATTCTTCATCGTATCTCTGGCGTGGTGATCTTCCTTCTCATCCCTGTTCTGCTCTATGTCCTGCAGCAGTCCCTGGCATCCGAGGCCGCATTTGCCGCCGTCAAGACGGATATCCTGGGCGGTCTGATCGGCGGCTTGCTGGTCTTTGTGGCCTTGGCCGGCCTGATTTTCCACTTGGTGGCTGGCATCAAGCACCTGATTCAGGACTTCGGCGTCGGTGAGTCCCTGCAAGGCGGTCGTCTGTTCGCCACGCTGGCGTTGGTGGTGTCTGCCGTCCTCATTCTCTGTGCATTTGTCTGGATGGTGCTCTGATGAGATACAGCGCAACGAGTTTCAGTCGTTCCGGCGTGTCCGACTGGCTGGCACAGCGTGTCAGCGCCTATGTCCTGGCTGCTTACTTTTTGGTGGTCGTCGGTTACCTGCTCTGCAATCCCGGTCTTGAGTATGCGCAGTGGAAGGAGTTCATGGGCTGCAATGCCATGCGCATCTTCTCCCTGACAGCATTGCTGGCGCTGGCAGCTCATGCCTGGGTGGGCATGTGGACCGTTTTTACCGATTATGTGACCGAACTCCAGATGGGCGCCAAGGCGACCGTCATCCGCCTCGTGCTGCAGACGGGCATGGTGATCGGCATTTTTGTTTACGTGGTCTGGGGCATCCAGATCCTGTGGGGGAACTGATTCATGGCCGACGCAATCAACGCGACCAATATTCCTACCCTGACCTTTGACGCCGTGATTGTCGGTGGTGGCGGTTCCGGCATGCGTGCGTCCCTGCAGCTGGCCCGTGCCGGCCTCAAGGTGGCGGTCCTGACCAAGGTCTTCCCGACCCGGTCCCACACCGTGGCAGCGCAGGGCGGCATCGGTGCTTCGCTCGGCAACATGAGCGAAGACAACTGGCACTACCACTTTTACGACACCATCAAGGGCTCCGACTGGTTGGGCGACCAGGACGCCATCGAGTTCATGTGCCGCGAAGCACCGAAGATGGTGTACGAGCTGGAGCACCTCGGCATGCCCTTTGACCGTAATGCTGACGGCACCATTTACCAGCGTCCGTTTGGCGGCCATACCGCCAACTACGGTGAAAAGCCCGTGCAGCGTGCCTGTGCTGCTGCCGACCGTACCGGACATGCCCTGCTGCATACGCTCTACCAGGCCAATCTGGCGGCCAAGACCGAGTTCTTCGTCGAATGGATCGCGCTTGACCTGATTCGTGATCAGGACGGTGATGTGCTGGGTGTGACCGCTATTGATCTCGCCACCGGTAACATTGCGGTGTTCCAGGCCAAGTGCACCCTGTTTGCCACGGGTGGTGCTGGTCGTATCTACCAGGCCTCTACCAATGCCTTCATCAACACCGGTGACGGCTTGGGCATGGCAGCTCGTGCCGGCATCCCGCTCGAAGACATGGAGTTCTGGCAGTTCCACCCGACCGGCGTGGCCGGTGCCGGTGTGCTGTTGACCGAAGGTTGCCGCGGTGAGGGTGGCCTGCTGCGCAACAAGAACGGCGAACGCTTCATGGAACGTTACGCGCCAAACCTGAAGGATCTGGCGCCGCGTGACTTCGTGTCCCGCTCCATGGACCAGGAAATCAAGGAAGGCCGTGGCTGTGGTCCCAATGGCGACTACGTCGTGCTCGACCTGACGCATCTGGGGGCCGAGACCATCCACAAGCGCTTGCCGTCCGTTTACGAAATCGGCAAGAACTTTGCCAATGTGGATTGCACCAAGGAACCGATTCCGGTGGTGCCGACGATTCACTACCAGATGGGCGGCATTCCGACCAACATCAATGGTCAGGTGGTGGCTCCGAAGGATGGCAATCCGAATGCCGTCGTTAATGGTTTCTATGCGATTGGCGAGTGTTCCTGCGTGTCCGTCCATGGCGCCAACCGTCTTGGCACCAACTCGCTGCTCGACCTGATCGTGTTCGGCAAGGCAGCCGGTGATCACATCATTGAGACGGTTGCCCGTGCTCCGGCCGCCCAGAAGTCACTGCCCAAGGATGCGCTGGACAAGACGCTGGCCCGTATCGCCCGTCTGGATAACTCTGCGTCCGGCGAATATGCGCAGGATGTCGCCAACGACATGCGTCGTGCCATGCAGACGCATGCCGGCGTATTCCGCACCCAGGCTCTGATGGACGAGGGTGTCCAGAAGATTCTCGATATCGAGAAGCGTATCGGCAATATCCACCTCAAGGACAAGTCCAAGGTCTTCAATACCGGCCGTATCGAGGCACTGGAGCTGGAAAACCTGATCGAGGCCGCCAAGGCAACGATCATTTCCGCTGCCGCCCGCAAGGAATGCCGTGGAGCCCACACCGTGGTTGACTACGAGCGTCCGGTGGATGACCCCGAATGCCCGCTGGGCCGTAACGACAAGGAGTGGATGAAGCACTCCCTGTGGTTCAAGGATGGCAATCGTCTGGAGTACAAGCCGGTCAAGCTGAAGCCGCTGACGGTGGAATCCGTTCCGCCCAAGCCGCGTACTTTCTGACGGCATTTTCCTTCCTTTCCCAGCCGGGAAGGGGCCTGGAGTGAGGAGGGGTGGCCTGGCCCCCCTCCTGATAAGAGAATTGAAGAGGCACACCATGAGCGACGTGCGTATTTTTGAAGTCTACCGCTACGATCCGGACAAGGACGAAGCGCCTTACATGCAGACCTATGAGCTCACGCTCGATGGGTCCGAGCGCATGCTGCTGGATGCGTTGATCAAGCTGAAGCAGGTGGACGAGACCCTGAGTTTCCGTCGTTCCTGTCGCGAAGGCATCTGCGGGTCGGACGGCATGAACATCAATGGCAAGAATGGCCTTGCCTGCCTGATCAACATGAAGACGCTGCCCAAGAAGGTGGTGATCCGTCCTCTGCCCGGGTTGCCGGTCATTCGTGATCTGGTGGTGGACATGAATACCTTCTATAACCAGTACGAAAAGGTGCAACCGTACCTGGTGAACAACAGCCCGGCCCCTGCCAGGGAGCGCCTGCAGTCGCCGGAAGATCGTGAAAAGCTGGACGGTCTGTACGAGTGCATCCTGTGCGCCTGCTGCTCGACCAGTTGCCCGTCCTTCTGGTGGAACCCTGAAAAATTCCTGGGTCCGTCGGCACTGATCCAGGCGTACCGCTTCCTGATCGACAGCCGCGACACGGCAACGGCCGATCGTCTGGCCAGGCTGGATGACCCGTTCAGTGTGTTCCGCTGCCGCGGCATCATGAACTGTGTTAGTGTCTGCCCCAAGGGACTCAATCCCACCAAGGCCATCGGCCATATCCGCAACATGCTGCTGAGTCAGGGTGCCTGATGTCGTCAATAACCCCGCCAACCGGCGGGGTTATTTTTTTGGTGATTTCCCCGGTTTTTTTGGGTTCAGAAGGCTGAATCCGGGTAGCTCTCGAAGGGGAACCGGTGCACAATAACGGCCACATGACCTGCTTGCAGAGCGTCCTGCAGGCGAATGCTGGTCGTGTGCGCTGCTTTGCAGGCTATACCAAGGTCTGAAAGCCGTTTCAGCCCCCGTTTGCTAGACTCAACGAGGGTTCAGGGTCGCGAGGTCTTACCCAGACATCGCGGGTCATAGAGCAGAGAAGGCGAAATAGCACCGTTGTTGGCCAGCGTGGGCCACTGCGGACTTCTCTCAATGGAAACATGAAAATGCAAGACGGCCTCATGCTGCGACAGTGGAGTACTTCGCAGCTCTCGGCAGAAAATGCCGCCTACGTCGAAGAACTTTACGAGCAATTCCTCGTCTCTCCCCAATCCGTTCCGGAAGACTGGCGCAGCTATTTTGAAAAGCTGCCTCGAGTCGACGGTATCGCCCAGGATACCCCGCACAAGGGGGTTCGCGAACAGTTCCTCCTGCTGGCCAAGAATTCGACCCGTGCGCAGGCTCTGCCCACCAGTCGTGTCAGTACGGAGCACGAGCGCCGTCAGGTGGCCGTGCTGCAGCTGATTGCCGGCTACCGGAACCGCGGACACCAGCGCGCCAAGCTTGACCCCCTGGGTTTGATGCACCGCGAAGAGGTGCCCGACCTTGATCTGGCCACGCACGGACTTAGTAAGGCCGACCTGGATACCGTGTTCAATACCGGTAACCTCGCCATTGGCAAGGAAGAGTGCACGCTGGGGGAGATGGTGCAGGCGATGGAGGCCATCTACTGCGGTTCCATCGGCTCCGAATACATGCACATTGTGAATACCGCCGAAAAGCGCTGGATTCAGCAGCGGCTGGAAAGTGTGCGCGGCAATCCGAATTTCTCTGCCGATACGCGCAAGCACGTGCTGGAGCGGGTGACGGCAGCCGAGGGTCTGGAAAAATATTTGGGCACCAGGTATGCCGGTGCCAAGCGGTTCGGTCTGGAAGGGGGTGAGTCCCTTATTCCCCTCGTTGATGAGCTTATCCAGCGCGGCGGCTCCTACGGCGTCAAGGAAGTGGTCATTGGCATGGCCCACCGCGGGCGCCTCAACGTGCTGGTCAATATCCTGGGCAAAAATCCGGCGGATCTGTTCAGCGAGTTCGAAGGCAAGAGCTTCACCAAGCAGGGTTCGGGCGACGTCAAGTACCACCAGGGCTATTCCTCGAACGTCATGACGCCCGGGGGTGAGGTTCACCTTGCGCTGGCGTTCAACCCCTCGCATCTCGAAATCGTGTCGCCGGTGGTCGAGGGCTCGGTTCGTGCCCGTCAGGATCGCCGAAACGATGCCCAGGGTCGTCAGGTATTGCCCGTCAGCATCCACGGTGATGCGGCGTTTGCCGGGCAGGGCGTGGTCATGGAGACATTCCAGATGTCCCAGACCCGTGGCTACAAGACCGGTGGCACCATCCATATTGTGGTGAACAACCAGGTCGGCTTTACCACCAGCATCAAGGAAGACTCGCGCTCGACCGAGTATTGCACCAGCGTCTCCAAGATGGTGCAGGCGCCGATCTTCCATGTGAATGGCGATGACCCCGAGGCGGTGTTTTTCGTCACGCAGTTGGCGCTGGATTTCCGCATGGAGTTTCAGAAAGACGTAGTGATTGATATTGTCTGCTACCGTCGTCGCGGGCATAACGAAGCGGACGAGCCGTCTGCCACCCAACCAGTGATGTACCAGGTTATCAGCAAGCTGCCGACGACTCGTGCCATTTATGCTGACCGGCTGGTGAAAAGTGGTGTGCTGAACCAGGTTCAGGCTGATGACATGGTCGAGGATTACCGAAAGGACCTTGAGGCCGGTAACCATGTGGTGAAATCACTGGTGCGCGAGCCCAACAAGACCTTGTTTGTGGACTGGACGCCGTATCTCGGTCACGCCGTGGTCGACGAGTGGGATACCGGTGTGCCCATCAAGACCTTGCAGGAGTTGGGCAAGAAACTGGCAAAGCTGCCGGAAACCTTTGTCGTGCAGAAGCAGGTCCAGAAAGTTCTCGAAGACCGCACTAAAATGTGGTCGGGTAACCTGGAGTTTAACTGGGGCGCGGCAGAGACACTGGCGTATGCATCAGTGTTGAACGACGGTTTCCTGATTCGCATTACGGGACAGGACGTGGGTCGCGGTACGTTCTCACATCGTCACGCCATCCTGTATAGCCAGACGGATAATTCGGCCCATGTGCCGCTCAAGAGCCTCGACCCGCAGCAGCCGGCGTTCGAAATATATGATTCCCTTTTGTCCGAAGAAGCGGTGCTGGCGTTTGAGTATGGCTATGCAACGACAACGCCCAAGTGCCTGAATATCTGGGAAGCGCAGTTCGGCGACTTTGCCAACGGTGCCCAGGTCGTGATCGACCAGTTCATTTCTTCGGGTGAAACCAAGTGGGAGCGCCTTTGCGGATTGACGTTGCTGCTTCCACATGGGTTCGAGGGGCAGGGGCCCGAGCACTCGTCCGCGCGCCTTGAGCGCTTCCTGCAGTTGTGTGCCGAGCACAACATGCAGGTGTGCACGCCGACAACGCCGGCCCAGATCTTCCACTTGTTGCGTCGCCAGGTTGTTCGCCCCCTGCGCAAGCCGCTGATCGTGATGTCGCCCAAAAGCCTGTTGCGCCACAAGCTGGCCGTCAGCACTCTGGAGGAGTTGGCAACCGGCCAGTTCCAGACCGTCATTCCCGAGATTGACGACATCAAGCCATCCACCGTGACTCACGTGATCATGTGCGGTGGCAAGGTGTATTACGACCTGTTGGAAAAGCGTCGCGAGCTCAAGCGGGATGATGTGGCCATCATTCGCATCGAGCAGCTGTACCCCTTCCCGGAAAAGAAGCTGGCTGAAGCCCTTGCACAGTACAAGAAGGTCAAGAGCATTGTCTGGTGCCAGGAAGAGCCCATGAACCAGGGCGCTTGGTACTGCACCCAGCATCACATGCACAGCGTTGTCCGTGAATGGAACGACAAGTTGCGCACCCGTTATGCCGGTCGTCCTTCGGCGGCTGCTCCAGCGTGCGGGTCGGTATACCTGCACGCCAAGGAACAGGCTGCCTTGGTTGACGATGCTTTCAAATCCTGAGCACTGAAGAAAATACAGAAGGAATCCAGAAAATGGCCATCGAAATCAAGGCTCCGGTTTTTCCCGAATCTGTTGCGGACGGCACGGTTGCCACCTGGCACAAGAAGCCGGGTGAAGCTGTTACCCGCGATGAACTGATAGTTGATATCGAAACGGACAAGGTGGTGCTGGAAGTGGTGGCACCGGCGGATGGTGTCATTTCACAGGTACTGAAGAACGAGGGGGATACCGTGTTGTCGCAGGAGGTGCTGGCGCTGTTTGAGGCCGGCGCCACTGTAGCGCCGGTCGCCAGTGCGGTAGCCCCGGTGGCCGCTGTGGTAGCAGCAGAACCGGTTGCTGCGGCTGATGATGCGCTAAGCCCGGCCGTTCGCAAGCTGATTGCCGAGAATAATCTTGATCCGGCTCGGATCACCGGTACCGGCAAAGGCGGGCGACTGACTAAGGAAGATGTCGAAAATCATTTGAAGAAGCCGGCTGCTCCGGTTGCTGCCCCCGCCGCCGCGCCGGCGCCCCCTGCCCAGGCAATTGCCATGGCCGTGGGGGACCGTGTCGAGAAACGCGTTCCGATGACCCGTCTGCGTGCCAAGGTGGCAGAACGCTTGCTGGAAGCCAAGCAGTCGACCGCCATGCTCACTACTTTCAATGAAGTGAACATGAAGCCGGTCATGGACCTTCGCAAGCAGTACGCAGAAAAGTTCGAGAAGGTTCATGGCGTTCGCCTGGGTTTCATGTCCTTCTTTGTCAAGGCCGCCATTGAGGCCCTCAAGCGCTTCCCGGCCGTGAATGCCTCCATTGATGGCAATGACATTGTTTACCACGGCTTTTATGACGTGGGTGTGGCAGTGTCGTCCGATCGTGGTTTGGTGGTGCCGATCCTGCGCAATACCGAGCGCATGAGCCTTGCGGAGATCGAGAAGACGATTGGCGATTTCGGCAAGAAGGCAAAGGACGGCAAGCTGACCATTGAAGACATGACGGGTGGTACTTTCACCATTTCGAATGGCGGGGTGTTCGGCTCGTTGCTCTCCACTCCAATCCTGAACCCGCCGCAGACCGCGATCCTCGGCATGCACAAGATCCAGGAGCGTCCGATGGCCGTGAATGGACAGGTCGTGATCCTGCCGATGATGTATCTGGCATTGTCCTACGACCACCGCCTGATTGATGGCAAGGAGGCAGTGAGCTTCCTCGTCGCCATCAAGGAGCTCGTAGAGGACCCGGCGCGTCTGTTGCTGGAAATCTGATGTGATGCGTCCTGCCGCGTGCAGGGCGTGTTTTTCGTTACGCTCACACGAAAGGGAACGGATCCATGTCACAAAGTTATGATCTGGTCGTGATCGGAGGTGGCCCTGGTGGCTACGAGGCGGCCATTCGTGCCGCCCAGTTGGGTATGAAGGTTGCCTGTATCGAAAAACGCGTACACAAGGGTAAGCCCGCCTTGGGCGGTACCTGTCTCAATGTGGGCTGCATCCCCTCGAAGGCGCTGCTGGATTCCACGCACAAGTACCATGACGCCGCACATGAGTATGCTGTACACGGCATCCGCATCGACAAGATCAGCTTCGATGTCAAAGCCATGCAGGCTCGCAAGGACACCGTGGTGGGTAATCTTACAGGTGGCATCGCGCAGCTGTTCAAGGGCAACGGTGTTACCTGGTTGCAGGGCGCCGGCAAGCTGCTGGCTGGCCGGCAGGTGGAGTTCACGCCTCTGGAAGGGGCGGTGGAAGTGATTGATGCGAAGAACGTCATTCTGGCTAGTGGGTCCGTACCGGTGGGCATCCCGGTGGCGCAACTGGTAGAGGACCGCATTGTTGACTCTACTGGCGCGTTGGAGTTCCAGGAAGTGCCCAGGCGTCTGGGCGTGATCGGTGCCGGTGTGATCGGTCTGGAGTTGGGGTCGGTCTGGAAGCGGCTGGGTGCCGAAGTGGTCGTGCTCGAGGCTGTTGACGCGTTTCTGCCGGCCTGTGACAAGGCGGTTGCCAAGGAGGCCATGAAGATCCTCTCCAGGCAGGGACTGGATATTCGCCTGGGTGCCCGCGTCACCGGCTCGGAAGTGAAAGGCAAGAACGTCCATGTCACATACACCGACAAGGATGGGGATCATGAGGAAGCGTTCGACAAGTTGATCGTGGCGGTGGGTCGTCGTCCGTATACGGAAGGCTTGCTGGCGGCTGATTGCGGTATCACGCTTGACGAACGCCGTTTCGTGCACGTGGACAACCAGTGCCGTACCTCTGTTCCTGGCGTCTATGCCATCGGTGACCTTGTACGTGGTCCGATGCTGGCCCACAAGGCGATGGAAGAAGGCATGATGGTGGCCGAAGTCATGAACGGCCACCACGCCCAGATCAACTATGACACCATCATTGGCGTGATTTATACCCATCCTGAAATTGCCTGGGTCGGCAAGACTGAAGATCAGGCAAAGAGCGAGGGTATCGAGGTCAAGACTGGTCAGTTTGCGTTTGCTGTAAACGGTCGTGCCTTGGCAGCAAATGATAGTGCCGGCTTCGTGAAGTTTGTGGCGGATGCCAAGTCGGATCGCTTGCTGGGCATGCACATTATCGGCCCGGGTGCCGGTGACATGGTTCACCAAGGCATGATCTCGTTGGAATTCGGTGCATCGGTAGAGGACCTGCAGTTGATGACCTTTGCCCACCCGACCCTGTCGGAGGTAGTGCACGAGGCGGCACTGTCGGTCGATGGTCGTGCGATCCATGCCGTACAACGCAAGCGAAAGTGATGACAACAGAAAAGTGAGCCGGGCAACCTGCTCACTTTTTTATTGAGCAAGAAATCGGTTTCCTGGTGCCTGTCGAGGCAACAGGACAAGGCGACGCAGCGATCCTGCGTCAAACATGCAACAGAAGATGGTACTCACACAATGAACCTTCACGAATACCAGGGCAAACAGCTTTTTGCCGAGTACGGATTGCCCGTGTCCAAGGGTTTCGCCGCCAGCACCCCGGAAGAGGCACGCGCAGCGGCCGAGAAGATCGGCGGTGGCAAGTGGGTGGTCAAGGCCCAGGTGCATGCCGGTGGTCGCGGCAAGGCCGGTGGTGTCAAGCTGGTCACCACACTTGACGAAGTGGAAGCGTTTGCCAAGGCCAAGCTGGGCATCAATCTGGTGACCTATCAGACGGATTCTCGCGGCCAGCCCGTCAACAAGATTCTGGTTGAGACCTGCACTGATATTGCAAAGGAGCTTTATCTGGGTGCTGTGGTGGATCGTGCCACCCGCCGTATCGTTTTCATGGCCTCCACTGAAGGTGGCGTGGAAATTGAAAAGGTTGCCCATGAGACGCCTGAAAAGATCCATAAGGCCATCATTGATCCGCTGATCGGAGCCGGTGGTTATCAGGGGCGTGACCTGGGCTACAAGCTTGGCCTCAATCACGAGCAGGTAAAGCAGTTCGTGAAGATATTCCAGACGCTGGCAAAAATGTTTGTCGAGCTCGACATGGCGCTGCTGGAAATCAATCCGCTGGTCATTACCAATGAAGGGAATCTGCACTGCCTCGATGCCAAGATCGTCATTGACTCCAATGCCCTGTTCCGTCACCCCAAGCTCAAGGCCATGTACGACCCGTCACAAGAGGACGAGCGTGAGCGTCGTGCCGTGGAGTGGGATCTCAATTATGTTGCTCTCGAAGGCAACATCGGCTGCATGGTGAACGGTGCCGGTCTGGCCATGGCGACCATGGACATCATCAAGCTCAAGGGTGGTCAGCCGGCCAATTTCCTTGATGTGGGCGGCGGTGCTACCAAAGAGCGCGTGACCGAGGCCTTCAAGATCATCCTGTCCGATAGCGCTGTGCAGGGCGTGCTGGTGAACATCTTTGGTGGCATCGTGCGTTGCGACATGATTGCTGAAGGCATTATCGGTGCCGTGCAGGAAGTGGGCGTCAAAGTGCCAGTGGTTGTGCGTCTGGAAGGTAACAATGCCGAACTCGGTGCACAGAAGCTGAAAGAAAGCGGTTTGAACATCATCCCGGCGGCCTCGCTCAATGAAGCAGGTGATCTCGTCGTGAAGGCAGTGGGGGCGTAATCATGAGCGTGCTGATCAACAAAGACACCAAGGTCATCTGCCAGGGTATCACCGGCTCTCAGGGCACCCTCCACACCGAACAGGCGATTGCCTATGGCACCAAGATGGTGGGTGGCGTAACGCCCGGCAAGGGCGGCACGACCCATCTCGGCCTGCCGGTGTTCGATACGGTGGCCCAGGCTGTGGCGGCTACTGGCGCTGAAGCTTCCGTGATTTATGTGCCGGCCTCGCTGTGCAAGGACGCCATTCTTGAAGCAGTGGATGCGGGCATCAAGCTCGTGGTCTGCATCACCGAAGGTGTGCCGACTATCGACATGCTGTACGTGAAGGAATACATCGTCCGCAAGGGTGGTGTACGCCTGATCGGACCGAACTGCCCGGGCGTTATCACGCCGGGTGAGTGCAAGATCGGCATCATGCCCGGTCACATCCACCTGCCGGGCAAGGTCGGTATCGTGTCGCGCTCCGGCACACTGACCTATGAAGCCGTGAAGCAGACCACTGATCTTGGCTTTGGCCAGTCGACATGCATCGGTATTGGTGGCGATCCGATTCCGGGCACGACCTTTATCGATGCACTGGAGCTCTTCCAGAACGACCCGCAGACCGAAGCCATCATCATGGTGGGTGAGATCGGTGGTAGCGCAGAAGAAGAGGCGGCAGCTTTCATCAAGGCCAATGTGACCAAGCCGGTGGTGTCTTACATCGCTGGCGTTACGGCACCTCCCGGCAAGCGCATGGGTCATGCCGGCGCGATCATTTCCGGTGGCAAGGGAACGGCAGACGAGAAGTTTGCTGCGCTGCAGGCTGCTGGTGTGAAGACAGTGAAGAACCCGGCCGAGCTGGGCAAGGCGCTGGCCGAGTTGACGGGCTGGAAGTAATACTTCCGCCACTATAAGCAATAAAGAAGGCCGCTTGATGCGGCCTTCTTTATTGCGTCGTCAACTAGAGGCGTGCGGCCAGCTCTGAACCTTCCTGGATGGCGCGTTTGGCATCCAGCTCGCCGGCAAGTTTTGCTCCTCCTATCACGTGGAAGCGCTTGTCCGTAATTTCTCCCTTGCTGTCCGTTGGAAGCAGGTCCTTCACGGACTCCTGGCCAGCGCACAGGATCACATTGTCGACATCAAGGATTTGCTCTTCGTCGCCGATGCGGATATGCAGGCCCAGGTCATCAATTTTCACGTACTCCACACCACCCATCATTTTCACCTGATGGTGTTGCAGGGCAAGGCGATGCACCCAACCAGTGGTCTTGCCGGGGCCCTGGCCCATTTTCTTGCCGGGTTTGCGCTGCAGCAGCCAGATATGACGCAGGGGCGCTTCTCGCTTGGGCGCGCGCAGTCCACCCGGTTCGCTGACGGTCAGGTCGACGCCCCATTCATCCAGCCAGTGATCCAGCGGCTGGGGGGAGTGTTCGGCCAACAGGAACTCGCTCACATCAATGCCGATGCCACCAGCACCAATCACGGCTACCTTGTGGCCGACTTTCTTGCCGTGTCGCAGCACATCCGGGTAGCTCAGTACCTTGGGGTGGTCGATACCCGGAATGTTCGGAGTACGGGGGGCGACACCGGTGGCAATAACGATTTCGTCAAAGCCGCCAGCAGACAAATCTGACGGACTTACCTTCTTGTTGAGTTGCACCTTCACGCCCGTTTTCTTGACCAAGCTTTTGAAGTAACGCACGGTTTCGCGGAATTCTTCCTTGCCGGGAACATTCATGGCCATCGTGAATTGGCCGCCGATGTCATCGCCGGCTTCAAACAGGGTGACATCGTGGCCGCGTTCGGCTGCCACCGTTGCGCAGGAGAGTCCCGCCATACCGCCACCGACCACAGCAATCTTTTTCGGGCGATTCGTTTTAAGGTATACCAGCTCGGTTTCATGGCAAGCGCGCGGATTGACCAGGCAGGTAGAGCGCTTGCCAGAGAAGGTCATGTCCAGGCAGCCCTGGTTGCAGGCGATGCAGGTGTTGATCTCGTCCGCCTTCCCGGCAGCAGCCTTGTTAACGAAGTCGGCATCGGCCAGCAGGGGGCGTGCCATTGAAATCAGGTCAGCATCGCCGCTCGCAATGATCGACTCGCCGTCTTCCGGCGTATTGATACGGTTCGACGCCATGACCGGGATCGACAGCTCCTTCCGGATGCGTGCAGTGACGTCGCGGAAGGCCGCTCGGGGCACGGAGGTCACGATGGTGGGAACGCGAGCTTCGTGCCAGCCAATACCGGTGTTGAGGATGGTGATGCCGGCGGCTTCCAGTGCCTTGGCAATTTTCACGATTTCGTCCCAGCTGTTGCCGCCTTCGACGAGATCGATGAGGGAGAGACGGTAGGCAATGATGAAGTTCTTGCCGACTTCCTTGCGCACCTGTTTGACGATTTCTACCGGGAGTCGCATGCGGTTTTCCAGGCTGCCTCCCCACTGGTCATTACGCTTGTTGGTACGGGAACAGATGAACTGGTTGAGGAGGTAGCCTTCGCTACCCATCAGTTCAACGCCATCGTAGCCGGACAGCTTGGCCAGCTTGGCGCAGCGACCGTAGTCGCGGATGGTTTTGAGGATCTCGCCTTCCTTCATGCCGCGTGGCTTGAACATCGATATCGGGGACTTGATATCGGAGGCAGACACAACAAAGGGATGGTAGCCGTAGCGTCCGGCATGCAGGATCTGCATCAGGATTTTTCCGCCTTCCTTGTGGACAGCAGAAGTGACCCGGCGGTGATTGAGTACATCGCCGTAGTGATTGAGCGTGCCGCCAAGCGGCAGCAGCCAGCCCTGGCGGTTCGGGGAAATGCCGCCGGTGATCAGGAGGCCTGTGCCGCCGCGGGCACGTTCGGCGAAGTAGGCGGCCAGCTTGCCGTAGTTGTAGAAGCGATCTTCCAGACCGGTATGCATGGAGCCCATGACCACTCTGTTTTTCAACTGGGTGAATCCCAGATCCAGAGGTTTGAGCAGGTTGGGGTAGTGGCTGGCAGTCATCACGAACTCCTCGTCAAGCCCGCGGCGGGCATGTAAACTTAACGGCGTTAAGATACTCGGGATCAGGGCAATGTCAACACGTCAGGATGCAGGCATCAAAACTTATCATCATGGCGACCTGCGGCGTCGGCTGGTGGAAGAGGCCATCATGATGGTGCGGGAGGGGGGGCTGGAGTCGCTGAGTCTTCGTCGCCTGGCAGAGCGTGTCGGGGTGTCACAGACGGCGCTTTACCATCATTTCCAGGACAAGCAGGGGCTGTTGTGTGCCATGGGCGAGGAGGGTATTCGTCGCTTCGATGAGTCCCTGCGGCAGGGCGAGTCGCGGGCACAAACGCCCGGAGGGCGACTGGAGTGCTTTATCACCGCTTATGTAAGGTTTGCGCTGGCCTATCCGGAGTTGTACGAGTTGATGTTTGGCCGCACAACCTGGAAGGGTGGAACTACCACCTCGTTTGAGCAGACGGCCCGCAGCTCGTTTCGCAGCTATGCGGAAATGGTTGCTGCCTTGCAGCATTCGGGGCAGTTGTCGTCCGGCATCAATGCCTTGCGCCTGGCGCAGGTGATGTGGGGTACATTGCACGGCCTGTGTCGCATGCATAACGATGGCCTGCTGTTCAGCCCGGGAGATGTCGAGGAGATCAGCCGCTATACGCTGTGGATGGTGAGCAATATCCGTTAGGCGGGCCGGAAGACTGCCAAAAAAAACGCCCGCCATGTGGGCGAGCGTGACCAGTTCAAGGAGGGGGTGATGACAGGGGGTGTCAGTGACACCATCGCCACGAATGCTTGAGACCTATACCGTTAGTTCAGCGCAAAAACGTTGGGGGGTGAGGAGGCGCCCCCGAACATGTCGACTAGCGACGGGTCAACTGTGGCTACCGCTGTCTCTGCGAAAAAAGCTCCGTCTTCACGACAGGGATTCGCAGCAACTGGCTGGCTGTCAATATAGCACAATAGTACCAGGTTGCCACTTCGATTGTCAGACAGAAATCGCGCAGTGTGGGGTCGAATGTGTGGAGCAGGATGGAGCGAATGAAAAAGGCGACCATTGGTCGCCTTCTCGGGTGCCGCAGGGGCCGGATCAGTGGTGATGACCGCCAGCGCCATGCACGTGGCCATGGTCAAGCTCTTCCGGGGAGGCGGCGCGCACATCAATGACCTTGACGTCAAAGTTGAGGGTCTGGCCAGCCAACGGGTGATTGCCATCGACAGTGATGTTGTTGCCCTCAACGGCGGCGACCGTAATCACCTGCATGCCGTATTCTGTCTGGGCATGGAACTGCATGCCGACTTCAACGGTGTCCACGCCCTGGAACATGTCCTTGGGAACCACCTGTACCAGTCCTTCGTTCTTCTCGCCATAGCCGTCCTGGGGAGCAATTGTGACCTTCAGGCTGTCGCCAACTTTCTTGCCTTCCAGTGCGTTTTCCAGCCCAGGAATGATGTTGCCGGCACCATGGAGGTAGGCCAGGGGTTCGCCACCGACGGAGCTGTCAATGACATTACCCGCGTCGTCGGTCAGCGTGTATTCAATGCTGGCCACGAGATCTTTTGCAATTTGCATGTTCAATGCCCTTTTGGGGTTAAGGCAGTAGTGCCGGGGGGCCTTATGATAACGGATACTCCCGGCTTGGGCTGCCTGATTTCAGAAGTAATGTACCCAGCCCAGTTCGGCCTGCAGTGATTCCTGGCCATCCGTATCGGACACGCCGGCGTGCAGCCGCAGTGCATGGCCCGATCCCAGATGCCGCTGGATGTCTAGCCGCAGCAGGTGCTCTCGCCCGTCAGGCTGCGACCGCCAGCGCAGATCACTTTGGAGCCGCATGCGCCAGTTGCCCTCTCCCGCGAGACAACCTGCACGAGGTCCGATGCCGCTTCGCCAGCCTTTTTGCAGTGTTTTGCCGATCTCGAGGTCCGCCCCGGCCTGCAGGTAACACTGCCCCCGCTTGCTCACGGCAACGCTGAGGCCAGCGCCGCCATCAAGGTAGGAAACGCCGTGGTGTTCATCGTCACTGAAGTGGCCGTCACTGTCGACGGCGGCCTGTCGCCAGCCGAAGCCGAAGAACCAGGAGACAGGCTTGAAAAACACATCGAGCGTGGCGAGCGAATCGATGTCCACGGCCGCCAGGCGCTCCAGTCGTGGTCGCTGGCGATCCTCGTCCAGCCTGATCTCGCCATCCAGGAAGTCGATGCGCGCGCCGTCACGATAGCCTTCTGGCGGATCCAGGAGGTCGTGATAGGCAGGCCGCAGGCGGACAGCCAGATACCCTGCGTCACGAGCATGGCCGGCGGCAAGTCCCAGTCGTGCGGTCGGGTGCCCGTTGGCTGGATCAACTGCCGGCCGTGGTGGTTTGAGACGCTGCTCTGGCGTCGGCAGGGCGGCGCGCCTGGCCAGGAGGCTGCGCATTGTCCGGGTGTGGTCGGGCGTCTGCTTGCCCGCCATGAACTGGTAGTAGCTGTAGTCGAAGGCTGTCTCCAGTGCAGCGGCCTGCTCGGGCTCACTGAGGCCGGTGTCCAGATCGGGTGAGCTCGCTAGCTTGATGGCCGTCCTGTTGACCCGGGCGGGGAAATGCCGGGCAGCCATGAGCAGTTGGCGTTCCGCGGCGGGTCGATAGGTGAGCTCGCGCAGCATGCCCGGTTCTTCAAGTGTTCTGCGCACGGTATCCGTGGGGATGGCCTGAACAGGGAAGTCTTTGCGCAGATTAACGCCCGGCCGAGCTACCTCAATCAGTGCCAGCAGCTGAAAGGAACAGTTGCGGGTGAGGAAATAGTAAGGAAACTCGACACTACGCAGTTCCCACAGATGGGAAAGAAGCCTGCCCACTTCTTCAGGGGCAAGGTTTAATTGGTACTCCCAAAGGTCGCGATTTTCCATATCGCTGTATTCTTTGACTTTTTCGTAGTAGGGCATCAGCGAGAACAACCCGGGGTAGCCGCCGGTAAGTCCCTTGTAGGCAAAACTGAACGGATTCTTGGCATCGGCCTGGGCGGCGTAGTTGACGGCATAGGCCAGCAGGCGCGTGTCCTCGGTCTGGCCCGGAGCGTCCAGTCGCAGGAAAGTGTGCCCAAACATCGAGGAGGGGCTGTTCAGGTAGTCAGAGGCAAATACCAGGGTGGCTTGTTGCGCGTTTACCAGACCACGCCACTCATCGTAGGCAGGGCAGGCAATGGTTGGCAGTTCGCGGTTGGTGCGCTCATGTAGCCATTGGGTTCGTGCCGGAAAACGGCAGGCAGCGTGATCGTTGTTGGCATTTGGCTGCATTGCCGCGTGGATGAGCGCCCGCAGTTCGGACTCAGGGTTCTCGCGGCCGTCGGCCGCCAGGAAGAAGTGGGTTGACCGTGCTTCGCTCCTGACGCCGCTGCCGGTGCGTGCGGGTTCGTAACGCATCAGCAGGTGCCAGTAGGGTGAGGTTGCCAGCGTCCTGACCTGCTCGTCGCTGATGTGGATTGTGGGGGCGCTGTTCGCATTCCCGGAAAGTGACAGCCATGACAACAAAACGATGCCGGCTCGCAGCAGGCGCTGAATCATAGGAAAAAAATGTCGGTGGGACGTGAGGGGAACACCCGGCCTGAGCCGGGTGTTGTAGTGGGGATGCTCAGGCCTTGACGTAAGAGGACAGGATGCTGTCCTCAACCATGACCTGTTCCAGTGCAGCCAGGATGTCACCAGCGGTTTCGTTCTCTGGCGCGAAAATCTTGCCGAAGTTGCTGCGGGTTGCCTGGAAGAAGTGGGCCTTGTCCGTACCCTTCACGCCCATCAGGTCCGCCAGGACGTTAAGGGTTTCACCCTGGCCAACGGACATGTCGCGTGCCAGCCGGTCGAGATTGGAGCCGGTGAACATGCCCAGGCGTGCGCGGGAGGTAATGGCACCAGAGGACTGGCAGCCCAGCGTGCCGGTGGTAATGCCGAAGGTCTGGTTGCCGAACGTGCCGTTGGTGGTGGCGCCCAGCACCTTGAAGATCGGGCCGGACTGGCCTGCCATGATCATGGAGCCCAGACCGCAGCCGATATCCTGGTCTGCAGTGGCGACATTGGCAGTCGTGGCCAGCAGGGCGATTGCAAGCAGTTTCTTCATGGTGTGCATCCTTTTTAGCGGTTGAAGGTGGCCGGATGGGTCCGGTACCTGACGAGCTGCTTCTTTCCGAGCAGTCCTCCGAGTGTAGCCAACATTCGACCGCTGTACAGCCTTCATCGGGGAGATGTGAACGCACGGGTGAGACCTGGTCGTCGCTTTGGTCATCACCTTCCCCAAGGGCGCTGGGTGAAGTCCTCAATGAGCTGCAGTTGCTGCGGTGTCACGTCCTGTTCCGGTGGCAGTTGCGGCGGTGGAAGTTGTGGTAAGGCCGGGCTCGACTCCAGAGTAGTTGATTCGCGAATGCTGTAGTCCGTGATGTCCTTCAAGTGATCAGGGTTGGCCGGGCAATCGCTCTGGCTGCCCTTGCGGTCGTCCTTGCAGGACCCGGCGGTTGGTGGCGCAATGAATACGCTGTCCATTTCAGGGGCAGGCAGCGGGTCGGCCGCGTGGCCGGGAATGGATGCGACCAGCAAGCTGACGTGCAGCATGGCGAGGCTGGGAACAAGCGGTTTCATGCGGCATCTCCCGGATCCGTACAACTTCTCATTACTCCAATACGGCGTGGAAATCCAGAGAGGGATCAACTGGTTGTTACGGCCAACCCCGTTATAATCACGGCATATCGTTTGCAGGATTGTGTATGAGTACGTCGCAGGCTTTGAGGGTGGCTGTTCTGGGGGGCGGCAGTTTCGGTACTGTGCTGGCCAACCTGGCTGCAGAGAACGGTCATGACACCACGTTATGGCTGAGGGATGAGGCACAGCTGGCGGACATGTTGGCAACGCGGGAAAACGCGCGTTACCTTCCCGGCTTCCGCTTGGCGGAGTCGTTGTCGTTCAGTCGTGATCTGGAGGCGGTGCTGGGCAATGCCGACATCGTGTTCGTGTCCATTCCGAGCAAGGCATTTCGCACCGTCATGAAGGCCGCCAGGCCTTTTGTCCGGCCTGATCACATGCTGGTCAGCACGACCAAGGGTATCGAGAAAGACAGTTTTGCACTGATGAGCGAGATCTTGCGCGAAGAGTCCGGAAGCAAGCGCATTGGTGTGCTGAGCGGACCCAACCTGGCAAAGGAAATCGCTGCCAGGATGGTCTCCGGTACGGTGATCGCCAGTACGCAGCCCGACGTGCGTGATCGCGTCCATCAGGTGTTGTCATCCCGATACTTCCGCGTGTTCGCCAACTCCGATGTCTATGGCGTCGAGTTGGGTGGCGCCCTCAAGAATGCCTATGCCATTGCGGCAGGCATGGCGGCTGCGCTGAAACTGGGGGAAAACTCCCGCAGTATGCTGATGACTCGGGCGCTGGCCGAGATGAGCCGTTTCGCGGTGCAACTGGGAGCCAATCCCTTGACCTTTCTCGGGCTTGCCGGCGTGGGCGACCTCATTGCAACGTGCTCGTCACCCCTGAGCCGCAACTACCAGGTGGGTTTTGCGCTGGGCTCGGGACAGACACTGGCAGATGTGATCGAAGAGCTGGAGCAAACCGCGGAAGGCATCAACACCATCCAGATCGTCAAGCAGAAAGCGGACGAGTTCGGGGTTTACATGCCGATTGTCAGCGGCCTCTACGAGATCATTTTCAACGAACAGCCGCTGGATGTCGTGCTCGCGAAGATGATGCAGGGCGGGCAGAGCAGTGACGTAGAGTTTGTGCTTCCCCGTACGGGAGGGCAGGGATGAGACTGGTGCTGGTGCGTCATGGTGAGGCGGAGCCATTGCGGCTGACCGACAGTGACAGGGCGCTCACAGGTCGCGGACATGAGCAGGCGAAAGCCACCGGGCGGTGGCTCGCGTCCATCGCCCCCTCATCGTGCGTGTTGGCTTGCAGCTCTTACCGTCGTGCTCGTGAAACGGCGAACAATGTGCTGACCGTGCTGCCCCAGGCAGCACTCCACGTCATTCCCCATGTGACGCCCGAAGACGGAGTGCAGAAGGCGAGTAGGTCGATCGAAGGCGTCGCGAGTGGTGACATGTTGGTCGTCGTAACGCACATGCCGCTGGTTGCGGCCCTGGTCGGGTGGCTCGAGCACGGCGTCCCGCGGGAGGGGCGTCCCTTTGCTCTGGCAGAGGCCAGGGTGTTTGAGCTGGAGGTGTGGGGTCCGGGTATGGCGCGGCAGATTGACGGGTTTGTCCCTGCCGTCTGAGTGGGCGTGATCGGCAGGAAGGGAGTCTGCCTCAGGAAGTGATGAAGCGTCGCAGCGAGATGCCGCTGATGCTGCAGATGTTGGACTTGATGCCGCGCTTCTCGAACTCTTCCTTCAACTCGTTGATAATGATGCGTTCAACTTCGCCCTCAATATCCGTCACCAGTTTGCCGAAGAGCGCCGAAACCGGCCCACGGTGCTCCTTGACCAGCTCGTCCAGATTGGTGATTTCGATCGTGATCATGTTGGGTTGCCTTGTGGTACGCCGTTTGTGGCTCGATCATACCGGCGCTGCAGTAAGGCGTATAGCCGGCATCTGAATGCTTCGGTGGCAGGGAGACGCATTGGCCTGCACGGCGGTGCCTGGGTTTGCTAGAATCGGCAAAATGTCGTCATGAGGTCGTCATGCTGGAAGCCCTTGTCATCATCATCGCCACCGCACTGCTTTCAAGCGGTATCACCCTGGCATGTGCGTGGTGGTTCTTTCAGCGCATGTGGCGCCAGGAAATGGAGCGCAGGTTGCGTGAGTTGCATGATGACATCGGTCGAACCGTGGAGGTCCGCGTGAAGCGCGCCGTCGCGGATGCACTGGCCGATTACAGCACTGGCGATGTATTGCGCGAAGCTACCTGGAAGGCGGCCAGATCAGGCTCTGACCTTATCAGCGACAGTTTCAGCGCCATTCTTGGCAAGATGCGCCGGCACGACAACGGCTGACCGGGCTGATTGCAGGGGGTCAGAGTCGGTCGCGCAGGCGCGATAGCGCCAGCGCCGCTCCGGCCACCAGCAGCAGGATGCGTTCAGGGGTTAGAGCTGCCAGCGAGGCGGTGGTAAATCCCCCGGTGATGCCGCCCAGAATCACGATCAATGCCACCATCATGATGAGCAGGTCTTGGGCGCGCTGCCGGTTGACCCGCTGCCGGAACGTCTCGAGTTCCTCCTGGTGGCGCTGGAGGTTGTGGTTGAGTTGCCGGAGTTCGCTAAGGGCATCGCGCATCATGGATGGCAGGGGCAGGAAGTCCTGCAGCCAGCTCGGGTCATGCCGACGGATTCGTTCCCATAGAGTGCCCAGATCCATGTGTTCCTGAATCCAGTGGCGAGCTCGCGTGCGAACATTGTATTCGGTCAGCAGGCGTTCCAGTGCGGCAACGCTCTCGGCTTCCCCCCATACGCGCACACGGGGTCGACCGGAGGCGGTGTGGTTGGGGCTACCCAGGAGGGTGCGCATGAGGTCGTAGACCTTGGCATTGACGCGTACCTTGGCTGGTCCGGGCGCTATGTCGCAGACCTCGATGCCTTCCGGGGTGAAATAGAGGTAGAAAGACTGGTAAGGATCGGCCAGTTTCACGCGCACGATGAGTCCGCTGAGGGCGGTGACTTCGTCGTGGGTTGCCTTGTCCAGTTCGATGAAGTTGTTCAGCAGGGTTTCGATGAGACCCAGGACGAGGTGCTGCGAAAGCGGCCGGCCGTCCTCACGCCTTTCATTATTGTTGTAGTTGTCGTGGCCAGCCATCATGGGATGTTCTATTGCCTGGGTCTGCCACGCCGGTGGCCGGAAGCATCCATTCTAGCCGGTCGGAACCGTCAGGCAATGCTTGACCGGCCCTATCTTGTAGCATTCTGTGGCCGGTTGGCCGGCATTAGTGGCGTTCAGGGCGATGCGGCCGGGTCGATTCTGTGTATACTCGCTCGCGGACACGCCTTCTCCCCCCTCATTCCGGGGGTAGGCGGACGGTAGCGGGAAGTTTCTTCATGCAAGAGTTTTTTCAGGCCATCTGGAGTCGACCGGATTTCTGGTCGTTTGTTGCGATCCCCTTTATTGCGGCGAGTGTCGGCTGGTTTACCAACTGGATTGCCATCCAGATGACCTTCTGGCCGCTGGAGTTCGTGGGATACAAGAAGCTTTACCTTGGGTGGCAGGGCATCATTCCGGCGAAGGCCGAAAAGATGGCAGGCATTGTCGTGGACAATACCATGGCAAAGCTGGCCAGCCTGTCCGAGCTGTTCCAGCAGATGGAACCGGAAAAAATTGCCGCGCACATCAGCAACTCCATCATGGAGCGCATCGACGAATACGTCGACGAGATCATGTCCGAGAAAAATGCGGTGCTCTGGGACAATCTGCCCTTCATGGTCAAGAAGCGGGTGTATTCCCGGGTCCGTCGCCAACTGCCGGCCATCATGGATAACATGGTGGAGGATATGGCGGAGAATATCGAGGAGCTGGTTGACCTCAAGCAGATGGTGGTCAGGCTGCTGTCCAAGGACAAGGCTCTGATGGTCAGGGTTTTCAAGGACGTCGGGGATGTTGAGCTGCGGTTTGTCGTCAATTCGGGTCTGTGGTTTGGCTTTCTCTTCGGCATCATACAAATGGCGGCCTGGGCGTTTTATCCCCAGCCCTGGGTCATGCCGTTCTTCGGTTTCCTGGTGGGCTATGCGACTAACTGGCTTGCCTTGAATCTCATTTTCAGGCCGCTGGACCCGGTCAAGGTCGGGCCGTTCACCGTTCAGGGCTTGTTCTTGCGCCGCAAGTTCGATGTGGCCGACAAGTTTGCCCTCATTTCGACTCAGGAAGTGGTCAATCTCAAGAACCTGATGAACGAAGTTCTCACCGGGCCTCGTTCTGATCGTACGCGGGCGATGATCAAGCGCCATTTGCGGCCACTGCTGGAGTCAGGCGTGGTCCGGACGGCAGTGCAGCTGACGCTGGGTGCCGAGGGGTATGCGCACATCAAGGCGCTGGTGCTGGAGAAGGCGGTAGCCATGACCATCGGGCCTTTGTCGGATCCGCGCTTTAACCGGGAACGGGCCGGCATCATCCACGAGATTTTCCGTGACAAGATGCGCGTCATGAGCAATGTGGAGTTCCAGGATCTGCTGCGACCAGCATTTCAGGAGGATGAGTGGATTCTCATCATTCTGGGAGCGGTGCTGGGCCTGATTGCGGGTTATCTGCAATTGGTTCTGATGTTCTGACGTGATTGTCCGACAGTGTGGGCTTGTCAGTTTCACCCGAGGGCTAGAATGGGCCCGCTGCAGACAGTTTACGGGGTTCTAGAATGACAGATGGCAAGAAGATGACGGATAAGAAGCTCAAGGCTGCCCCAGCCAAGGATTTGCGCAAGTATACCCAGCAGATATGGCTGGCAGGTCTCGGGGCATTCTCCCGTGCCGAAGAAGAAGGCGGTAAGTTGTTCGATAATCTCGTCAAGATTGGCGAAGATCTTGAAAGCAAGACGCGTGAAATCGCGGATAATACTGTCGGCGAGGTGCGCGGTCGCGTGCTGGAGAAGGCGACGGATACCCGCGAGCGGGTGGAGCGGGCCTTTGACGACCGTATCACCAGTGCGTTGACCCGGCTCGGCATCCCGTCCCAGCGCGACCTGGACCAGATCAATGACCGTCTGGATACGCTGACCCAGTTGATGCAGGAACTGTCCCGCAATATCAGATCCGGCACCCCGGCCCGGGGCGACAAGGACGCGTAAGGTTGTGGTTGTGCGGCCGTTTGCAACCAAAAATGTGACCTTTGTCGAGAAACGGTGAAAATTCACCCAGTCGGTGTTCAATCTTGGCGGTCCCGGGTGTACAACTGCACTAGTGACAAATTTTGTCAGCTTGGCCAGGCGCCTGGAGCAATGACATGTCAGTAGAACAGAAGAAGATCAGGGTAGACGAGTTGGCGGTCGGGATGTACGTGGCCCGGCTCGATCGTCCCTGGATTGAGACCCCTTTCCCCCTGCAGGGCTTTTACATCAGGGAGTTGGCCGAGATCGACCAGTTGCGGCGCTATTGCCGCGAGGTGACGATCGATGTGTCCCGTAGCAGGGTGGAGCCCGAGCCGGTTGTTCATGCCGTGGGTGGCAGCCTGCAAAAGGCAGTGCAACAGCCTGTCGCCAGGGCTTCCTCCGGTCAGGGGGCGGCGGCACCCGTCAAGACGCTCAAGCCGGTCTACAAAACCCAGGTTTCCATGCCGCAGGAGGTCGTGGCTTCTCGTGATCTGCATCGGGAATTCGCCCATTCGGTGGTGAATGTTTACCAGCAGTTGCGCGAAGGCAAGGTGCCCGACATGGCCCATGCGCAGGACGTATCTGCTCGCGTGGTGGAAAGTGTGATTCGCAACCCGGATGCCATGGTGTGGCTGTCGCGGGTGCGCGAAAAGGATGCTTACAGCTATCACCATGCGTTCCGTTGTGCCATCTGGGGTACGGTGTTTGGCCGTCATCTGGGGCTGTCCAAGCAGGCGCTGGATAACCTGGCATTCGGCCTGACCCTGATGGACGTGGGCAAGGCCAAATTGCCCGAGGGCTTGCTGAGCAAATCGGGGCTGTTGTTGCCCGCCGAGCGCGTGGAATTGCGCAAGCATGTGGATTACAGCCTCGAGATTCTATCTGCCATGCCGGGAGTGCCTTCGCAGGTGCTGCAGATGGTGGCAGAGCATCACGAGCGCTACGACGGCAGCGGCTATCCTCGCCAGTTGTCCGGGAAGGCCATCTCGCCGTTGGGCAAGATTGCCGGCCTCGTGGATACCTACGACGCCATGACATCCGAGCGCCCCTATGCACGTGCCCTGACGTCGGTTGAGGCGGTGTCCCGCTTGTACGAATTGCGCAATACCGAGTTCCAGTCGCAACTGGTCGAGGAATTTATCCAGGCGATTGGTGTGTATCCGACTGGAACGCTGGTGCACATGAGCAGTCAGGAGGTGGCAGTGGTCATTGCCCAGAATCCCGAGCGACGCTTGCGCCCCAAGGTGCTGGTCTTGCTGGATGCCGACAAGAAGGCAATGTCTCGGCCGCGCTATCTTGACATGATGTCAACCACGCATGATGTGCGTGGCGAGCCGCTTCGGATCGTGACCAGCTTGTTGCCTGGATCATTCGGGGTGGATCCAGCCCGGGTGCAGCTGGCCGCCTGACGTTGACGGCTGCCCGAAGGACCGGCCATGCGCCGGTCTTTCTTTTTCAATGGTCCTGGCGCTTTGTGAAATAGGACGTTGACACCCTCGATTGGCGTCCCTAAAATGCGCCCACTTTGCGGGAATAGCTCAGTTGGTAGAGCACGACCTTGCCAAGGTCGGGGTCGCGAGTTCGAGTCTCGTTTCCCGCTCCAGAAAAGTAGAAAGCCGGCTAAATGCCGGCTTTTTTCATGGGTCATCCGTCCGTGAAGGCTGCAGGTGCAAGGTCATCACAGGCATGCGAGCATGGCAACATTGGTTTCACGGGGGCCTTTGATGGCAGCGCAGGCATCCAGTCCGATTGGCGTATTCGATTCCGGCATCGGCGGCTTGACGGTGGTGCGGGCCCTCATGGAGCGCCTCCCATTTGAAGATATCATCTATTTCGGCGACACCGCGCGTGTTCCCTATGGCGTAAAGTCGCGGGAGACCATCCAGAGCTTTACGGCCCAGATTACCGAATTCCTGCTTGCGCATGACGTGAAGTTGCTCATCATTGCCTGCAACACCATGGCGGCGGTGGCCGTGGAAACGGTACGGGCAATGTCGCCGGTGCCGGTGCTGGACGTGATCGATGCGGGTGCCAAGGCAGCGGTCGACATCAGCCGAAAGGGTGTTGGTGTCATCGGTACGCCAACAACCGTCAATTCCAATGCTTATGCCCGCAGTATTCATGCGTTGAATCCGGCTATTCATGTCTATTCGCAGGCCTGCCCGTTGTTCGTGCCGCTGGTTGAGGAGGGATGGCTGGATCACGAGGTGACACGGTTGACGGCGCGCGAATACCTCAAGCCCGTTTTCGTGGAGCAGATCGATACGTTGGTGCTGGGATGCACGCATTATCCCTTGCTCAAGCCCTTGTTGCAGGAGGTGGCGGGCTCCGGTATCCGGCTTGTGGACTCTGCGATCACGGTAGCCGAACAGACTGCGGCGCTGCTGGATCGCTTGGGTCTGCACAATCCGCAGAGGAAAGCACCGTATTACCGTTATTTCGTGACCGACGTGCCCCTGCGCTTCCAGACAATTGGTGGCCGTTTTCTGGGCAGGGAATTGACGCATCTGGAGCAGGTCCGCTGGTAAGTAGGCGGGGTGATCCCGGCCCGCCGGCCCGGAGATTATCGTCGGTAGGGGCGCAGTTGGCCAAAAGGGGTGCAGGCGCTGCTGCTTGCCGTTATCATCACCGGTCTTGTTGGTGGGATTTGGTGACGATTCGGGCTAGCTATTGGCCAAGTCGGGGTTTTCGTGAGCGATAAGCGTTATCAGGTATTTGTGAGCTCTACCTACTCTGATCTCCAGTCGGAGTGCAGGTTGCTTACGCAGGTGTTGCCGTCGCTTGGCTGCCTGCCCTGCGGGCTCGAGTTGAATCCGGCCAGCGTTGGCGCCTGGGCGGCGATCAAGAAGCTGATCGATGAGTCGGACTATTATGTGCTGCTGGTGGGCAGTCGCTACGGCACGCTGTCGCCGTCGGGAGTGAGCTTCACGCACATGGAGTATGTCTACGCGGCCACCAAACAGAAGCCCATCCTGGTATTGCTGCATGATGCGCCAGAGACGCGCCCGGTCGAGTTGCAGGAAAGTACGCCAGAGGGGAAGCTCAAGTTCCGTGATTTCCGCCAGCTGTTGCAGCGTGGTCTGACGGCAGGATGGAATGATGAGCGCAGTCTGGAGTTGTCGATTCGCCAGCATCTGCCTCAGCTGATCGCGTCCCGTCCCATGCCGGGATGGGTAAAGGCGAACCAGGTCAGCAACCCGCAGCTGGAGAAGGAAAACCAGGCATTGAAGGAGCGACTTGCCCAGCTTGAGCAGGAGCGTGACGACTGGCTTGGCAAGGGCGATTCGAGTCTCGGCCAGTTGGCGCAGGGGCAGGACCTGTTTGAACTGTCCTACCGCTGCAAGGCCTATGCGGCGGGCAATTGCGAGGACGTGTCCGTGCGTTCCCAGTTGCCGTGGAATGCGATCTTTCTTAGCTTCGCTCCGTATCTGAGTCAGCCGCAGCATGAGGATTTCATGGCGGCCAAGGTGGCGGAACGGGTGCAGGAGGTGGCGCTCAGGGATGTGCAGCAGTCCCGGCCCAAAACGCATGCCGTGACGGATATTGCCTTGGCGCCTTTGTGCTTTAACACCATCAAGGTGCAGTTCCGCACGCTAGGCCTTGTTCGACGCGTGCCGCGTCCGGATGATGCGCGAGCCTGGTGGCAGCTCACCGTAGCGGGTGAGAGGCTGATGACCACTCTGATGGCTGTGCGCAAGTCGGTATCATCAAAACAGTCCTGAGTTGTCCTTTTTTGTGATTTTTCGGGTGGCCCCGGTCATCGTTTTTACAGCGAATCCTGTTAGCCTCTGCAATCATTTCCGGCATTGGTAAATGTCGAGTTGGCGAGGTGCAGATGCGCAAGTGGAACGGCTGGGGGGACGAGTCGACTGAGTTTCCCGCAAACCCCGGGGTCAAGCGATTTCTGGTGCAGGAGCTGGGCGAGTCTGTGCCACTCCTGGATGCCAGTCGTGATGCCGTACTGGCGTTGGTCCCGCCCTCACGCCTCCCGTTTCATCCATTGGTATCCGTCGATCCCTGGCTGCGAGTCCTTCACGCACGCGGGCAGAGCCTGCCTGACTGGCTGGCGATGCGGTCGGGCCGTATGGGGCCGTTTCCCGATGGCGTGGCTGAGCCCACCTCCTCGCAGGAGGTGAAAGACCTGCTGGCCTGGGCCGGGAAAGAGAACGTTACCGTGATTCCTTATGGCGGTGGCACGTCGGTGGCAGGCCATATCAATCCGCTGCCGGATGGCCGGCCGGTGCTGACCTTGTCGCTGGCCCGTCTTAACAATTTGCTCGGTCTCGATCGTGAATCGCAGCTGGCGACGCTGGGTGCCGGGGCAAATGGTCCCAGGGTCGAGGAGCTCTTGAATGCTGAAGGCTACACGCTGGGCCACTTCCCTCAGTCGTTCGAACTTTCGACGCTGGGCGGCTGGGTGGTGACCCGCTCCAGTGGTCAACAGTCCCTGCGCTATGGCCGCATTGAGCAGATGTTTGCCGGAGGTCGGCTGGAAACCCTTGCAGGTACGCTCGATATTCCCACTTTTCCTGCCTCCAGTGCCGGCCCTGACCTGAGGGAGATGGTGCTGGGTTCGGAGGGGCGCCTTGGGGTGTTGACCGAGGTGAAGGTTCGCGTCACCCGTCAGCCCGAGGTCGAGGAGTTTCGCGCCTTCTTCCTGCCGGACTGGGCGTCTGCCAGTGCGGCCATCCGTGAGTTGGTGCAGCTGCGCCTGCCCTTGTCGATGCTGCGGCTCAGCAATGCCGATGAAACGCGTACACAGCTCATCATGGCTGGACATGAAACCCAGATTGCCCTGCTCGACAGGTATCTGCGCTTGCGTGGTGCCGGGGACGGGCGGTGCATGATGATGGTCGGACTCACCGGCTCCCGCGCGACGGTGCAGTTTGCGCTGGGACGGCTGGTGCGCCAGCTGCGCCCCTACGGTGCAGTCGGTACCGGCACGCTTCTGGGAAGCAAGTGGGCGTTCAACCGTTTCCGCTCGCCATATCTGCGGGAATCACTATGGCAACTCGGTTATGCCGTCGATACGCTGGAAACGGCGGTTGACTGGCCCCGTGTGACTCCTGCCGTGCAGAGGATTGAGAGTGCTTTGCGCGACGGACTGCGCGATGAAGGGGAGCGGGTGTACCCGTTCACGCATTTGTCCCATCTCTACGCTCAAGGCTCCAGCATTTACACGACATATGTCTATCGCGTCGGCGGTAGTTATGACCAGTCGCTGGCACGCTGGACGCGTCTCAAGGCGGCCGCCAGCGCGGCCATTGTGGAGATGGGCGGCACCATCAGCCACCAGCACGGCATTGGGCGGGATCATGCCCCTTATCTTCCGGCGGAAAAGGGGGAGCTGGGAATGCAGGCAATTGAGGCGTTGTGCCGTCATTTTGACCCGGAACGTCGTTTGAATCCGGGCAAGTTGTTGATGGATGAGGAGGCTTGACATGGCCGCACGAGAGCGAATCGAGCGTGCAGATGCCTGGGAGCGGGTGCTGCAGGATCAATGGGACCTGATTGTGATTGGCGGTGGCATTACCGGAGCGGGGGTGGCGCGCGAAGCGGCTCGTCGCGGTCTGCGTACGCTGCTGGTGGAGCAGCGCGACTATGCGTGGGGCACGTCAAGCCGCTCTTCAAAAATGGTGCATGGCGGCCTGCGTTACATTGCACAGGGCGATATCAAGCTGACATGGCACTCGCTCACCGAGCGTGAGAGGCTGCTGATCGAGGCGCCGGGACTGGTGACGCGCATGGGCTACTGGTTTGCCCATTATCGTCGTGTTTTCCCGGGCCGCTTTGTATTCGGCATCCTGTTGCGTGTCTATGATTTCCTGGCGGGAGTCAGGGATCGCCGTTTCCTCAAGCGTAAGGATTTCCTGATTCGCATGCCGGGTTATCGCGATGCAGGATTGACGGGGGCTTCGCGTTACACCGACGCCCTGGTGGATGACTCCCGTTTGGTCCTTCGTGTGCTGGATGAGGCGTGCGCGGACGGAGCACTGGCCCTGAATTATGTGAAGGCTGAATCCCTGGTCATGGAAGACGGGCGCGTCGTCGGACTTAACCTGCATGATGACGTGACGGGAAAGTCGGCATCGGTGCGGGCCAAAGCGGTGATCAACGCAACCGGAGCCTGGGCTGACCGGCTGCGCGAGAAGCTGGCCGGCGAGCGCAAGGTGCGACCGCAGCGTGGTAGCCACATAGTGTTGTCACCGGGGCGGCTGCCGATAGACGAAGCTATCATCTTCATGCATCCCCGTGACAAGCGGCCGCTGTTCATTTATCCGTGGGAGGGTCGTACGGTCGTCGGCACGACGGATCTCGATCATCGAGAGGATCTGGATAACGAGGCTGCGATCACGGCCGAAGAAACCGTTTACATTCTGGAGGGCGTCAACTCGCAGTTTCCGGATGAAAAGATCACGATGGCAGACATCATTGCGACATGGAGCGGTGTGCGTCCGATCGTGGCGTCCGGCAATGGTGTGAATCCCTCGGCAGAGCGGCGCGACCATAGTGTCTGGGATGATGCCGGCCTGGTCACGGTTACGGGAGGCAAGCTGACCACTTTCCGCCTGATCGCGCTGGATGCACTCCGGGCAGCATCGCCGTACCTGGTGGGTGTTGATGTGACCGACACAAAGGCGCCGGTGTTTCGTGCGGTAGGCACTGTCGAGACCTCTTGGCCAGTGGCCGACCTGAAGCGACTCAAAGGGCGCTTCGGTTTTCATGTGCGGCAGTTCCTGACCGAGTCGCCGAAAGCGGAAATGGAGGCCATTCCGCAACTGGAAACGCTGTGGGCGGAGCTTCGTTGGGCGGCTCGCTACGAGCAGGTGGAGCATCTGGACGACCTGCTGCTGCGCCGGACCCGTATCGGTCTGCTGCTGCCCGAGGGCGGCAGCGCGCACCTCTTGCACGTGCGTTCGGTCTGCCAGGCCGAGCTGGGCTGGGATGACTCCCGCTGGGCGGCTGAAACGGAAAGGTATGCCGATATCTGGCATCGGTACTATGGCCTGCCGCAGATGCAGCCTTCACGGAGTGCGGCGGCCTGAGGGCGTCATCATGACAGACACCATCCTGGCCATCGACAACGGCACGCAGAGTGTCCGGGCATTGCTGTTTGATCGTGATGGCGAACTGGTGTCGCGCTCGCAGGTGAAGTTCGACCCAGTCTATCAGTCGCCATTGCCGGGATATGCCGAGCAGTCGGCCGAGTATTACTGGGCTTGCCTGGTACGGGCCGTGCGTGGCCTCTGGATGCAGGGTGCTCGTCCCGGGGACGTCATCGGGGTCACGCTCACCACCCAGCGCGGAACAGTGGTGCCGGTGGATGTGGAGGGGAAGGCCCTGTATGCCGCCATCACCTGGCTCGATCAGCGCGAGGCCTCTCGGCCGCCTTCGCTGTCGTTGCATTGGCAGGCCATCTTTCGCGCCTTGGGGGCCACCGATACCATCAATCAGTTTCTGCGTCAGGCCGAGGCGAACTGGCTTGCCCAGCACGAGCCCGACGTCTTCTCGCGCATGCACAAGTGCCTGCTGCTGTCAGGCTACCTGACCCATCGCCTGACGGGGCAGTTCCGGGATGCCGTGGCAGCGCAAGTCGGCTTCGTGCCGTTTGATTTTCGTCGCCAGACCTGGGCACGCCCCTGGGACTGGAAGTGGGAGGCGCTGCGCCTGGAGCGTCACCATCTCCCCGAACTGGTGCCCTCGGGAGCGCTGCTCGGCAACATTACCCGTGAGGTATCGGCCGAGACCGGCATCCCGGAGGGTCTGCCGCTGCTGGCAGCCGGGGCGGACAAGGCCTGTGAGGTACTGGGCTCGGGATGCCTGGATCCCCGCTTGGGTGCCCTGAGTTTTGGTACCACGGCTACCATCAACACCATCCGGCACAATTACGTCGAGGTGACGCCGTTGTTGCCCCCGTATCCGGCGCCCGTGCCGGGCCACTATTGCACAGAGGTGCAGACCTCGCGCGGTTTTTGGATGGTGAACTGGTTCCGGGAGCAGTTCGGTGCCGAAGACATGGCATCTGCACTGGCCGAGGACATTCCGGTGGAACAGGTGTTCGAGCGGCATTTGCAGGCGACACCTGCTGGCAACATGGGGTTGATGCTTCAGCCCTATTGGTCACCTGGTGTGCGCGAGCCGGGGCGGGAGGCCAAGGGGGCATTGATCGGCTTTGGCGATGTGCATGGGCGGGCCCATGTCTATCGTGCCATCGTGGAGGGCCTGATGTATTCCCTCAGGGACAGCGCTGGCCGTATCGAGAAGCGCGCCAAGGTAAACCTGCGCAGCCTGCGCGTTTCCGGCGGGGGGGCACAATCGGACGCGGTCGTTCAGATTGCCGCCGATGTTTTCGGATTGACGGTCGAGCGGCCCCACACGACCGAAACGTCGGGGCTGGGTGCATCAATCTGCGCTGCGGTGGGTCTCGGCATGCATCCTGATTACCGTACGGCGGTCGCGCGCATGACTCGAGTGGGCCACACCGTGCAGCCGGACAAATCCCGTCAGGCGTTGTACCATCAGCTCTATTCAAGGGTGTACCGCCCCCTGTATACACAATTGCAACCGCTATACCGGGAGATCCGCTCCATTACCGGCTATCCTCGTTGAGCCGGTAGCGCTCCGGTGGTTTCTGAGGATTCAGTCATGCTCCCGACACGACGTCACTACCTTGCCATTCCCCTGCTTCTGGCACTTGCCGCTTGCTCCAGCACCACACAGGAAGGTGCCACGGGCGTGAAGCGCAAGCAGCTGCTGCTGCTGCCCAGCGCCCAAGTGGATGCCATGTCGCTGGAGTCCTATAAAGGCGAACTCAGCAAGGCCTCCCAGGCTGGCAAGCTCAACACGGACAAGGCAAACCTGGAACGGATCCGTGTGATTGCCGACCGTCTGGTGCCTCATGTCGCCATCTTTCGTCAGGACGCGCTGGCGTGGCAGTGGGAAGTCAACCTGGAAACCCGGGACGAGCTGAATGCTTATTGCGCACCGGGCGGCAAGATCATGTTTTTCACTGGCATCATCAAGAAGCTCAGTCTGACCGATGACGAGATCGCGGCCATCATGGGGCATGAAGTCGCCCACGCGCTGCGTGAGCACGGGCGCGAGCGCATGTCACAGGCCTATGCGCAGCAGACCGGCATGTCACTGCTGGCCGTGTTGGGTAGTGTGAAGGCGGAGAACATGGCGTTGCTGCAGACCGCCGCACAGTTGGGGCTGACCTTGCCGCACAGCCGGGGCCAGGAGGCAGAAGCAGATATTGTCGGGTTGGAGCTGATGGCCCGGGCAGGTTATAACCCCGCCGCGGCCATATCGTTGTGGGAGAAGATGGGACAGGCCAACGGCGCAGGCGGTCCGGCGTTCCTGAGTACGCATCCCAGCGGTGCCCAGCGCATCGAGGGAATACGCTCGTTGCTTCCCCGGGTCAATCCATTGTATGCCAATGCCAAGGGCAACCTTGCCAGGACGCCGCCGCGGGTCGTACCCCGCACCTGACGTTTCAACAAGCCGCCGTCAGGCGGCTTTTTCATGACCGGCTCGTTTGCTGCGGCAGCCGAACCATGGTGACTGGGTCAGGGTTTCTCGCTCTCATCTTTCCTGCACTACCCGGCAAACACCGTATAATCGGCGCCGCCCATGCTACTGGAGTTTCCCTTCATGTCCCGCCGACAACGCATTGAAGAGCGCCTGCGCCAGGGTTTCGATCCTGTGCACCTGGAGGTGCAGGATGAGTCCCATAACCACAGCGCAGGCAAGGAGACCCATTTCAAGGTGGTGCTGGTGTCAGATGCCTTGGCCGGCCTGCGGCCGGTAGCTCGTCACCAGAAAGTCTATGCCCTGATGGCGGACGAGATGGCTCAGGGGCTGCATGCCCTTGCACTGCATCTGTTTACTCCCGAGGAGTGGTCAGGCGTGGCACCTGACAGTCCGGCCTGTCGCGGGGGCAGCAAGCGTGGCTGATGTAATTGTGGTAGCAGCCCTGTACCACTTCGCTTCTCTGCCCGATTTTCGTGACAAGCAGGAGCCCTTGCGGCAGCGCTGCCAGGAGCTGGGAATCCGTGGAACCTTGCTGCTGGCGGAAGAAGGCATCAATGGCACCATTTCCGGAAATCGCGAGGGAATTGATGCCATTCTGGCATTCATCCGCAGTGATGAGCGTCTGGCCGCACTGGACCACAAGGAGTCCTTTACCGACAGCCACCCGTTCCGGCGCATGAAGGTCAAGCTCAAGAAGGAGATCGTGACGCTGGGGGTGGCCGGCGTGGACCCGAACCGGCTGGTGGGCACCTACGTGGAGCCGGAAGACTGGAATGCCCTTATCAGTGATCCCGACGTGGTAGTGATCGATACCCGCAATGATTACGAAGTCGCGCTGGGGACGTTTCGTCATGCGGTTGATCCACAGACACACAGCTTTCGCGAATTTCCCGAGTTTGTGCGGGAGCACTATGACCCGGCTAAGCATCGCAAGGTGGCCATGTTCTGCACTGGCGGGATTCGTTGCGAGAAGGCCTCAAGCTTCATGCTGGGCGAGGGCTATTCCGAGGTGTATCACCTCAAGGGTGGGATTCTGAAGTATCTGGAGACGGTGAAGCCCGAGGAAAGCCTGTGGGAGGGCGAGTGTTTTGTCTTTGATCATCGTGTCGGGGTGACACATGGTCTGGCCGAGGGTGACAGCGAGATGTGTTTTGGCTGTGGCCACCCGGTGAAACCGGCCGAGCGTGACCTGCCTGACTACGAGGAGGGCGTTAGTTGTCAGCATTGCGCCGCGACCCTGTCCGAGGACAAGAGGTCGCGACTGCGCGAACGCATGCGCCAGATGACGTTGGCGCGCGCACGGGGTGCTGAAGGCTGATCAGATTGTCTTCGGTGCGTGGAAGTGCAGGTAAAGTTCTGTCAGGACGTCCGGGATCTGCTGGGCCAGTTCACGTGACAACTTGGGGTCGCGACGCAGAGGCTGCAATTCCGGTTCGTCGATCAGGTCCGACAGCACCACCATTGGCAGGGTGAGGTCGGCGATCAGGTCTTCGTCGCCCTCGTACCAGTTGTCCTCCTCCATGAACATGCCCTCCATGAAACCGACGCACCAGTCGTTGAGATCGGTCGGTTCGGTCGCTTTCAGCGTGAGCGGGCAGGGCAGGTTGAGGGGCTGGCCATGGTACAGCGTGGCATGGATTTCCGTTTGCCAGGCCGCCAGCGCGTCGGTAATGGTACGAGCCTTGTCGGCGTCGAGGCAGACAGGCTGGTCGTCAAACAGTGCCTTCAGCCAGACATCGAGTGCCGGGGTGCGCGGCCCCACCGTGATGGCGGTCAGGAAGCCATGGGTAGCCACGAAATCCAGGCCGTCCGTGTTGTCTTCGCCGTCCAGGAAGGTTTCCAGCAGTTCGCGGGTGGCGCCTGGCAGGGCATGAAGTTCGTGCATGAAGGGTCTCCTTGTCTGGAGGCGATTGTAGTCGAGTCGTCCTGAAATCCCTATCCGTTCATGCTGTCCGAATATGATCAATGGCTTACTGACAGTCCCCGGGGCATCCCCCATAATCGGCGCCCATGAATGCCCAAGAAGTTCTGCAGCACGTATTCGGCTATGACGCCTTTCGCGGCCCCCAGGAAGCCATTGTCCAGACCCTGATCGAGGGGCGGGATGCTTTGGTGCTGATGCCCACTGGCGGCGGCAAGTCGCTTTGCTATCAGGTGCCGGCGCTGGTACGTCCGGGCACCGCCATTGTGATCTCGCCATTGATTGCCCTGATGCAGGACCAGGTGGCCGCCCTGATCCAGTCCGGAGTGCGTGCGGCCTACCTGAGTTCCACGCTCGACTTCCAGGAGACCCAGGCCATCGAGTCGCAGTTGCTGGATGGACGCCTGGATCTGCTCTACGTTGCGCCCGAGCGTTTGGTGACGGCGAGGATGCTGGACCAGTTGTCGCGCGTGAAGATTGCCCTGTTCGCCATTGATGAAGCGCATTGCGTCTCGCACTGGGGCCATGATTTCCGGTCGGACTATCTCGGGTTGTCTGTCCTCAAGGAGCAGTTTCCCCATGTGCCGCGCATTGCGCTGACCGCGACGGCAGACCCGCGGACGCGGGCGGATATTGCCCAGAGGCTGGGGCTGGAAGAGGCAGAGACTTTCCTGTCCAGTTTTGATCGCCCCAACATTTTCTATCGCATCATCCCCAAACAGAAATCGCTCGATCAACTGGAAGCCTTCATTCGCCGTGAGCATCCCGGCGATGCTGGCATCGTGTACTGCCTGTCGCGCAACAAGGTAGAGAAAACGGCCGAGTCACTGAACGAGCGCGGCATTCGTGCCTTGCCCTATCACGCCGGTTTGCCTGGCCATGTGCGTGAGGAAAACCAGACCCGTTTCCTGCGTGAAGAGGGGCTGGTGATGGTCGCCACCATTGCCTTCGGCATGGGGATCAACAAGCCCAACGTGCGCTTCGTGGCGCATCTGGATTTGCCGAAAAGTATCGAGGCCTATTACCAGGAAACCGGGCGTGCTGGCCGTGACGGTTTGGCGGCCAACGCCTGGATGGCCTACGGCCTGGCGGATGTCATCAAGCTCAAGTCCATGCTGGACCAATCCGAGGCGGCCGAGCTGCACAAGCGGGAGGAGAAACGCAAGGTCGATACCATGCTGGCGCTGTGTGAAACCACCAGCTGCCGGCGCCAGTTGTTGCTGGCCCATTTTGGCGAGCATATGGCCGAGCCTTGCGGTCATTGCGACAATTGCATCGAGCCTGTGCCCGGATGGGAGGCCACTGAACCGGCCCGTCTTGCCTTGTCCGCCGTGTACCGCACAGGTAGTCGCTACGGCGTGGAGTATCTGGTGGAAGTGCTGCGGGGGGAAAAGACCGAGCGCATTGCCGCCAACGGTCATGACACGCTGGCTGTTTTCGGTCGCGGAGCGGATCTGGGGGACAAGGAATGGCGTTCGGTATTCCGGCAGCTGCTGGCCCGTGGCTTCCTGCAGCCCGATGCCGAGGGCTATGGTGCCCTGCAGCTGGATGACAGTTGTCGCCCGCTGTTACGCGGTGAAGTACAGCTGATGCTGCGTCGTGAGCAGACCCGTACGGCAACGCCGAAAAAGACGGGCGGCAAACCGGCGCTGGATATTCCGCATGAGGACCGCATCCTGTGGGAGGCTTTGCGTGCCAAGCGCCGGCAACTGGCGCAGGAGCAGGGTGTTCCTCCCTATGTCATCTTTCATGACAGCACGCTCATGTCGATCCTGTCGGCGCGGCCGCGGACGCTGCGCGAGATGGGGCGTATCGCCGGCATCGGTGACAGTAAGCTGGAGCGTTACGGTGAAGCGTTCCTCGATGTGGTCATCGAGTATGCCTGAAGCCAATCCGAAGGGCTTGCGGGAGTACCGTCATGACAATGGCGAAATACTCCCGTTTGATTTCATCCGGTCGGCCCGCAAGACGATTGGCCTTTATGTACACCGTAACGGTTCCGTGCAGGTGCGGGCACCACTGCGCGTGCCGCTGGCACATATCCATCTGTTCCTGAGAGAGCGCTGGGATTGGCTGATGCTGCAACGCTCGCGTTTTCTGGAGGAGCCAGCCCCGGCACCGGTGGTCTATGCCGATGGCGAATCGTTTCTGCACATGGGAAGCCCGTTGCTGCTGAGGGTGAGCCTCTCCAGTCGCAATCAGGCAAGGCGGCTGGGTGACGAGTTGCATGTGGCGATTACGCCTGAGCGACACGCTGATCCGGACGGGCTTCCTGGAGTCATCGAGCTCTGGCAGCGCCGGGAGGCTCGCCGCGTTTTTCCCTTGCGACTGGCCTTTTGTCATGAGGCGATGAAGTCCCTGCACTTGCCATTTCCGGAGCTGAAGATACGCAAGATGCGATCGCGCTGGGGATCATGCACCCGTAGCAGGGTCATCACGCTGAATCTCGAGCTGATTCGGATGCCCCCCGAATGCATTGACTACGTCATCACTCATGAGTTGTGCCATCTGGTCGAGTTCAATCACGGCAGCCGTTTCTATGCATTGCAGGAGCGCTTCTTGCCTGACTGGAAGGTGCACAAACAAAAGCTTGAGGAGTTGGCTCGCGCGCACTACCGGTTGTAGTGCCGGACGGTCAGTGTGATTGGCCTGGCTGGGCTACCGGAAGGGTGATGATGAAAGTTGTGCCTTTGCCCGGGGTACTGCGGACTTCTATGCGGCCATGGTGGCGCTGCGTGATGATGAAGTGGGAAATGGACAGACCGAGTCCTGTGCCTTGGCCCACCACCTTGGTGGTGAAGAAGGGATCGAAAATCTGCTTCGATGTTGCCTGACTCATGCCGGTGCCATTGTCTTCGACGCGGATTTCGGCCAAGGGCGGGATGTAGCGAGTGCTTATCCTGATGAGGGGGGTGTCGCGGCGGGCCTCTTGTATGGCCTGGGCGGCATTTTTGAGCAGGTTGACCAATACCTGCTGCAGTTCGATGCCTGATGCAGGCATGATGGGCAGGCTGCTGTCGTAGTCTTCTTCGATGACCAGTTTTTCACTCAGGGCGGGCATCGAGAATTCTATTGCGTTGCGCATGAAGTTAACGCTGGCATGCGTGACATCGTTTAGTTGGGTTGGCTCCAGTTGCCTGCTGGAACTGCGTGAGAACTCCAGCATGTTACGTACGATTTCTGCTGCTCGTCTGCCCGCCTGATCCATGCCGTCAAGAAAACGCTTGATCTCGCGAGCCTCAAGGTAGGCGTCCATATTTTTCAGGTCCAGGCCCAGTGCAGTGGCTGCTGCCTGGTTGCCGGGCTGCTCCGGACTCAGGCGGCGCTCGACGTTCTGCAGGCTTTGCAGGATGGCTGCCAGGGGGTTGTTGATCTCATGGGCCATGCCGGCAGCAAGTTCGCCCAGTGACTTCAGCTTTTCGTTCTGCAGCATCATGCTGTCGAGTTTTTGGCGCATGGTGACATCGTCCACGCGAATGACGGCACCTGTCAGCTCCAGCGAGTGCAGGGGGTAGACTGTGATGTCGACAAACCGCGTACTGCCGTGATGGTCAATCCTGATGCTTTCGCGCATCCGGGGTTCACTCAGGGAGATGGCTTCTTCGATCATTTCAGGCGCTACCGGCAGGTCGGGATAGACTTCCTGAAGCTTGAATCCGAGCGCCTTCTTTTCGCGTATGCCGGTGGCCAGTTCGGCGGCAGAGTTCCAGTGGGTAACATGGCCACTAGGGGTGACGCCGATCATCACCGATGGCATCGAGTTGATGATGCTGTTCAGGTATTCCTTGGTTTCATTCAGCAAGGCAGTGGTGATGCGATGGCGTTGCTCGGCTTGCTCAAGGGTGTCGTTGGCATGCCGCCAGGCATCTGTGCGTGCAGAGAGTCTTTGTTCCAGTAATGCCAGTGTTTCCCGCACGGATGCCAGCGCGTGTTTGTGTCGACGCCGGTTGCGGGCAAGAACCCCAATGGCGATGGATTGCAGGACTACCAGGGACAGCAGAATACCGGTCAGCACTCCTGTCTCCTGCAGTGTCATGGTGGGAAAAAAGAAAAGGCCTTGCGGCCTTTTCTGTCAGAGCGTTCCGGTGGCGTAATGGTTTTCGCTCAGCGTAAAGCCTTCTACTGCCGACTCCAGCCATTTCTTAACCCGGTTGGCATCGCCGATGCGGGTGTACTTGCCGTTGGAGTCCATCAGGACGATCACTACCGGCGTGGCATTGACCCGGGCATGCATGACGAGGCACTTGCCGGCCTCGTTAATGAAGCCGGTTTTCGATACCTCAATCTGCCAAGTCTCGTTCTTCACGAGAGCGTTGGTATTGCGGTAGGGAATGACACGATGACCACTGACCAGGTTGTATTCAGTGGTGGTGGAGAACTGGCGGATGTCGGAGTAGCTGCGTGCAGCCTTCACCATGCGGACAAGATCCGTGGGCGAGGCAACATTCTGGGCGCTTAGGCCTGTGCCGTCGGCGAAATGGGAGTGTGTCATTCCCAGTTCAAGTGCCTTGCGATTCATGGCAGCAACGGCGGCCGGTGTGCCGCCAGGATAGCTGCGCGCCAGCGCGGCGGCGGCCCGGTTCTCCGATGCCATCAATGCCAGAAGCAGGGCCTCCCCGCGAGTCATCGTGGTGCCGACGGCGAGGCGGGAGCTGGTGTGCTTGATGCGGTCGACATCGGCTTCCGAGATCGTGATCACCTCTTCCATGGGTAGGCGGGCATCCAGCGTGATCATTGCTGTCATCAACTTGGTAATCGATGCAATGGGCATGGTACGAGACGAGTTCTTGCTGTAGAGAAGTTCGCCGGTTTCGGCGTTGATGACGACAGCGGCACGCGACTCCAGGCTCAACGGCAACTGCAGGTTGGCCGCCTGGTAGATTTCCGTCGGTCCCACACGATGTGGCAGCCGGCTCAGGTATGCCTGTCTTTCGCGTTCGGCACGGGACTCGGCGGCAACTGCGCTGCGGCGCTTGCCATAGCGGGAGACCTTCTGGGCGCGCTTCTTCTTGCTGGCGACAGCACTGTTCTTCTTGCGGCTGGCGCTGCTGGCGGTCTTCTTTTTGGCAGTCGCTTCCTGCTTGCCTGCGGCCATGGCCACGGGAGTAGTCACGGGTAGGCTCAGGCCGAGCATCACCACGCCTAGCAAGGCAGGTCGTAGCAGGGTGTTCAGGAGTTTCTTCATGGTCGTTCTCGATCGGGTCGGAGCACCTTCAGCGGGCGCTTGAATTCACCAACACAATCCTTTGATATGCCTACAGATTATTCTAGCAGATCTGCAGGCTGATGGTAACGATGATTGAGAGCTTTTAGCAGAAAACCGCGCCGGTCTACAACTTTTTTCCGGTTGCATAAGCGATTGATTCACATAAAAATTCCGCTTTCCGATTAGCGGCATGATCCGGTCGGTGGCTAGTTCGTCGCATTTGGCTGGCCCTGGCCTTTTTGCCATGGCTGCCGGTCCGTATTACTCTCGTCCCGACGCCCCCTTGTGGGTCAGGGGCTTTCACTTCATCCGGAGCAAGGCGTGATCAAGGTTCTGGTGGTTGATGACCACGATCTGGTTCGCATGGGCATCACCCGCATGCTGGCCGACATTGACGGCATGAAGGTGGTCGGCGAGGCATCCAGCGGTGAGGAGGGGTTGCGCCTGGCGCGTGAGCTCGATCCCCACGTTGTCCTGATGGATGTGAAGATGCCTGGTATTGGCGGCCTGGAGGCAACCCGCAAGTTATTGCGGCAACATCCTGATATCCGCATTCTGGCCGTGACCGTGTGTGACGAGGAGCCGTTTCCTTCCCGTCTGCTCAAGGCGGGGGCAGCGGGCTATCTCACCAAGGGGGCGGCTTTGGAAGAAATGGTGCGCGCCATTCGCGCGGTGGCGGCCGGCCAGCGCTATATCAGCCCCGAGATTGCCCAGCGCCTGGCGTTGAGCTCTCTGGAAGAAGAAAAGACATCGCCCTTCGACGCTTTGACGGAGCGTGAAATGCAGGTGACCATGATGATCGTCAACTGCCAGAAGGTTCAGGAGATCTCCGACCGGCTCTTCCTGAGCCCCAAGACGGTCAATAGTTACCGCTACCGCATTTTCGAGAAGCTGGGAATCGACAGTGATGTCCAGTTGACGCTCCTCGCGGTGCGCCACGGCCTGCTGAATGCCGATGCGGTCTGATTTTTTGCCCCCGGGCTAGCTTCATGTTTTCACGGCCGTCACCGACTGATACCGCCGGTCATATTGACTCCATCCTGCGTACCTTGCCCTTGTTGCCAGGTGTTTACCGCATGCTGGGCGAAGCAGGGGATGTGTTGTATGTCGGCAAGGCCCGCAGTCTGAGGAACCGGGTCAGTTCCTATTTTCAGAAGACCATCGAGAGCCCCAAGACCCGGGCGCTGGTGGAGCGTATCCGTGATATCGAGGTCACGCTTACGGCGTCCGAGACCGAGGCGTTGCTGCTTGAGCAGACCCTGATCAAGGAACTGAAGCCGCCTTACAACATTCTCTTGCGCGACGATAAATCCTATCCCTTTCTCTTTGTGTCGGAGGACGAGGAATACCCTCGCATCGGCTTTCATCGTGGCCCCAGGAAGCAGAAAGGTCGCTATTTCGGCCCTTATCCCGGGGCGCAGGCGGTGAGGGAGAGTTTGCAGCTCCTGCAGAAACTGTTTCAGGTGCGGCAGTGCGAGGATGCGTTCTTCCGCAATCGCGAGCGCCCCTGCCTGCAGTACCAGATCAAGCGCTGTCGTGCGCCTTGTACGCGGTTGGTGTCGCCGTCCGAGTATGCCGAGGATGTTCGGCATACCGTGCTTTTCCTGGAGGGGCGAAACGAGGAGGTCATGCGGGATCTGGCGGCCCGGATGAATGATGCTTCGGAGCGGCTGGATTTCGAGGCAGCGGTTGTCTACCGTGACCAGTTGGCCTCGTTGCGCCGCGTGCAGGAACAGCAGTTTGTTACCCGGGAGGCGGGTAATGCGGATGTGGTCGCTGTGGCGGCCCAGCCCGGTGGTGTCTGCGTGCAGATCCTGTTTGTTCGTGACGGGCGCGTGCTGGGCAGCAAGGAGTTTCATCCGAACATGTTCGGGGAGACCTCTGCCGGAGAGATCCTGTCGGAGTTTTTGCCGTCTTTTTATGTGCAGACGGGGCAGGAGCGGGATATTCCCGACGAGATCATTACCTGTGTTGAGGTGCCCGATGCCGAAGTGCTGCGCGAGGCTATCCGCTCCCTCCATGGCCGCGATGTCCTGATCAAGCATCGGGTGCGGGAGACGCGGCAGGCCTGGTTGCAGCTGGCTCGCCTGAATGCCGAGCAGGGGCTTATTGCGCGGCTGGCCAGCAGAACCCAGACGGCGGCCCGTTTCGAGGCCCTGCAGGCGGCGGTGGGGAGAGCCGAGCCCATTGACCGCATGGAGTGTTTCGATATCAGCCACTCCATGGGGGAGGCTACAGTGGCGTCCTGCGTGGTGTTTGATGCCAACGGGCCGCGCAAGAGCGATTACCGGCTGTTCAATATCGAAGGCATTACCGGGGGCGACGACTATGCCGCGATGCATCAGGCGTTGACCCGGCGTTACCAGCGCTTGCGCTCTGGTGAGGGGCACCTGCCGGATATCCTGTTTATCGACGGGGGCAAGGGGCAATTGGCCCAAGCGGTTGCGGTGCTGGAGGAGCTGGAGGTGCGCGGCGTGACCCTGATCGGCATTGCCAAGGGCGAGGGGCGCAAGCCTGGGCTGGAGACCCTGCACTTTGCCGATGGGGCAGATTTGCAGCTGCAGGCCGATTCGCCGGCGCTTCACTTGATCCAGTACATACGGGACGAGGCACACCGTTTTGCCATCACGGGACACCGGGCGCGGCGCGGCAAAGCCCGCAAGCGGTCGGCGCTGGAGGACGTACCCGGTGTGGGGCCCAAGAAGCGGCGGGACATCATTCAGCATTTTGGCGGCCTGCAGGAGGTTATGCGTGCGAGCGCGAAGGACCTCGCGAGCGTACCGGGAATTGGCGTAACATTGGCCCAGTCCATTTATGACGCCCTGCACAGTCACTGAAACCCGACGATGAGCGCGCGAGTACGGAGAGCCCCCCGGTGGCGTCACCCCTGCTGAATATTCCCAATGTCCTCACCATGCTGCGCGTGGCACTCATTCCGGTGCTGGTGGTGCTGGCATACCTGCCTTATGACTGGCGGTTTGTTGCGTCCGCGCTGGTCTTTCTGGTGGCGGCGGTCACCGACTGGTTTGACGGCTACCTGGCGCGACGCCTGAACCAGACCTCTGCCTTTGGGCGGTTCCTGGATCCGGTGGCTGACAAGCTGATGGTGGCAGCGGCTCTGGTTATCCTGGTGCAATGGCACCACGACCGTATGCTGGTGGTGATCTCTGCCATCGTGATTGTCTCGCGCGAGATCACCATTTCGGCGCTGCGCGAGTGGATGGCCGAGTTGGGCAAGCGGGCCAGTGTGGCCGTGTCCTTCATGGGCAAGCTCAAGACCACCCTGCAGATGACGGCCATTACGGTGCTGTTGCTCAACCATGACGGACTCAACCTGTATGTCGGCTTCCCGCTGCTGATCGTGGCGGCAGCACTGACCTTGTGGTCCATGATGATCTACCTGAAGGCGGCCTGGCCGCATTTGCGTGATTCCTGAGCAGTTGGATGGGGTATGGCGCATTCGCTGTTGACAGGGCAGGGCGCATGGGTAGAATGCGCGCTCTCACCGATACGGTGTCGCGGGAATAGCTCAGTTGGTAGAGCACGACCTTGCCAAGGTCGGGGTCGCGAGTTCGAGTCTCGTTTCCCGCTCCAGTTTCAAAAAGCCGGCTTGCAAGCCGGCTTTTTTGTTGGCGGTATGTAGGGTGGCTAGGACTGGCCGCATCTGCCCGGGATTTGGCCTGTTCAAGGGCCTGCGCGGCCATTACCATATTCGCCTTTCGATCCTGCGGAGAGCAGCATGATTACCGGCAGTATTGTCGCCCTGGTTACCCCCATGCACCGTGACGGTACGGTGGATTGGGAGGCCTTGCACCGGCTGGTGGAATGGCATGTCAGCGAAGGTACCCATGCCATTGTGGCGGTGGGGACGACGGGCGAGTCGGCTACGCTGGACGTGGACGAGCATCTGGCGGTAATCAAGGCGGTCATCGCCTCGGCGGCGGGCCGTATTCCGGTCATCGCCGGTACCGGTGCCAACTCTACCCGGGAGGCGATTGCCCTCACTCGCGAGGCGGCCGCCATCGGGGCTGACGCCGTCCTGCTCGTGACCCCGTATTACAACAAGCCCACCCAGGAAGGCCTCTACCAGCATTACAAGGCCATCGCTGAGGCGGTGGCCATTCCGCAGATTCTCTACAACGTTCCCGGCCGTACCGGCGTTGACATGCAAAATGCAACCGTCGCTCGTCTGGCCGGGTTGCCCAATATCGTGGGCATCAAGGACGCTACCGGCAACCTGGAGCGCGGCAAGGAACTGATCGGCATGGTGGGTGACCGCATGGCGGTCTATTCGGGCGATGATGCCACGGCGTGGCAGCTCATCCTGCTGGGTGCCAAGGGCAATATCTCCGTTACGGCCAATGTGGCACCGGGTGCCATGGCCAGGGCGTGCCTGGCTGCGCTGGCGGGGAATGCCGAGGATGCGAGAGTCCTGAATGCGCCGCTGGAGGATCTGCACCGGGACCTGTTCATCGAGTCCAATCCCATTCCCGTGAAGTGGGCCCTGCATGCCATGGGGCTCATGGACACCGGCATCCGTTTGCCGCTTACCCCGCTGTCGGAGGGTTGCCGTCCGGTAGTGGAGGCGGCCTTGCGCAAGGCCGGAGTTGTGTCCTGATGCGTAGCTCGCAGCTAGGGGTTCTGGCACTGGCCGTACTTGTGGCCGGTTGCGCCAGCAAGGGTGAGGACTATTTCCATGCGCAGGACCTGCCGCCGCTCAGTTTTCCCGAGGGCGTGGAAACGCGCCAGATCAAGCCGCTGTTCCCGATTCCCCCTGTGACCGCCTCCCGCACCGAATGGCCCGGGAAGTTCCAGGTGCCAAGTCCTCCAGCCATGGCTGACGCGCCTGTGGCGCCGGAGCCGGCACCCCTGCAGGCAGGCAGTGACCGGCCGGAGCTGACTGTCGACGGTAATGGTTACGCCTTGTTGAGCGTGAAGGGTGATTTCAATTCGGTGTGGGACCGTCTGGACCAGGCCCTGCGGGCCGCGGGCGTCAGGGTTGAGGATCGTGACCAGCGCCTGGCGCAGTATTACCTGAACCTGGCGGATGCGGACGGCAAAAAGGCAACATACCAGTTGCGAGTGACGCGGGGGCAGTCGTCCTACAGCCTGACCCTGCAGAAAGATGACGACACCCTGGCAACGCAGGCCATGACCCGGACGCTGTTCGAGTCGATCGTGGCGCGCTGGCCAGGCGACAAGCCCTGATTCGGAGACCTTCATGGAAAAGCGCGACCTTCTCTACACCGGCAAAGCCAAGTCCGTGTATGCCACGGATGATGCAGACCGTCTGGTAATCCTGTTCCGTAATGACACTTCGGCGTTTGACGGCAAGAAGGTGGAGCAACTGGACCGCAAGGGTATGGTCAACAACAAGTTCAATGCCTTCATCATGGACAAGCTGGCGGCGGCCGGCATTCCGGTGCACCAGGAAAAGCTGCTGTCGGATAATGAATCCCTGGTGAAGCGCCTGACCATGATTCCCGTGGAGTGCGTGGTGCGCAATTTTGCTGCCGGCAGCCTGGTGAAGCGTCTTGGCGTGGAGGAGGGCAAGGAACTGAGTCCGCCTACCTTCGAGCTGTTCCTCAAGAACGATGCCCTGGGCGATCCTATGGTTAACGAATACCACGTGCGCTCCTTCGGCTGGGCCACGGATGACCAGTTGGCTCGCATGAAGGAATTGTCCTTTAAGGTCAACGAGGTGCTGAAGCAGGTGTTTGATGCCGGCAACATGTTGCTGGTGGACTTCAAGCTGGAGTTCGGCCTGTTCCATGGCGAGATTGTGCTGGGTGACGAGTTTTCGCCGGATGGCTGCCGTCTCTGGGACAAGGATACCCGCAAGAAGCTCGACAAGGACCGTTTCCGCCAAGGGCTGGGCGGCGTGGTCGAAGCTTACGAGGAAGTTGGCCACCGTATCGGTGTCAGGTTCGACTGAGGCTGGCTTGCCGATGCCTTTTGCCTCTGTCAGACTGCCTTTGAAGCGGGTGCAAATCCGTATTAACTGACAAGGAGTACAGGGACATGAACAAGAGCATTCTGCGCCTGATGGCAGTGGCGGCACTGGCGTCCACGTTGAGTGGCTGCTTTCTGACCAAGGTCGTCACCACCCCCATGCGCATCGTGGGCGGCACGGTGAGCCTGGTGGGTGACGTGGTTTCCATCGTGCCGGTTGCCGGAAACAAGGTGGATGCGGCGCTGGACAAGGTGAACGGTGTGATTGACACCGCAGCCGACACCGTAGACGACACCGTGCCGCTGTGATTTTTTGCGTTCCCTCTTGAGTTGCGGGCGCAGGGCGGTTATCTTCTGCGCCCTTCGGAGAGGTGGCAGAGTGGTTGAATGTACCTGACTCGAAATCAGGCGTAGGCGCAAGTCTACCGAGGGTTCAAATCCCTCCCTCTCCGCCATATGTCGAAAAAGCCCTGCCTGGCAGTCCAGCAGGGCTTTTTTGTTGGTGTGTCTTTGTGTCCCGTTACTGCCGGTGATGTACCCGCCGAGCGTTCGGTTTGTTCCCGTGTCTGCCTGCGTGACAGGAGCTTTGCTCCCGCATCCGCGCGCACGGGTGTTGAAGTGTTGTGGGCGGCATTTTCCGCATGAGGAGTCAGAAATGAGCAAGAAACTTTCGGTGACCATTACCCTTACCATGGATGTGCCGGATCACTGGGAGGTTGTCAGCACTTCCGAAGGCGCTGACGTGCTGCAGATCGGTGAAGGCCAGTTCCTGGACCTTACCTTTGAGCCCATGGTGACCGACGATATCGAGGGTGAGTGGACCAATTCGGTGACGGACGAGTTCATCAGTTCGCTGTTCGAGATGGTTGACTCCGAAGAGGTGACCTACGAGGTCGCTCCTGTCTGAGTCAAAAGCCCTGCCGCTTGCGGGGCTTTCTGTTTCCGGGCCAGTCCTCTGTATAATCCCGTTTTCCGATTGCCGTCACCCGGACCCCCAGATGACTACTGTTCGTACCCGTATCGCCCCTTCGCCTACCGGTGATCCTCATGTGGGCACTGCTTACATTGCCCTGTTCAACATGTGCTTTGCCCGACAGCACGGTGGTCAGTTCATTCTGCGTATCGAGGATACCGACCAGGTGCGTTCCACCCGGGACTCCGAGGAGCAGATCCTGACGGCATTGAAGTGGGTGGGCCTGGAGTGGCAGGAAGGGCCGGATGTGGGAGGGCCTCATGCGCCTTACCGTCAGAGCGAGCGCGGGGAGATCTACAAGGCCCATGCACGCGAGTTGGTGGAGAAGGGCCATGCCTTCCATTGCTTCTGCACATCGGAGCGCCTGGAGGCGTTGCGCGCCGAGCAGATGGCGGCCAAGGGCGCGGTCGGCTATGACGGCCATTGCATGCACTTGTCCCAGGATGAGGTGGCCCGTCGCCTGGCCTCCGGTGAGCCTGCGGTGATCCGCATGATTGTGCCGCGCGAGGGTGAGTGCCGGATACAGGACATGCTGCGTGGGGAGATCGTGATCCCGTGGTCGGAAGTGGACATGCAGGTATTGATGAAAGCGGATGGCCTGCCGACGTACCACCTGGCGAATGTGGTGGATGATCACCTGATGGAGATCACGCATGTGATCCGTGGTGAGGAGTGGATCAGTTCCGGTCCCAAGCATGTTTTGTTGTACCAGTATTTTGGCTGGAAGGCGCCGGTGTTCTGCCATATGCCGCTGCTGCGCAATCCGGACAAGTCCAAGCTGAGCAAGCGCAAGAATCCGACCAGTATCCTGTATTACCAGCGCATGGGCTTCCTGCCCGAGGCTCTGCTGAATTATCTGGGCCGCATGGGGTGGTCCATGCCGGATGAGCGCGAGAAGTTCACGCTGGACGAGATGGTTGAGCATTTCGATATTACCCGCGTGTCGCTGGGTGGTCCGATATTTGATGTGGAAAAGCTGAGTTGGCTGAACAGTGTCTGGCTGCGTGAGATGTCTCCGGTCGAGTTGATGGGTGCCTTCCAGAAATGGGCGTTCAATCCCGGGTATGTCGAGCAGGTGGTGAAGCAGATCCAGCCTCGTATCCATACGCTGTCGGATGCGGTGGGCTGGGCCGGTTTCTTCTTCTCGGGTCAGGTGAACGTGATGCCGGAAAGTTTTGCGCACAAGAAATTCTCGCCGGACGAAGTGCGTCGGATTCTGCAGATTACCTTGTGGGAGCTGGAGGCATTGCGTTCCTGGAACCATGAAGCCATCAGTGCCTTGCTCAGTCGTGTCAGTACGACGATGGGTATCAAGCTGCGTGATTTCATGCCATCGTTCTTCGTGGCGATAGCGGGCTCCACGTCGAGCACGCCGGTGATGGAGGCCATGGCCATTCTGGGGCCTGACATGACCCGCTCTCGCCTGCGTCACGCGCTTGCGGTGCTGGGGGGGGTATCCAAGCAGGAGGCCAAAGACTGGGAAAAGCAGTGGCGTGACATGAATGCCGCCGCCGTCGTTGACGCCCCGGGTGGTGCTGACTAGAATGCCGGACTCGCGTGTAGCAGCGTTGCCGCTGCGCGCGTCCCGGGGCTATAGCTCAGCTGGGAGAGCGCTACAATGGCATTGTAGAGGTCAGCGGTTCGATCCCGCTTAGCTCCACCATCTTTCTGATCGCGTTTTGTCCCCATCGTCTAGAGGCCTAGGACATCGCCCTTTCACGGCGGTAACCGGGGTTCGAATCCCCGTGGGGACGCCATTCCGGTGAAAAAGCCTGCGATCCACGCAGGCTTTTTCTTTTCAGTGCGGCGTGGTGCGCAAGCACTGGTCTCGCCGGATTGTGGCGGGCCGGATGTGCGCTCATTCCTCTACGACGAACGTCACGAGCATATCGACCCGGTAACGGGTGACGTTGCCATCGTCCACGTCCACTTTCATTTCCTTGACCCATGCACCACGAATGCCTCGCAGTGTCTTCGATGCACGCTTGATGCCGTTGCTGACGGCGTCTTCAAAACTCTTGTCAGAGGTGGAAATGACTTCCGTGACACGCGCAATGCTGCTGTCGCTTGCTGTTTTTTTGGCCATGGTCTGACTCCTTGTCAGGGTGGGGGTCCTGAAAGCCTAGCAGGTGATCCCGGTCTGGCCAGTCCGGTTGCTACCAGTGTGCCGTCGCCTGCAGGGTGGCGCTGCGACTGGCCTGGGGCAGATCGTCCGGGATGGCTGCACGGGTCTGGGAGCCTTCCGGGCCGCGGCTGGCTTCCCTTGCGTCGGCATCGAACAGGTTGCGGATGACCAGCGTGAGGGCAATCTTTGGTCGCCACTGGTGGCGAACAGTCAGATCCAGTGTGGCATGGCCGTCCAGGCGCTGGCGTGTGTCGCCGGCAGGGCGGCGGGTGGGGCCCAGCCAGACGGCCTGTGGGGTGACCTGCCACCGTGTTCCGGGGCGCCAGCTCAATCTCAGGCTTGCATCTGTGTCCGGCGCAAGGCCCAGCGGGGCATCCGTATCCTGGTCGCGCGCGTGCTGATAGCTGTAATTCACCAGCAGTTGCAGGTTGTCGCGGAGTTGGTGGCGCAACTCCGTTTCCACACCATTGCCGCGGATGCGACCGGTATTCTGGGCGGTAAAGGTGTTACTGCCCGGATCGTCGACGAAGTCGATGAAGTCATGAATGCGGAAAGTGTAAAGATTGAGATCCCATACCAGCGAGGACATCGGCTCCCAGCTCAGGGCCAACTCCGCGCTTTTCAGTTTTTCCGGTTTCAGTTGCGGATTGCCGAGTGCAACCGGGTTGTTGCGGGCGTAGAGCTCGAAGAAGGCAGGCGGACGGAAGGCTTCGCCGTACATCAGCTTGGTGGTCAGGTCTTGCCGGGGCGACCAGACGAGCGCAAGGCGGGGATTGGTAGCGCCGCCGATGTCGGAATAGTCATCGTGGCGAATGCCGGCGGTCAGTTCCCAGTCGTTGGCAAGTTGCCATTCATCCTGAACAAACACGTGGTGGGCGGTGCGCTGGTTTTCCGGCAGAAAGGCTTCGGGCGTGTCGCTGACCTCATGGAGGGGCACGGGCTGGGGAATCGGATTTCCCGGTACCAGCTGATAGTTGATGGCGTCGGTGGTCTTGAAGATGTCGCCCCAGTAGGACCCGGCCCCGATCCGGATGCGGTGGCCATCCAGACCAGTGTAGAGGGCTGTTACGTTTATTCTGGCGTTCTCTTCCGATAGCTCGGGTTTTTGCAGCATGCCGTCGGGGAACAGGCCGCCGAACGCGCCGGGCGGGTACTGGCGTATATAGGTCGGGTTGCGGAAGTCGCTGTACAGGTAGCTGAGCTGGATCTCGGGCTGCCAGTGGGCCCAGCGATACGGATCGCTCCAGGTGAGGTCAACGGTGCCATGATGGTGAGGAAATCGGGCAGCCGGGTCCAGCGATTCGTTGATTCCCTGTCCGGTTTCGCCTTCGCTGCGCCGCCAGGACAGGCGAAGCAGGAAGTCGTCCCATTGCAGGTCGCTTCGGATGTCGAGGTTCTCCCAGGCCAGGTTGGCGGGGCCGGGCGCAAGGGAGGCTGAGGTACCGAACAAGGTATCCAGGCTGGACTGGAGGTCGCTGGCGATGACCGGGTTGTCGCCCTCGCTTTTGCCAACAGCCAGCGATAAAAGCGCTTGCACAGGTCCCAGTGCAGCATTCTGCATGACGGAGGCCCGGCCGGTATCGAAGCTGCCGTGGGAAACGGTTGCCTGTCCGCGCGGGGCGTTCCCGGCTTTGCGCGTGATGATGTTGATGACGCCGGCAAAGGCGTCGGCACCGTAAACGGCAGAACCCGGACCGCGAATGATCTCGATGCGTTCGATCATGCTGACGGGTAGCCCCGTCATGGCCACCATGCGCTCGCCGCGGTCACCCGTGAAGAGGCTGGTCTGGGGAATGCCGTTCACCAGAAGCAGGGTGTGGGGGTTGTAGGTGGAGACAATGCCGCGGATGAAGTAGCGCGACGCATAAATGAAACTGCTGTGGGAGACATGGAGTCCCGGCACCATTTCCAGTGCTTCGTCGATGTCCTGGGCGCCCATCGACTCAAGCTCGGCGGCGGTGATTATGCTGGTGGCTCCTGGTGTCGTGCGCAGGGATTTTGGCGTGCCGGTGGCGATGCTGACGTCCAGGCTCACCAGCTCGTCAAGGGACATCGACAGGAGTTCTTCCTGTGTTGCGCCCTGGGTAGGGGTGGCGCCAAAAAGGAGTCCCATGATCAGTAGTTGGGCAGGACGCATTACCAATCCAGTTCAGATCTGCATGCATAGAGCCTAGACGGTTTTTCAGTCTTTGCAGGGCCTGGTGGACAGAGGAATTGGCGATGACACGGCAATCCTGGCTTATTGCCTCTTCCGTACGCTGCACGAAGGACGCCTGTGTCAACTGGGCTGGTGGCCATCGGGGAGTAGGTGTCTGCGGTGGGCGAAGGGGAAATGCCGTGTTGGCCAGTTGATATTCCCGGCGTAGCCGCCATCATGGCGGGGTCACAGGAGCCCGTCATGCGTCACATGTCCCCCGAGCCGTCCGATTCCCCCCCCCTGCAGCGCAGTGATTGGCAAACCCTCAAAACCCTGTTTCCCTATCTTTGGCGTTACAAGGCCCGTGTCATCCTGGCGCTGGGCTTCATGGTGCTGGCCAAGGTGGCGACGGTCTGGATACCGCTGCTGCTCAAGGACATTGTCGATCATCTGACGGCCAAGCCGCAGGCGCTGCTGCTGGTGCCGGTAGCGCTGATCGTGGCCTATGGCGTCTTGCGGCTGGCATCGACGGCGTTTGGTGAGCTGCGGGATGCCGTTTTCGCCAAGGTGGCGCAGGGGGCCATCCGCCGGGTGGCGCTGGAAACCTTCAATCATCTGCATCAGCTGTCACAGCGTTACCACATCAATCGCCAGACGGGCGGGGTGACACGCGACATTTCGCGCGGTACACGCGGCATCGGTTCGCTGCTCAGCTTCATGCTGTTCAACATCCTGCCGACCATTCTCGAAATCACCATGATTACCGTGATCCTGGTGACGCTGTATGACTGGCGGTTTGCGGTGGTGACGCTGGGTACCATCGTGGTCTACACAGGGTTCACGATCGTCGTGACCGAGTGGCGTACACAGACCCGCCGTGCGATGAATGAACTGGACTCGAAGGCCAATACGCGGGCCGTCGATTCCCTGTTGAATTATGAAACGGTGAAGTACTTCGGCAATGAGCGTTTCGAGGCGGACCGCTATGACGAGTCCATGCTGAAGTGGGAAAAATCGGCCATCCAGAACGAGTACTCGATCGGCATCCTGAACAGCGGACAGTCCGGCATCATCGCGATCGGCATCACCATGCTGGTGTGGCTGGCAGCGGATGGTGTGGCGCAGGGCACCATGACACTGGGCGATCTGGTGGCGGTGAACGCCTTCCTGATCCAGTTATATGCGCCGCTCAACATTCTTGGCATGGCCTATCGTGAAATCAAGCAGGCGCTGACGGACATGGAAAAAATGTTCAGTTTGATGCGCGAAGAGGCTGACATCAAGGACAGGCCGGATGCCGTTCCACTGGCCACTGCATCGGCCTCGGTCGAGTTCAGTGAGGTGGATTTTGGCTATGACGAGAAGCGGCAGATCCTGCATGGAGTGAGTTTCACGATTCCGGCGGGACGTACGGTAGCCGTGGTGGGCAGTTCGGGAGCAGGCAAGTCGACACTCTCGCGCCTGTTGTTCCGCTTCTATGACGTGAACCGGGGCGCGGTCCGGGTGAATGGACGGGATATTCGCGAGCTGACGCAGGCCTCGTTACGGGCGCATATAGGCATCGTGCCGCAGGACACCGTGCTGTTTAACGACACGATCTACTACAACATCGCCTATGGCCGTCCTCAGGCATCGCGCGAGGAGGTCATCGAGGCGGCCCGGTCGGCGCACATCCTGTCGTTCATCGAAAGCCTGCCGGATGGCTGGGAGACGACGGTGGGCGAGCGCGGACTGAAGCTGTCCGGCGGCGAAAAGCAGCGCGTGGCGATTGCCCGCACCATCCTCAAGAATCCGCCCATCCTGATATTTGACGAGGCGACGTCGGCGCTGGACTCCAAGACCGAGAAAGCCATTCAGGACGAGCTGTTCTCGATATCCGCCGACCGTACGACGCTCATCATTGCGCACCGGTTGTCCACCGTCGTGGAGGCCGATGAAATCCTGGTCATGGAGCAAGGGCGCATTGTCGAGCGTGGCGCGCACCGCGAACTGCTGGCACAGGATGGCCTGTATGCCCGCATGTGGGACTTGCAGCAAAGCGAGGAAGAGACTGAGGAAGCCTAGAACAGGCTTTTCAGCCACTGCTTGAGCAGTCCGGCGCGATTGATGAGCAGTGAGGCAAAGATCAGCGCGCATCCGGCCAGTTGGGTGGCGGTCATGGTTTCACCAAACCAGCCGGCAGCCAGCAAGGCCACCCAGACCGGTTCGATGACGAGAATGACCACGCCGTGGGAGTGGTTGGACAGGCTCTGGGCATGCGTCTGCAGCAGGAAGCGGGCCGCACTGCCCAGCACCACACTGGCCAGAATCCAGCCGGCCATTTCTGCCGTGAAGTTCAGGAAGGTCGGTTGCCAAGGCTCAAGCGCCAGCGACAGTATGGTGGTCAGCAGGCCAACGGTGGTCAGCACGATGGCGGTGAGGGGCAGGGCGGGAATCTTTTCCCGGTGCTGCACGTTGCCGTCGGCGGTGCTTACTTGCTGTGTGTTGGCGGCGTGGGTATTCAGCGTGTAATAGAGCGCGAAAATGGCGGCTGCCACCACGTAGAAAATCTGGCCGACCTCCGGCTGGAAGCCGTTCTTGAGCGAGAGCAGGGCGAGACCGGCCGTGGCCACGGGCAGGGCATACCAGATGCTGCGCGGCTGGTGCTCGCCGAACACCACACGTGAAATGATGGGGACGAGCACGACGCCGAGGCTGGTCAGGAAGGCGCCTTCCCCCACATGCGTTCCCAGGAACAGGCCCATGACCCAGCAGCTCATGCCGGCACCGAACACCAGCCCCACCTTCATGGCGCGCTTGCAGGCTTCTCCGGTTAAAAGGGACAGCTCGCGGTAACCGATGGCGCCCAGCAGCAGGCCGGCGAGCAGGAAGCGCAGGGACATGAACAGCAGGGGTGGCATCAGCAGTACGGCTTCGCGCGAGAAAATCCAGCTGATGGCGGCCAGCAGGGTCACGATGACCAGGTAGAAGTCGGCCTTTGCTGCGTTGGACAGCGCCACGGATGCCTCACGGATCGGAAACGGAAGCCGCGTATTCTCCGTCCTTGGCCCGCTGCTGCATAGGCAGGCAGGGGCCAGGATGAGGGTGTTTTCTGACAGTCAGTGCTGCAGCAGCTTGATGATGGAGGAGAAGTCCAGCTTGCCGTTGCCGTGGGTGGCATGCAGGCCATACAGCTGCTTGGCCAGCGCGCCCATCGGGGTGTCGGATTTGCTGTGCAACGCTGCTTCCATGGCCAGTCCCAGGTCCTTGTTCATCAGGTCGACCTGGAATCCACCGGCGTACTCGCGCGAGGCGGGGACATTGTCCATTACGCCCGGCCAAGGGTTATAGAGTTCCAGCGACCAGTTACGGCCCGAGCTCTTCAGCAGGATGTCCGAGAGCACCTTCGGGTCCAGTCCGTTGTCGACACCCATCTGCAGTGCCTCGCAGGTGCCGATCATGTGCACGGCCAGCAGCATGTTGTTGCAGATCTTGGCGACTGCACCGGCCCCGGCCGGGCCGGCATGCATGATGTTCTTGCCCATGACGGACAGGAAGGGGCGTGCGCGTTCGACATCGTCGGCGCTGCCGCCACAGAGGAAGCTCAGCGTGCCTGCCGCCGCGCCAGCCACACCACCGGACACCGGGGCATCAATCATGGCGATGTTGCGGGCGTGGGCGGCGGCCGATACCTTGCGGGCGCACTCGGGCGAGGTGGTGGAGCAATCAATCACCAGCATGTCGGCAGACAGATAATCCAGCAGCCCGGTTTCCCCGTTGATATACAGGCCCAGCACGGCAGCATCATGCGGCAGCATGGTGATGACGACATCGGCACCGGCAATGGTATCTGCAGGAGCGTCAGTGACAATGGCGCCATTCTCTGCCAGCGGTGCGGTCAGTGCCGGGTTGAGATCAAATACCTGCACCGTGAAGCCGGCCTTGAGCAGGTTGCGTGCCATGGGGGCGCCCATATTGCCGCAGCCAAAGAAGGCGATCGTGTTCATTGTTGTTGTCCTCGCTAGTCAGATTTCAGTTGGAGCGGGTTCAGCTACGGGTTTGCGGGGTGAACACTATCCGATTCGCGGCTGCGCTCTGCGTACCACAAGGGCAAAGCCGCTCCCACAACACGGTGCTCCTACAACAAGGGCAAACTGTTCCCACGCTGAGGCCGTTCCCCCCCCCAAAAAAAAAATAATTACAGCGTGTCTTTTTCCAGCAGTTTGCGTGCCGCGATGAGGCGCATGATTTCGTTGGTGCCTTCCAGAATCTGGTGCACGCGGACATCGCGCACCATGCGCTCGAGCGGGAAGTCACGCAGGTAGCCATAGCCGCCATGCAGTTGCAGCGCTTCGTTGCAGACCGTGAAGCAGGCGTCGGTGGCAAACCGTTTGGCCATGGCGCAGTGCAGGGTGGCGTCGGCATCACTGGCATCCAGTCGGCTGGCCGCGTGATATACCATCAGTCGCGCCGCCTGCAGATCAGTTGCCATGTCCGCCAGGCGGAACTGCAAAGCCTGGAAGTCGGCCAGAGCCTTGCCAAACTGCTGGCGTTCCTGCAGGTAACGGTGTGCGGCACGCAGTGCCGCCTGCGCCGTGCCGAGCGAGCAGGAGGCGATGTTGAGGCGGCCACCGTCAAGCCCTTTCATGGCAAAGGTGAAGCCCTGGCCTTCCTCGCCGATGCGGTAGCGCGCTGGAATGCGCGCATTCTCGAAGACGATGGCGCGAGTGGGCTGGGCATTCCATCCCATCTTGTCTTCGTTCTTGCCGAAGCTTACGCCGGGTGTGTTGGCCGGGACGATGAAAGTGGAAATGCCTCGCGCGCCGTTGTCGCTGGTCCGCGCCATTACCACGAGCATGTCGGTGGCGCCGGCGCCGGAGATGAACATCTTGCTGCCGTTCAGAACATAGTCATCGCCGTCACGGGTCGCACGCGTTTTCAGGGAGGCGGCATCGCTACCGGCGCCGGGTTCGGTCAGGCAGTAGCTGGCCAGCAGTTCGCCACTGGTGAGACGCCCCCCGAATTCGGCTTTCTGCGCGTCGTTGCCAAAGCGCGTCACCATCCAGGTGCACATGTTGTGGATGGTGATGAACGCGGTGGTGGCGGTGCAGCCTTGCGACAGCTGTTCGAAGATCAGGGCGGCGTCCAGGCGGCTCAGGCCGAGGCCACCGCATGCCGTGTCCGAGTAGATGCCGCAAAAGCCCAGCTCGCCGGCCCGGCGGATGACGTCCACCGGAAAGTGATGCTCGGCATCCCAGCGGGCGGCATTTGGTGCGAGTTCGGCCTCGGCAAACGCGCGGGCGGTCTGCACAAAGGCCTTCTGGTCGTCGGTCAGGTCAAAGTTCATTTTTATGCGTCGGTTATTGTGGGAGTGGACATGGCTGCGACGGGCATTTCCGTTAGTAATAAATCGCCGCTGTACTCTACCAGCCACAAGTAAAAGTCCGCTCCTACATGGTTGTGATCATTTCATGGAAATGGTCATGTTGGGGGCGTGATGCGGAATGTCTTCATCAAACCAGCGCGCGGTGATGGTTTTGGTTTCGGTATAGAAGCGCACCGCCTGCTTGCCATAAGCGTGCAGGTCGCCGAGGAAGGATTTCTTCCAGCCGGTGAAGGAGAAGAAGGGCAGCGGGACCGGAATCGGTACATTGATGCCGACCTGGCCGACTTCGATTTCATGCTGGAACTTGCGTGCCGCGGCGCCGCTGCCGGTGAAGATGGAACAGCCGTTGCCGTAAGGGTTGGCATTGATCAGCGCAATTGCTTCCTCCAGCGTTTCCACTTCAATGGTGAGCAGTACCGGTCCGAAGATTTCTTCACGGTAGATGGTCATGTCCGGTTTTACGCCAGTGAACAGTGTAGGGCCGACCCAGTTGCCTTCCGGAAATTCCGGCACCGTGATCAGGCTGCCATCGAATTGGCAGGTGGCGCCTTCTTCCTTGCCCTGACGGATCAGGTCGAGGATGCGGGCCTTGGCTTTGGCCGAGATGACGGGGCCATAGGCGGCGCCTGCATCGTTCCAGATGCCGGGACGTAAGGACTTGAACGATTCCGCCAAGCCAGGAATGAGGTTTTTGGCCTCACCCACCAGCACGGCGACGGAAATGGCCATGCAGCGCTGACCAGCCGCCCCGCAGGAGGCGCCGATCAGGTTGTTGATGACCTGCTGTGGCTGTGCATCGGGCATCACCACCATGTGGTTCTTGGCACCGGCAAAACACTGCACGCGCTTCAGGTGCTGGGTGCCGGTCTTGTAGATGTGTTCGGCTACCGGGGCCGAGCCCACGAAGGAGATGGCATGCACATCCGGATGGGACAGCAACTGGTTCACTTGATCCTGGCCGCCGTGTACGACTTGCAGCACGTTCTTTGGCGCGCCGGCTTCGAGGAAAAGTTCGGCCAGTCGGGTCGGGGTCATCGGGTCCTGCTCGGAGGGCTTCAGCACGAAAGTGTTGCCGCAGGCGATGGCGAGCGGAAACATCCAGAGCGGGATCATGGCCGGGAAATTGAACGGGGTGATGCCAACGCAGACGCCCAGCGGCTGGATCATGGAGTAGGTGTCGATGCCGCCGGCCACGTTCTCGACCGTCTCGCCCATCATCAGCGAGGAGATGTTGCAGGCATGCTCGACCACCTCGATG
>JBKHWB010000004.1:0-58771 GCA_046566745.1 Gammaproteobacteria bacterium
TGGCCACCCGGTGGACATGCCCGTCGCCGGCTACAACCATTTCTGACATCCTGATCGCTCATCCAGGCAAGGCCGCCCCATGAACAAACCCGACCTGCGCGACCCCCTGCAACTGCTGGCTTTCGGCTTTGGCAGCGGCCTCGCCCCCAAAGCCCCCGGCACCTTCGGCTCCCTGCTGGCAGTCCTGCTGTTCCCGCTACTGGCGCTGCTGACCCTGCCCGCCTATCTCGTCCTGGTGGCTGTCGCCTCGCTTGCCGGAATCGTGATCTGCGACCATGCCGCCAAGGCGCTGCAGGTGCATGATGACGGTCGCATCGTCTGGGACGAGTTTGCCGGCCAGTGGCTGGCCCTGACCCCGCTGGTGCCGGTACTGGCATGGGATGCCCCCAGCCTTCTGTGGCTGCTGGCCGGCTTTGCCCTGTTCCGCCTGTTCGATGTTGCCAAGCCCTGGCCTATCGGGTATCTGGACAGGAAAGTGCATGGCGGGCTGGGCATCATGCTGGATGACCTGGTGGCCGGCGTGCTGGCGGGGGCCGTCCTGTATGGCCTGCGCCTGGTGTTCTGAGCAGGGCGCCCCATGCCCTTTTGCTGCCGAGGAAGCTGATGAAGGCTCTGATTCCCCTCCTGCTCCTGCTGTCCCTGGCCAGCCACGTGCTGGCCAGCCGCGATGATCCGCATGTGACCGTGATCGGCCTTCTGGGGCAGAAGGCGCTGCTCAGGATCGACGGCCAGCAGCACATGCTGGCTCCGGGTGAAAGCGCCGGGGGCGTCACCGTCCTCGACGTGACACGACAGGACACACTACTCCGCATCAACAAGCGGGAAACCCGGCTGGGCATGGGCAAGGACACAGGCGGCATTGGCCAGCGCGAGGCGGCTCCCAGTGTCGACATCGGCATGAATGCCAACGGGCAGTTCATCACCAGTGGCCAGATCAACGGTCGCGTCGTACAGTTCCTGGTCGACACCGGCGCCAACACAGTCTCCCTGACGACCAGCGAGGCGCGCGCCATCGGACTCGACTACAAGCGCTTGGGCGAAAGGACCGGCATCATGACAGCCGGTGGTGCCATCGAGGGCTGGGTGGTGACCCTGGGCAGTGTCCAGGTCGGGCCCATCACGGTCCGCAACGTGGTCGCCACTGTGCGCGAGAGCCGCGACGACGCCCCCATCCTGCTGGGAATGACCTTCCTGTCCCGCGTAAACCTGCAGCATGAGCAAAACCGCATCCGGCTGACCGCCCGCTGAGGGCGCAACACAGTGTTCCCGAACACGGCCTGTTCCTGACCGCCGGGTTTGCTACAATGCTCGCCCCCTACCCACGGGAGCTGTCCGTGTCAGTCGCTTTCGTTGCCGCCTCCCGCCTGCCTACCCGCCATGGCACCTTCATGATCCACGCCTTCGAAGATCCGGAGACGGGGAAGGAACATGTCGCCCTGGTCATGGGGAACGTGGACGATGGCCAGCCCGTGCTGATGCGGGTGCACTCAGAATGCCTGACCGGTGACGGCTTCGGCAGCCTGCGCTGCGACTGCGGACCGCAACTGGAAGGTGCCATGCAGCGAGTGGCCGAGGCCGGACGCGGCGTCATCCTGTACCTGCGCCAGGAGGGCCGCGGCATCGGCCTGCTCAACAAGATCCGCGCCTACCACCTGCAGGATGAAGGCGCCGACACCGTCGAGGCCAACGAGCAACTGGGCTTTGCCCCGGACCTGCGCGAATATTCGATGTGCGAAGACATGCTGGCCCATCTCGGCGTCAAAAGCGTTTGCCTGATGACCAACAATCCGCGCAAGGTGGCCGCCCTTGAGGCACACGGCATTACCGTGGTGGAGCGCGTCCCGCTGATGACCGGGCGCAATCCGCACAACGAGCAGTACCTTGATACCAAGCGCGGCAAGCTCGGGCACATGCTGGACAAGGAATAAGCGCCTGACTTTTCAGATGCTCCCGGACGGCGCGCCTGCCGTTCATCAGCGTCCCGCCCTCACTCACGACCCGCTACCGGCAACAACTTAACGACTCGCTACACTTGACTCATGCACTTCCATTACGGAGGACGTGATCATGAGCATGCGCCAGAGTGACATTGTTAACCGTCTGCATTTCCGCAGCGAGCGCGTCAGTTGCGAAAACGGCCTGTTTTACTTCACCACCCGCGAAGGCACGCAGGAGGGCCCGTACCGAACCCACCAGCAAGCCGAGGTGGCTGCCGCCATTTACATCCGCGATCATCTTGATCCGACACGGCAGGCCAGCGCTGCCAATACGCCAGACGAGCACATTTATCGCTACTCGGATCGCCGCACGCAGGAGCGCCGGGATAGCGAACGGCGGCAAGAGGAACGCAGGCAGGATGACCGCCGTCAGCACTGATCGCCAGGGCTAATGCCCGGCGCCGTGCATGCAGCGGACAACGGTCTCACGCGTCACGAACATGATCGGCTTGCGGCCGTGCGTTCATTCGGCAAACAGGCGATACATGCTATCGATGGATTCCGGGCCATATCCCACCGAGCCTACCGGAACAATGCCGCCAATGGCCTCGATGATCTTGCCGGTCCATACCGGACCGAAGCCACCACAAACCTCAATCAACTGCACACCCTCCTTCACCATGTCCACTGCGGCGACAATGCCCTGCTCGGCCGACCGGACCCCGACCACTTTCATGCGAAACCTCTCCGTTCCCTGATACTGGACAAAGTCATCACCCGTCACGATGAACCCGAAAAATGTCAGCGCCACGCAAGCCCCTCCCTCATGACAACACTCCGTAAATTTGAACGATCAGGCACCCGGCAGGACTCACCTGTCCGTCGGGTTATCAAATGCACGACAAGAAGAAATGTGAAAAAGCAAAATGGCGCATCACACGCCATCAAACGATCTGAACTGACTGGATTGAGCATTCCCTTGCGCCACCCGAACGAAAAGCGCCACTCTCCCTTGTGGCGAACACGGACTTTAGTGGATCGCCCGGGCCATACACCCGGCTTTCTGTCGAACACGCACCGGCATTTTCAGAGCGTGGACCTACCGCGGGCACTTCATCCCGCTTTCAGACTCTGCAGGCGGGCACGCACGGCAGCCTCGATACCCTGCGCATCGAGACCGCACGCCGACAGCATTTCGGCATGCGAGGCGTGCTCGATGAAGGCATCGGGAATCCCCAGGTTCAGCACCGGCACCAGCAGGCCTTCGCGCGCCAGGAACTCGTTGACGGCAGAACCGGCGCCTCCCATCACGGCATGTTCTTCCACCGTCACGAGCACGTCATGGGAGGTGGCCAGCTGTCGCACCAGTGCTTCGTCCAGCGGCTTCACGAAACGCATGTCGGCCACGCTGGCATTGAGCACGCCCGCGGCAACGAGCGACGGCGTCAGCATGGAACCAAACGAAAGTATGGCGACCCGCTCGCCCTTGCGGCGCAGCACGCCCTCGCCCAGGGGCAGCGCCGTCATGGCTTTTTCGATGACGACTCCCGGCCCCGTGCCACGCGGATAGCGCACCGCCGCCGGCCCCTTGTGCTCGAAGGCCGTGTACAGCATCTGGCGGCACTCGTTCTCGTCCGACGGCGCCATGATGACCATGTTCGGAATCGTGCGCATGTAGGCGTAGTCGTAAGCGCCGGCATGTGTCGGCCCGTCTTCGCCCACCAGGCCGGCACGGTCGATGCCGAAGGTCACGTCAAGATCCTGCAGGGCAATGTCATGCACGAGCTGGTCGTAGCCACGCTGCAGGAACGTCGAATAGATGGCTACCACCGGCTTCTGGCCTTCGCAGGCCATGCCGGCCGCCAGCGTGAGCGCATGCTGCTCGGCAATCGCGACATCGTGATAGCGCTCGGGAAACTGCTCGGCAAATTTCACCATCCCGGAGCCTTCGCACATGGCCGGCGTAATGCCGACGCAACGTGGATCGGCGGCCGCCATGTCACAGAGCCAGTCACCGAACACATCCGAGTATTTCGGCTTTTTCACGACCGGGGCCAACGGCTGCTCGCGCTCGGCGGCCGGCGCAATCTTGGTAATGGCGTGATAGCCGATCGGATCGGCCTCTGCCGGCGCAAAGCCTTTGCCCTTGGTGGTGTAGACATGCAGCAGCTGCGGACCCGGGGCATCGCGCAGGTTGGAGATGGTATCGACCAGTGTCTCCAGATCGTGTCCGTCGATGGGGCCGACATAGTTAAAGCCGATGCTCTCGAACAGCGCGCCCGGCGAATTCACCAGGTGCTTCATGCTCTCTTCCGTGCGACGGGCAAAATTGAGCGTAGCCGGCATGGCCGAGAGCACGCGCTTGCCGCCTTCACGCAGGGCGATATAGGTCTTGCTGGACCAGATGCGTGCAAAATAATTCGAAAGGCCGCCGACGTTCTTGGAAATCGACATGCCGTTGTCATTCAGGATCACCAGCATGTTGGCGCCGTTGTGCGCGGCATCATTCAGGGCCTCGAAGGCCATGCCGGCGGTGATGGCGCCATCCCCGATGACAGCACACACCTTGCGCTGGCTGCCACTCATGCGCGCGCCGAGCGCCATGCCGAGTGCCGCCGAAATCGACGTGGAGGAATGACCGACACCGAAGGTGTCGTACTCGGACTCCGCCCGATTGGGGAACGCGGCCAGGCCGTCCTTCTGGCGCATGGTCAGCATGCGCTCCTTGCGGCCAGTGAGAATCTTGTGGGGGTAGGCCTGGTGGCCCACATCCCACACCAGCCGGTCCGACGGCGTGTTGTAAACGTAGTGCAGGGCGATGGTCAGCTCAACGACACCCAGGCCTGCGCCGAAATGGCCGCCAGTCTGGCCCGTGCACCAGAGCAGGTACTCGCGCAGCTCGTTGGCCAGCTCGGGCAACGCCTCGGGCGGCAGCTCGCGCAGCTTGTCCGGCGTGGCAACCTGATCCAGCAGGGGCGTATCGGGGCGTTGGCGGGGGATCTCGGTGAACATCGCAGCATCCTGGCAGGGTGCGCGATTATACCGTGCAGCGGTCGCGGTGGAACGTTGTCAAACCGCAATCCGCCGGGAATCAGTGGTCACGCGCCACCAGAAAGTCGGCCAGCTCGCGCAACGGGTCGGCCGCCACTCCCAGCGGGGCAAGCGCGGCGACAGCCTCGTCATGCAGGCGGATGGCCAGCGCCTGCGCCTCGGCCAGACCCAGCAGCGCCGGATAGGTGGATTTGCTGAGCGCTGCATCCGCCCCCGCCTTCTTGCCGATACGCAAGGGATCGCCGATCACGTCCAGCACATCATCATGCACCTGAAAGGCCAGACCCAGCCGGTCGGCAAAGGTGTCCAGCGCCCGGCGAGCGACGGCATCAGCCCCACCCGCAATGGCGCCCAGCGCCACGCTGGCACGGATCAGGGCACCGGTCTTGTGACGGTGGATGCGCTCCAGCGCCGCGAGATCGAGCGACTGGCCCTCTCCGGCCAGATCCAGCGCCTGACCCACCGCCATGTCGGCGGCGGCTGTGGCCAGCACTCGCAACTGCTCGGCCGTGTCAGAGGCCGCCAGGCCGCCTTCGGCCAGCGCCAGGAAGGCCAGTGCCTGCAGGGTATCGCCCGCCAGCAATGCCGTGGCTTCGTCAAAGGCCTTGTGACAGGTGGGCACGCCCCGGCGCAGGTCGTCATCGTCCATGCAGGGCAAGTCGTCATGCACCAGCGAATAGCAATGGACCAGTTCGACAGCAATCGCTGCCGATGCAGCCTGCCGCGCCTCGCCACCCGCCGCCTGTGCCGCCCCGAAGGCCAGTGCCGGGCGCACGCGCTTGCCGCCATTCATGACGGCGTAGCGCATCGCCTCTGACAGCCTTGCGGCCAGCGGATTGCGGGCCGCCAGAAAGGCGGCCAGCAGGCCGGGCATGTCAGCCTGCGTCACCTGCAGGAGCGAAGACGACTCAGGCATCGTCATCCGTATCCTCGAAAAAATCGGTGCGCTCAGTGCTGCCGTCAGAGCGCTCCAGCAGCAACTGCACCTTCTGCTCGGCCTCGGTCAGGGCCTGCTGGCAGTCACGGGTCAGGCTGATGCCTTCCTCGAAGGCCTTCAGGGCGGCCTCCAGGCTCAGGTCACCACTCTCCAGCTGGTGCACACGTGCCTCCAGCTCGGCAAGGGCCTTCTCGAAATCAATGGCGGTACGTTTGCGGGCCATGGCAGCTCACCCGGGCAGGAGAATGAGGGCGAACAGTAGCGAGGGGGCGAAGCCGGGTCAATCAGGTCGCCGGCGACGGGCGATGATGTCGCGGCAGGAACACCGAAATCAGCGCCGTCAGCACGACAAAGCCACACGACATCCATAGGCAGGCCGCCAGCCCGTACGCCTGGAACACCGCTCCGGACAGCACCGTGCCCAGCAGACGCCCCATCGCATTGGACATGTAGTAAAAGCCCACATCCAGCGACACGCCGTCCTCACGTGCATAAGACACGATCAGGTAACTGTGTAGCGACGAGTTCACCGCAAAGATGGCGCCAAACAACAGCAGGCCGCCGATCACCACCACCGGCACCTGCCACTCCAGCGTCAGTGCCACCGCCATCAGGCCCGGCACCAGCGCCAGCAGGGCTGCCCAGCCCAGTGCCGCCCGCCCGTCCGGCACATGTCCCCTGGCCTTGCCGGTGACGAGCGGCGCCAGCGACTGCACGCCACCATAGCCGATTACCCAGATGGCGAGGAAACCGCCGACCTGCCAGAAACTCCAGCCAAACACCGTGGCGAGATAGACCGGTAGCGCCACCACAAACCAGACATCACGGGCACCGAACAAAAACAGACGTGCCGCCGACAGGATGTTGATGGCACGACTTTGTGACAACAGGTCACGGAATTTCGGCTTGGCCTTCGCCTTGCCCAGATCCTTTTTCAACAGGTACAGACTGGCCAGCCAGATCAACGCCAACACGGTGGCCATCAGCAATACTGCCCCGGCAAAACCGCACAGCGCCAGCAGCGCGCCGCCCATGAAAAAGCCAACGCCTTTCAGGGCATTCTTGGAGCCGGTAAGAAGGGCCACCCATTGGTAGAGCGAGCCCTGTTTGCCATCAGGCACCAGCAGCTTGATGCTGCTTTTGGCGCTCATCTTGTTCAGGTCTTTGGCAATGCCCGACAGCGCCTGCGCCGCCATCACCCAGGGAATGGTGAGCAGGGCCGCAGGCACCGTAAGCATGAGCAGCGCACCGACCTGCAACCCCAGACCGATGTTCATGGTGCGATTGAGGCCGAGACGTGCGCCGAGATAACCGCCCACCAGATTGGTCACCACACCGAAGATTTCGTAAAACAGGAACAGCGCCGCAATCTGCAGCGGCGTGTAGCCCAGCGCATGGAAATGCAGCACCACCAGCATGCGCAGGGCGCCGTCGGTGAGCGTAAACGCCCAGTAATTGCCCGTCACCAGCAGATACTGGCGAACCTCCGGCGACAGTCGTGACAACGGACTCATGCGTGATACCGGCCTCAGGCAGCGCCTACCTTGCGCACCAGTTCAGCAAGGCGATTGGAGTAGCCCCACTCGTTGTCGTACCAGGCATAGATTTTCACCTGCGTACCGTTCACCACCATGGTCGAAGGCGCATCGATGATGGACGAGCGCGGGTCGGTGCAGTAATCCACCGAGACCAGCGGGCGCTCTTCATAGCCGAGAATGTTCTTCAGCTCGTTTTCCGCGGCCGCCTTGAGGAAGGCATTCACCTCGCCCACGGTGGTCGCCCGCTCCACCTCGAACACGCAATCGGTGAGCGAAGCATTCGCCAGCGGCACGCGCACCGCATGGCCATTCAGGCGTCCGCGCAGCTCCGGAAAGATTTCCGCAATGGCGGTCGCCGACCCGGTCGATGTCGGAATCAGGCTCATCAGCGACGCGCGAGCACGACGCAAATCCTTGTGCGGCTGGTCGAGCAGGCTCTGCGTATTGGTAAGGTCATGAATCGTGGTGATGGAGCCGTGACGGATGCCCAGCTTTTCGTGAATCACTTTCACGACGGGTGCAAGGCAATTGGTCGTGCACGAGGCGGCCGTCAGCAGGCGATGCTCGGCAGGATTGAAGAGATGATCATTTACGCCCATCACCACGTTGAGCACGCCTTTTTCCTTCACGGGCGCACTCACCACGACACGCTTCACCCCTTGATCGAGATAGGGCTGCAGCTTTTCCGACGCCGTCATCTTGCCGCTAGCCTCGATGACGACATCACAGCCGGACCAATCGGTGTCGGCAATGGCGCGGTTGGCGGTCAACCGCACAGCCCTGCCATCAATGAGGATGGCATCACCCTCCGCAGTCGCCTCATGCGACCAGCGCCCGTGCACCGAATCGAAGTTCAACAGGTGCGCATGCGTCGCCGCATCCGCCGCCGGATCGTTGATCTGCACAAACTCCAGCCCGGGCCAGTCCCAGGCAGCACGCAATACCAGCCGGCCGATGCGGCCAAAGCCGTTGATGCCTACCTTGATGGTCATGACATGCGTCTCCTTGAATGTTTTATCAGTCCGGCGTCACCACGGGTGGACAACAAGGCGTCACCAGCCCGCACGCCTCTCCGGCACAGCAGTTCTCTGTCAGAAAGCCTAGCAGCGTGTTCATGGCGGCCACGTGCGGGGCGTAATGGATGTGACGGCCTTCATGCCGCGCCTGCAGCAGACCGGCACGGGTAAGCTCCTTGAGGTGAAAGGACAGCGTGGCCGGCGGCAGGGAAAACTCGGCAGCCAACTCACCAGGCGTGAGACCTGCCATGCCGGCACGGACAATCCGCCGGAACAAGGACAGACGGGTTTCATGGGCCAACGCCGAGAGCGCTCCCACTGCAGCTGTTATTTCCATTTTTCCAGAATAATGGAAATAAATGACAGTCTCAAGACAACCGGCCGTCCAGCGCAAAGGGCATCCCCAGCCCTGCACGGGAGCCATCCGGCGGATGGGGGCTATTCCGACGCCCTCACTGCGGCCCGATCATGATCAGCGCACTCATTAGTCACAGCGAACCTGATGAGCGAACGTGCCGTCAGCGTCTCCACGACAGCCCCTCTCCCGAAGTGCGACCGGCTTCGCCAAGAAAGACGCGCCTTTGCAGCAGACCGTCAGTGGGCATGCCCCTCATGGCTGCCCAGGGTCACGGTATAGCCCAACGACACCTGCTCCAGACGGGTCTTTCCACCGTCTTCATCATGAATGCCGGCAGAGGACAGCTGCAGCCGCAGGCGGGACGCCGCATTCGGTCGATACGACAACACCAGCGAGGTCCGCTGGCTGTCTTTCAGCGAAAGACGTGCCGCTCCTTCTTTCAATTCGTTCTGCAGGCCGACCACTTCATGGCGCAGGCCCACCTGCCAGCGCGGCGCCACGCCATACAGGGCCTGCACATAGGCACCATCCTGACGCCCGGTGACACGGTCACCCGCGGCCACTCCGGCACCGGCATCCGCGCCGGTCACCTTCATGTCTTTTTCCAGCCAGAGGTATTCCGCCACCAGTTCCAGGTCCCCCGCTCCGTCAGCGCCGTCGGCGTCACGCTCGTAGACCATGTCCAGCCCCCACAGTGTCTGGCGACCCTCCTGCGCAAACTGGTCATCGACGACCACGTCATCTTCGTCCAGTACCTGCTGGAACTGACCGGCCCGCGCCCACGACAGCCCGAACTGCAACGAGTGCTGCTCTCCCAGGTAGGGCGCCGCCTTGAGGAAGAGCGTGCCCGTGCGGGGGCCCTCCTTTTGGTCGGCCAACCCGGCCCCCGACAGCACGACGGCATCCGCCTCTTCTGCCTCCACCAGTGTGCCGAAGCGCTCCTGCTCATGCCCCTGCAAGGCCTCTGCACCGACCAGCAGGAAGAAGGGTACCGGCGCCTGCCAGGTGAGCTGTACGCCGGTATCGAGCACGCCGTGCGGCCCCAGCAGTGCGGTGTACACCAGGTTGCCGTTGGCAAAATCCTGCTCGTGCGGATGCTGGCCGTTCAGGTAGCCGATCCCGCTGAGAAAACGTCCGGCCTTTACCGAAAGCCCGGACGGCAGGCCCTGCGTCTGCACCCAGGCCTCTTCCAGCTCGATCTCGTCCACATTCAGTGCCAGCGATACCCGCGCCTTGAGTTGCGACGGCAGGTCAGCCTCCACGGCCAGCTCCGACGCGCCCAGGCCAAAGCCGTTTTCCTGGCCATGGTCGTCCTCGTGGAAATGCACCCCATGGAGGATGCCCGCCGCCTCCTCGATGACCTCGTGCCCTTCGCCACCCTGATTGTCGCGGGCGTACTGGGCGTCCAGCACCAGCGACAGGCGCGGCATGCCGTCGCCGGCCCCCTCACCATGGGCATGCCCCTCTTCGGCCTGCACCGGCAGGGACAACTGGGCCGCCAGAAAGGCAGCGGCGGCGAGACTGGAACGTTGCATGACGAAACACCCGGACACCCTGAAGAGGCTTAATGTTATATTATAACAATACAAGCACTCAATGCCTTTCCGGGTGCTGTTTCTGGCAGAATGGAGGGGAATCCATGCGTACAACTGCCGGAGCCTCCATGCCCTCGCCCGCCGAACTGGACCGACTGCGTGACGAATGCCGCGAACTGGTGCGCAAGCGCGCCCTGGTGTCCGCAGGTGCAGCCGTAGTACCCGTGCCGTTCCTGGATATCGTGGTGGATGCCGGCATCCTGATGAAGCTGATTCCCGAGATCAGCCATCGCTTCGGCCTGGCCACCGAAGACATCGACGCCATGGACCCGGATCGCAAGGAAAAAACCTGGCGGCTGATCCGCCGGCGCGGATCGCAACTGCTGGGCATCGTCCTGACGCGGCAGCTCATCCGCAAGAGTTTCGACGGCCTGATCGGGCGTCTGGTGGCACGACAAATCTCGAAGTTCATTCCGCTCGGCGGTCAGATTGTCGCGGCGGGACTGGGGTATTTCGTGATGCGCAAGATTGCCTACCAGCACATCGACGATTGCTACGCTGTCGCTATGGAAAACCGCTAGCCGACAGCTCAGCGCGGGGCAGGCTCGACGTGGATGACAACGTCGGTCGCGGGAAACTCGGTACGCACCGCCTCCTCAAGCGCATCGCAGAGGTCATGCGACTGTGTTACCGACCAGTCCCCCGGCAGCAACAGGTTGAACTCCACGAAGCGACGATTGCCCGCATGCCGGGTGCGCAAGCCCTGGATGGCGGCCGACGAGGGCAGGCGGACGCGCAGCGCGTCATCCACGCGACGGAATTCGTCGGGGGGCAACTGCACGTCCATCAGCACATCCACCGAACGCCACATCAGCTTCACGCCCGTGCGCACAATGTTGAGCGCCACGGCCAGTGCCACCAGCGGGTCCAGCCACCAGGCCTGCGGAAAGACCAGCAACAAGGCCAGCGCCAGCAGAACGCCGATCGACGTCCACACATCCGTCAACAGGTGGTGGGCATCCGCTTCGACGGCAATGCTCTTTTCGGCATGAGCCACCTTCATCAGCCACCATGCCGCCGCCGCATTTACCAGGGTGGCTGCAAGTGATAACAGCAGGCCGACATCCATGCGGGCCACCGGCTCCGGCGCGATCAGGCGGTTGATGGCCGACCAGGCGATCGCCACGGCAGCAAACAGGATCAGCATCCCTTCCGCGCCACTGGCAAAGAACTCGGCCTTCTCGTGACCGAACGGGTGCTGGTCGTCCGCAGGGGCGGCCGCGATGCCCAGCAGCACAAAGCCGAGGACGGCAGCCGCCAGATTCACGAACGACTCCATGGCGTCGGAATAAAGACCAACCGATCCGGTCATGAAGTAGGCGCCGAACTTGAGCACGATGGTGGCCAGTGCGGCGGCCACGGACACAAGCATGGCCCGCTGCACGCGGGACATCGGCTGGCGCTGGGGGATCATGGAAAACTTCCCTGTGAAACGGGCCTGAAAAAAGACAGCCCCGCGAAGCGGGGCTGTCCGTCACTATTCGACCATTCTGACCGCGGCAGAAACGGTACGCCAGTACAACATCAGATCGGCTTGGAGCCGTAATTGCTGACCGGCTTCTGCGGTGGATCCGCTTGCACGTCCGGCGGAATCTCCTTGACCTTGCCGCCCTGAGCCAGGAAACGCGCCACTTCCTCTTCCAGCTGGCGACGCAGCGCCTCCTTGCTGGACACGGTCAGCGTCTCGGCCTCGTCAATATCCTTGCGTGCCACCGGTGCCGGCACGGGCCCGTCCTCTCCCTCGACCGCCTCGGCGGGTGCCGCGTCAGCCTCCAGAGCTTCTTCGCCGTCGTCCTCGACCTCGTCGTCTACAGGGTCGGCGGTTTCATCGAAATCTTCGTAATCGTCATTCGCCATGGTGCTCACCCGAGAAAAAAGAACACAGCCCCCATCGCCCGCAACCTAAAGCCCAGTGTTGATGGCATCAGTTTATAGAACAGGGAGACACTTTTGTCAGCGCCATTTTCGGCAGAAGCCGACGAGTTTTCCAGCCTTGAGACGAGCGGTGCCCTGTGCTAAGGCACCGCTCCTGCTAGCCCCTACTTGCAGAACTCCTTGATGGCATTGTCGAGCTCGCGCATATGCGCATCGTGGGCCTTGTCATCCATGAATACGCGCTCGCCCTTGTGGTCGATGTCATAGAGGCGCGAGCCTTGGGCGTTCCTGCGGTAGTCGCGCGCTTCGTGGCATTTTCTGAGGCGTTCGGCATCTTCCTTTTTCTTGCGTGCCTGGGCCGCCTCCTCCTGCTCACGCTCCTGCGCCAGGATGTCGGCCATGCGCTTCTGCCGGTCGAGCAGGCTTTTCTGGCCTACGGCCGACGGCAACGAGGCGCTTTCCGCCTCGCGCCCGCCCGGCGTCGTCAGCTGAGGCGTCTTCAGTGTTTCCACCTTGCCGCCCTCGGCCGGCTTGCGATCGGTGAAGTGTACGCGGCCCTGGGCATCCGTCCATTTGTAGAGCTCGGCCTGTGCCGGCAACGCCGCCAGCCACAGCGCCAGCACGATGATCCGTTTCATGTCTCGCCTCCGTACCGGCGAATGCAAGAAGGGCAGCCTGCGGCTGCCCTTCGGTTGGCACTTACTGCAGGGTATCTGCCGCTTGCGGCTGGCCCTGCGCCTGGCGCTGCCGCTGCGACTCGGCAAACACGGCGTCAAAATTCACCGGGGCCAGCAGCATCTGCGGGAAGCTGCCGCGCGTGACAACGTCCGACACCGTTTCACGGGCATAGGGGAATAGCAGGTTGGGGCAGTAGGCCCCGAGCAACTGCCCCATCTGCGCATCAGGGATGCCCTCGACCAGGAAAATGCCGGCCTGCTTTACTTCGGCAATAAAAGCCACCTGCTCGGCATTCTTCACCGTCACTGTCACCGACAGCACCACTTCGAAATTCTTGCCGTCGTCCAGCTTGGAGGCCTGCGTGGACAACTCGACATTGACGTCCGGCTTCCATTCACCCAGGAACACCTTGGGGGCATTGGGCACTTCAAAGGACAGGTCCTTCACGTAGATGCGCTGCAGGGCAAACTGCCCCTGGGGTTGCTGGTTCTGGGCCTGCTGGTTTTGTGCTTGTTCCGACATGAATCGAATCCTTGTTGTAATGGTTATGGGGGCCGGCCTCGCGACGACGCCGGCCAGAGGTGTCAGCCGGCCAGCAAGGCATCCAGCTTGCCGGCCCGCTCCAGTGCATACAGGTCATCGCAGCCGCCGACGTGCTGGCCGTTGATGAAAATCTGCGGCACGGTACGCTGCCTGGTCCGCTCCATCAGCGCCATGCGTTCGTTGGCATCACGGCTGACGTCGATTTCAGTCCACTCCAGGCCCTTCTGCTTGAACAGCTGTTTGGCGCGCACGCAATAGGGGCAAATGGGCGTGGTGTAGATGATGATCTCGGCCATGACGAACTCCGGATTATTTTTTTACCAAGGGCAGTGACTGGCTTTTCCAGTTACTGATGCCGCCCTCGAGCTTGTAGACCTGGGTGAGCCCGGCAGTCTTTAACTGGCCGCCAACGGCACCAGCGGTCTGGCCGATGTTGCATATCACCACAATGGGGCGCTGCAACTCTTTTTTCAATTCCTCCAGACGCTCACTGATGCGGCTGTAGGGAATGTTCTCGCTGCCGGAAATGTGGCCTGCCTTGAACTCGGCCGGGTCACGCACATCGATGAGGCGGGCATTCTGCTGGTTCACCAGCTGCGACAGACCCTGCGGGCTGACGTTCTTGCCGCCACGGGCCATCTCGCTAACGATCCAGGCGACCAGCAGGGCCACGAAGGTTCCCACGAGCAGGTAATGATTGGCAGCAAACTCAAAGAAACGTTCCATGACGGGGGGGCATTCTCGGGAAATCGGGCCTGCAGTATACCGCGCCCGCCGGCCGACCTGTAGGCATCACTGCACCAGGTATCGCGCCGGGCCGGCCCGGGCCGTGCTAGACCTGCGGCCGCTCCAGGTTCTCGCGCAGCACCTGGAAACGCTCCAGCCGGGCCGGGGCGATTTTGCCCTCCTCGGCGGCCAGACGCAGGGCACAACCCGGCTCGGCGCGATGGGCGCAATTACGGAAGCGGCAAGTACCAAGGAAGGGGGCAAATTCGACATAACCGGACAGCAGGTCATCCTCGCTGACATGCCAGAGGCCGAACTCGCGGATACCCGGCGAGTCGATCAGATCCCCGCCACCCGGCAGGTGGAACAGGCGCGCCGTAGTGGTGGTGTGCTGACCCAGCTTCGAGGCGTCGGAGATGGCGCTCACCTTCTGCGCCGCCTCGGGCAACAGCACATTGATGATGGACGACTTGCCCACGCCCGACTGCCCCACGAACACCACCGTCTGTTGGCCGATCAGGGCCTTCAGGTCCTGCAGCTGACCGGTGCCAGCGCTGATGGTGCGGACCTCGTAGCCAATGGCCGTGTACTGGGCCAGCAACGCATCGAGTGCCGGCGCCATCTCCGGCGAGATGAGGTCAGCCTTGTTGAGCAGGATGACCGGGCGGATGCCGGTCAGCTCGCAGGCCACCAGATAACGGTCGACCAGCAGGGCCGATGGCTCGGGGAACGGCGCGATCACCAGCAGGATGCGGTCGATATTGGCCGCAACCGGCTTGAGTTTGCCGTAGGGATCAGGGCGCACGAGCAGGGTCTTGCGCGGCTGCAAGGCGGTCACGACGCCGATGGCCTCGCGTCCCTCCTCGCGCTTGGTCGCGGCCTGCCAGATGACGCGGTCGCCCGTGACAAGATGCTCGAGATTGGCGCGCAGGTGACAGCGGAACACCTGGCCGGCGCGCTCGCCGCCCAGCGCCTCGATGTCGAGCTGGGTCCCGTAGTGGGCCATCACCAGCCCTTCTTCCTCTGCCGCCAGCTCGCCGCTCTCCAGCAGCGCTGTTGCCGCCGCCTCGCGCTTGCCCGCGCGCGCAATCCGCTCGTCCTGAATACGCTGGATGCGGTGCGACTGCTGGCGGGTGAGTTTGCGCTTGCTCATGAAGCTCCTGAAGACTCGGGTGGTGGCGGCACGGATGGGGGCAGCCGTCTGCTATGATGCCCGCATACTATCGCAAGCACCGCCCATCCATCAGCACTCTCGAACAAGGAGCCCGCATGAGCAGCCCCAACAAGGAAGGCAACCTGGTCTGGATCGATCTGGAAATGACCGGCCTGGATCCGGACAAGGACCGCATCATCGAGATCGCCACCATTGTGACCGATGCCAACCTGAACGTGCTGGCCGAAGGCCCCGTGTTTGCCATCCACCAGAAGGACATCGTGCTCAATGCCATGGACGAGTGGAACACGCGCCAGCACGGCAACTCCGGCCTGGTGGAACGCGTGCGCCGCAGCAAGATCGACGAGGCGACGGCCGAAGCACAAACCATCGAATTCCTCAGCCGTTTTGTCGATCCGCGCAAATCGCCGATGTGCGGCAACTCGATCTGCCAGGACCGCCGCTTCCTCTACCGCACCATGCCCAAACTGGAAGCCTTCTTCCATTACCGCAACCTGGACGTGAGTACGGTGAAAGAACTGGCTCGGCGCTGGTACCCTGACCTCATGGGTAACTTCACCAAGCAGGCCTCGCACCTGGCCCTGGACGACATCCGCGACTCGATTGCCGAACTGCGCTACTACCGCCAATACTTCTTCCGCCTGCCCGAGGCCGACTGAACCGGACGCGGTGCCGGCCATCGCGTTGCCGGCATCGCCAGTCACCGGGACACCGACATCAGGGGCCGGACGGCCTGTTCACTGTCGCTACCGCACATTAGACTGACCCCACTCCCCGATCCGGTTCCGGCCATGCCGATTCGCCCCGCCGCCCCGCGCCTGCTCCTGCACTGCCTGCTGCTGGTGCTGAGCCTGCTGCTGCCGACGCCTGTCCTGGCGGCGGCCCTCACGCTGGATGGCGTGCCTTCCCGCACGCTGGGACCGGAACTGCAACAGTACAGGGAGTCCGATCGCCACCTTGATGTCACGCAGGCCCGTACGCTCGCACGGCAAGGGCACTTTCACGCCGGACAGGCCACTGTCGCCGGCCTCGGCATCGGCGCCAACCCTGTCTGGCTGCGACTGACACTGCACAACCCCTCGCCCCGCAACGAAATACGGCACCTTCGGCTCGGCACCAGCTGGATCGACCATATCGACCTCTACCTGACGGGGCCGGATGGCCGCGTCAGGTACCAGAGTGCCGGCGATGCCCTGCCGGCACAGCAGCGGCCCATACCCGGCGTGGGCTTTGTCCTGCCGCTGGAGCTGGCACCCGGCCAGACCGAACTGCTGCTGCGTGCGGCCACGCCCGACCCGCTGCTGCTGCCGCTGCAACTCCTGACAGAGACCGGCCTGGTCGCCCCCTGACGCGCACCCAGTACATGTACGGCATGATCTACGGCTTCCTGCTGGCGCTTTTTGCCTACAACGCCATCCTCTGGTTCAGCCTGCGCCAGCCGGTTCACCGCGACTATGCTCTGTTCCTGTCCTGCTTCACGCTGATGAACATTGCCTACACCGGGCATGGCTATGCCTGGCTGTGGCCGGACAGCCAGGGACTGCAACGCTTCGTGATCCTGATCCTGATGCTGGCCTCGACGCTGGCCGGGCTACGCTTCATGACCCACTTCCTGGAACTGCCCCGCCACCTGCCGCGACTGGCGCGCCTGTTAGGCCAGGTAACCGGAGCATCCGTCGCCCTGATGGTGGTGGCCATCGTGCTGGACCGGCAACGGGATGCTGCCCTGCTCGCCTTCTCCGTGATGACGCTGTGCTCTGTTGGTATGGTGGCCACCGGCATCGTCACCACCCGGATGCGCCTGCCGGCCAGCCGCTACTTCCTGGCGGCAGCCAGTTGCGGCCTGAGCGGCGTGCTGGTCACGGCCCTCACGGTGTGGGGCCTGCTGCCCTACACGCCACTGACCTTCCATGCCGCCGAGTTCGGCGTACTCACCGAAGCATCCCTGCTGGCGCTCGCCATCGCCTATCTTGTCCGCCAGCATGATCAGGCACGGCAACAGGCGGAGCGCCAGGCCCAGTTCGACAGCCTGACCGGCCTGTTCACCCGCCGGCACTTCACCGACATCGCCCGCGAGTGCTGGGAGCAGGCCCGGCGCCATCGCACCCCGCTGTCGGTCATCCTGCTGGACCTTGACCAGTTCCGCGCAATAAACGACCAGCACGGCCAGGCGGCCGGCGATGCTGCCCTGCGTGCCGCCGCGACGCTGATCAGCCGCAGTTGCCGCCACCAGGACATCGCCGCACGCTGGGGAGGGGAAGAATTCATCCTGCTGCTGCCGGACACCACGCGGGCGCAGGCGCAGGCGCTGGCCGAACAACTGCGCAAGGATATCGCCCTGCGGCCGCTGGGCGACCAGGCCACGCCGGTATGGCTGCGTGCCAGCCTGGGCGTCGCCACCCGCGACCAGCATTACTCGCTGGACAACCTGATCCAGGAAGCGGACACCTGGCTGCAATGCGCCAAGCACAGCGGGCGCAACCAGGTCTGCAGTGTGGACACCGCCTTCTCCAGCACCTGACCAGGCTGACGATCAACCCTCGCGACGCAACGCCTGCACGGCCTTGCCGCCCACCATCACGCCCCCGAGCACCAGCGCACCAGCCAGAATGCCGGTGGTCGCATCCGCCAGCGATGGCAGCAGTGCGCCGAACACCGGCCCGGCCGCCACCGCCATGTGGTGGATACCGTCATGCGCACCAGGGATGCCGTGCGTGAGAATGCCACCGCCCACCAGGAACATCGCCGCCGTGCCGATCACGGACAGGCTCTTCATCAGCCAGGGCGCAACGCGCAGGATGCCGTGACCCAGCGCCACCCGAGCGCGCGCCAGAACACCGTCTCCGGTGCGCCGGCTCAAGTGCAGGCCAGCGTCATCCAGCTTGACGATGCCGGCAACAAAACCGTACACGCCCACCGTCATCAGCAGGGCAATCCCTGACAACACCGCCACCTGCTTCATGAACACTTCGCTGGCCACGACCCCCAGCGTGATCGCAATGATCTCCGCCGACAGGATGAAGTCGGTACGGATGGCGCCCTTCACTTTGTCTTTCTCGAACGCCACCATGTCCACGCGGGCATCCGCCAGCGCGGCGACATGCTCCCCGTGCTGCGCGGCGTCGTCGTCCGCGCTGTGCAGGAACTTGTGGGCCAGCTTCTCAAATCCCTCGAAGCACAGGAACAAGCCACCCAGCATGAGCAGTGGCGTGATCGCCCAAGGCAGGAAAGCGCTGATCGCCAGCGCCGACGGCACCAGGATGAGCTTGTTGCGCAACGAGCCCATCGCCACCGCCCATACCACCGGCAGTTCGCGATCGGCATTCACGCCAGTCACCTGCTGCGCATTCAATGCCAGATCATCACCGAGGACGCCGGCGGTTTTCTTGGCGGCGACTTTGGTCATCACCGACACATCGTCCAGAATGGTCGCAATATCATCAATCAGGGCAAGCAGGCTGGTTCCGGCCACAACAGGCGTCCTTTTCAGTCAGAGAGGGAAAAACCGGCTATCAGAGCAGTTCGATGCCAAAGCGCTGCAACACCAGCGCGAACACCCCGAAACAGGCCATGGTGATGATGACGCAGGCCAACAGGGTTGGCCAGAAACCGATGCGCGTCAGCAATGCGGGAAACAGCAGGAACATAGGCAACGTCGGCAGCACGTACCAGAAGGTATACCGGGCATGATTGGCTATTTTCACCGCCGGCTGCTGCTCGACATGCAGCCAGACCAGTGCAAGCACCGTGACCAGCGGCAAGGCTGCTACCAGCCCGCCCAGCTTGTCGCTGCGCTTGGCTACCTCGGAGACCAGTACCACCAGGGCCGCGGTAATGACGTACTTGGTAATGAGCCAGCTCATGCCGTGTCCCCTTGCCTGATGGCAGCAGCGCGTGCCCGTTGCTGCGCCAGTGCCCACGCCACATGCTCGGCCAGCACGGCATCCGCGGCCGGCAGCCGTTGCTCGAGCGCCTCAATGATCAGGGGATCATACGGCGCGTTGCCCAGGCCCACGGCCATGTTGCGCAGGAATACCGGATAACGCGTCCGGCGCAATGCCATCCCTTCGGTCGCGTCCAGATACTGCTGCTCGCTCCACAGGAACAGCTCGCGCAGGCTCGCCCGGTCCAGCGCATGTCGCGGCAGGAAATCCCTTTCCGGCGACACCCTGGCGTAGCGGTTCCACGGGCAGACCAGCTGGCAGTCATCACACCCGAACACGCGGTTGCCGATGGGGGCACGCAAGGCTTCGGGAATCACGCCCTCGTACTCGATGGTGAGCCAGGAAATGCACCGGCGCGAATCCACCTGGTAAGGCGCGACGATGGCCTGCGTGGGGCAGATGTCGATACAGGCCGAGCACGAACCGCAATGCGAACTGACCGGCGCATCCACCGGCAGCGGCAGGTCGGTGAACAGCTCGCCGATAAAAAAATACGAACCGGCGTGGCGGTTGATAATGACCGTATGCTTGCCCATCCACCCCAGACCGGCTTTTTCCGCCAGCGGCTTTTCCATCACGGGAGCTGAATCCACGAAGGCGCGGTAACCGAACTCTCCGACGGCCTCCACAATGCGGTCGGCGAACTTCTGCAGGCGCTTTCGCACCGTGCGGTGGTAATCGCGCCCCAGGGCATAGCGGGAAATGTAGGCACGCGAGCCATCGCGGAGGATTTCCCAGGGCCGGGTATCCGCCGGCCAGTAATCCATGCGCACGGTGATCACGCGCTGCGTACCAGGAATGAGGGTGGCCGGCTGGGTGCGCTTGTCAAAATCGTTGGCCAGGAAGTCCATCCCGGCATGAAAGCCGCGAGTAATCCAGGCGGCAAAACGCTGCGGATGCTCACCGAGGTCGATGTCACTGATGCCGACCTGCTGGAAACCGAGCTCACGGCCCCACTGCTTGATGTCGGCCGCCAGCCGGTCAACATCCGGCACCGGCGACACGGGAACGCGCTGCATGCTCACCTGGGTTCACCACCCCTATACAGGCTGCCGGCCGCCTGGCCGACAGGAAAATTACAGAAGCGACACGCAACTGCCGCTATCATGCCCGCCACGACCTGCCACGGAGGCATCCGCCATGACCCAGACCCTCTATTCCGCCGAGCAGAGCCGCGAACTGGACCGGCGCGCCATCGCCGCAGGCACCCCCGGCTACACGCTCATGCAGCGCGCCGGCGATGCCGCTTTTGCCTACTTGCGTGACCAGTGGCCGGACGCTACCCGCATTGTCGTCCTCGCGGGCCGCGGAAACAACGGCGGCGACGGCTATGTGCTGGCCCGGCTGGCGTGGACACAGCATCTCGACGCCCGCCTGGTCACCGTGGGCGACCACGAGCAGCTCAAGGGCGAAGTGGCCGAAGCCGCCAATGCCGCCACCCGGGCCGGCGTGCCGGAGAGCAGCTGGAACGGCGAACTGCCGGCCGCGGACATCTACGTCGACGCCCTGTTCGGCACCGGACTCAACCGTGCTCCCACCGGCGACTTTCCGGGCGTGATCGAGGCGCTAAACCGCAGCGGCAAACCGGTACTGGCGCTGGACATCCCCTCCGGCCTGATGGCCGATACCGGCCATGCCCCGGGCGCGGCCGTGCGGGCTGCCGCCACCATCAGCTTCATCGCCCTCAAGGCCGGGCTGCTGACCGGGCGCGGGCCGGCGCTGACCGGGCGCCTGCACCTGGCGACACTGGACCTGCCAGACTCGCTGGGTGAGGACCTGGTACCGCTGGCCCGGCAACTGTCCCGCCACCAGCTTGCCGGCTGGCTGCCCGCGCGGTGGCGCGATGCCCACAAGGGCGATCATGGCCACGTCCTGGTCGTGGGGGGCAACCACGGCATGGCCGGCGCCGTAGCGCTGGCAGGCGAGGCGGCGCTGCGGGCAGGAGCCGGACTGGTATCGGTGGCCACCCGGCCATCCCACCTCACCCTGCTGAACGCACGCCGGCCGGAACTGATGTGCCACGGCATCGAGAGCGCCAGCGACCTCGCCCCCCTGCTGGCCCGGGCCAGTGTCGTCGTGCTGGGGCCTGGCCTGGGGCAGGATCACTGGGCCGCTTCACTCCATGGCGCTGTCATGGACAGTGGCAAGCCGCACGTCCTGGACGCCGACGGACTCAACCTGCTAGCGCAGCAGCCAGACAACAGAAGTGAGCGCATCCTTACTCCCCACCCAGGCGAGGCAGGCCGGCTGCTGGGCACGACCACCCTGGCGGTACAGTCCGACCGGTTCGCAGCTGCCAGCGCCCTGCAGGGCCGCTTCGGTGGCGCCGTCATCCTCAAGGGTGCCGGCAGCCTGATCGCCGGTCCCGATGGAACCCTGCTCTGCCCCTACGGCAACCCCGGCATGGCCTCGGGCGGCATGGGCGACCTGCTGGCCGGCATTGCCGGCGCCCTGTTGGCCCAGGGTCTCGATACCGTCACGGCCGCCAGCGCCGCCACCCTTGTCCATGCCCTGGCCGGTGATGATGCCGCCCGTGTGGCTGGCGAGCGCGGCCTGCTCGCCAGCGATCTGCTGCCCTTCATCCAGCAACGGGTGAACCCATGACAACCCTCGGTTTCCATGCCCCGGATGCCGACGCCCAGGAAGCACTGGGGCGCGCCTTGGCCTCGGCGCTGGGCGGGCGTGGCGTGGTCTACCTGCAAGGCGACCTGGGTGCCGGCAAGACCACCCTCACCCGTGGCATCCTGCGCGGCTACGGCCATGCCGGCAACGTCAAGAGCCCCACCTACACGCTGGTCGAACCCTATGACCTGGGGGCCGTCACCGCTTACCATTTCGACCTGTACCGCCTGACCGATCCCGAGGAACTGGAACTGCTGGGCATCCGCGACTACTGCCGGCCCGATGCCCTTTCGATCATCGAATGGCCGGATCGCGGCCAGCCGTTTTTGCCGCCCGCAGACCTGACCATTACAATCCGGGTCGATACCGACGGGCGCGAACTCGAGTTTGTCGCACATAACGAAAAAGGCGAGGCAGTCCTGACTGCCCTGGCTTCCTGAATCCATTGCCCGACAAGGTGCTGCCGTGCGTGTGGCTGTGCAATTACTGATCCTTCTGCTGCTGGGGCTACCGGCGCTGTCCGTACAAGCCGCGGACATCACTGCCGTGCGCTCGTGGCGGGCCCCGGACAACACCCGGCTGGTACTGGACCTGAGCGGGCCGGTCACCTGGAGCCTGAGTCCGGACAGCACCCCGGCACGACTGGTCATCGACATCACCGACGCCACGCTGGCCGGCCCGATTGCCCTGCCACAGGTCACGGCCCCCTTGCGCGCCGTCCGCCTGGAGACCGCTGGCAAGAACCAGCGGCTTGTGATCGATACCCTGCAGGAAGTGACACCACGGATTTTCCAGCTACCCCCCAACGAGAAATACAGCCAGCGCCTGGTGATCGACCTCTTCCTGAAGGCCCCCGTCATAGCCGCGCCCCCGGACACCCCCGCGAAAACACCAGACGCCGTCACCAGCATCCCGGTGGCCCGGCCAGTCACCCAGCCCCCGCCACCACCGGCGCTCGTCAAGCCGGAGGAGCGCCCCCCGGTCCCCACCGAGAAGCCGGATCCGCGGCGCTTCCGCAACATCGTCGTGGCGATCGACCCGGGGCATGGCGGCGAAGACCCCGGCGCCATCGGCGCCAAGGGCACCTACGAAAAACATGTCACGCTGGCCATCGCGCGCGAACTGGAAGCCATGCTCAATGCCGAGCCCGGCCTCACGGCCGCCCTGACCCGCACCGGCGACTATTTCATCCCGCTGCAAGAGCGCCGCCGCATCGCCCGCTACCAGCACAAGGCCGACATCTTCATCTCCGTCCACGCCGATGCGGCGGAAAACCGGGCAGCCAAAGGCGCCTCGGTCTTTGCACTGTCGCTGAAAGGGGCCGGTACCGCCACCTCGCGGTTTGCGCGCATGCTGGCCGAACGGGAAAACCGCTCCGACCTGATCGGGGGGGCAGCCATCGAGAACGGAGACGACACCCTGCGCAACGTGCTCGCCGACATGGTAGTAGCCGGCTCGCTGGATCACAGCCTGCACATGGGGCGCAACATCCTCGACCGCTTCAGTCCGCTCACCCACCTGCACAGCAAGCGCGTGGAGCAGGCCGGCTTTGCCGTACTGAAGGAGCCCGGAATGGTGTCGCTGCTGGTGGAAACCGGCTTCATTTCCAACCCGGAAGAAGAAGAGAAACTGACCAACAAGCAGCACCAGCGCGACTTGGCACGCGCCATTTTCGAGGGCGTGTTGCGCTACAACCAGCGCTACCCCGTGCCCGGCAGTTACTTTGCCTGGCAGGCCGACCAGCGCAATGCGCCCGCCACCGTCGCGGCAACCCGCAGTGAACGCAAGCCCGCACCAGAAGCCGCCCCCCCCACTTCGCCACCCACTCCGGCAACTAACAGCGCCCCGGCTGACAACAAGGTGATCCGCTACCGCATCGCGCCGGGCGACAACCTGACCCGCATCGCCGACCGCCACCAGGTATCGCTGGCCGAGTTGCGCACGCTCAACAATCTCACGGATGACACGGTGAAAATCGGTCAGACGCTGAAGATTCCGGTCAACTGAGCGCACCCATGGCCCGCATCAATGCCCTGGATCCCAGACTGGCCAACCAGATCGCTGCGGGCGAAGTCGTGGAGCGCCCCGCTTCCGTCGTCAAGGAACTGGTAGAGAACGCACTGGACGCCGGCAGCTCGCGCATCGATATCGATATCGACGAAGGCGGCGTCAAACGCATTCGTGTGCGTGACAACGGCGAGGGCGTGCATGTCGACGACCTGCCGCTGGCCCTGATGCGCCATGCCACCAGCAAGATTCATGATCTGGAAGACCTCGAAGCCGTCGCCACGCTCGGCTTCCGGGGAGAAGCCCTGGCCTCCATCGCCTCCGTGTCGCGCCTGACACTGACCACCAGCGACAACGACTCCGGCCTTGGCCATGCCGTGCGCTCGGAAGGTCGCGACATGAGTGCGCAGGTGGAGCCCGCCGCCCATGCACGCGGCACCACCGTTGAGGTACGCGACCTGTTCTTCAACACGCCGGCGCGACGCAAGTTCCTGAAAACCGAGAACACGGAATTTTCCCACATCGAGGAAACCGTGAAGCGGCTGGCGCTGGCCAATCCCGACATTGCCATTTCCCTGTCGCACAACGGCCGGCAAGTGCATGGCCTGCGCCCGGCGACCGAGGAAATGGAATGGCGCCGCCGCGTGGCCTCGCTGTGCGGGCCGGCCTTCATGGAGGCCGCCATTCCGGTCGACATCGACCACACCGGCATGCGCCTGCGCGGCTGGCTGGGCCTGCCGACCTTTTCCCGCGCCCAGGCCGATCTGCAGTATTTCTACGTGAACGGCCGCATGGTGCGCGATCGCGTAGTGACACATGCCGTGCGCCAGGCCTATGCCGACGTGCTGTTTCACGGCCGCCATCCGGCCTATGTGCTGTTCTTCGAACTCGATCCGGGCGCCGTCGACGTCAACGTGCACCCGACCAAGCATGAAGTGCGCTTCCGGGAACAGCGCCACGTACATGACTTCCTTTACCGCAGCCTGCACCGCATCATTGCCGACCTGAAGCCGCAGGACCAGGCCCCGGCGACCACCGCGTCGTTGGCCCTTCAGGTACCGGACAGCTTGCGCGAGCAGGCACCGCTGTCACTGCCGACCACCGCATACGCACTGCGCACCGCAACGGAAGCCGCCCCCTATCAGGCGGCGGAAAGCCGCGCGGCATTCGCCGGCAGCATGCGTTTCCAGCAACCCGCCGCCATGACGCCGGAATCCACGCCGGGCGAAGCGCCGCCACTCGGCTTTGCCATTGCACAACTGCACGGCATCTACATCCTGGCGCAAAGCGCAGAAGGCCTGATCGTGGTCGACATGCATGCCGCGCATGAACGCATCACCTACGAGCGCCTGAAGCAGCACTTTGACGCCAACACGATCGCCTCGCAGCCACTGCTGGTGCCTTTGTCGCTGGCGGTCAGTTCGCGCGAAGCCGATCTCGCCGAGGCCGATGCAGGCTTTTTCCGGCAGCTCGGCTTTGAACTGCAGCGCATGGGCCCGGAAACCCTGCTGGTGCGTGCCGTACCCGCCCTGCTAGGACAGGCGAAGGCCGAAGCGCTGGTGCGCGACGTGCTGGCCGACCTCGCCGTGCACGGCAGCACGCGCCGCATCGAGGAAACCCGGAACGAACTGCTGGCCACCATGGCCTGCCACGGCAGCGTCCGGGCCGGTCGCACGCTCACGCTACCGGAAATGAATGCCCTGCTACGCGACATGGAGGCGACAGAGCGGGCAGGCCAGTGCAATCATGGCCGCCCCACCTGGACCCGCCTGACCATGGGCGACCTGGACAGACTGTTCCTGCGCGGCCGCTAGCAATTCCCGACACCGGCCATTGCGCAGGACCGGTGGCACGCACTACAAGAAGATCGACAACAACAAGAACCAGAACAAGGGACTCACCGTGACGACAACGCATCGGGACACCGTTTCCCGGGATGAGCGCCACCGGGCCAGCCTGCTGCTCCTCGTGATCGCCGTTGGCTGGGGCATCTATGCCGTGTTCAGCCTGCTCTGGGGCGGCTACTGGCGCATCGGCACCCTCAACCTGGTCGAGGTTGTCGCCAGCCTTGGCCTGCGCCACTGGTTCCTGCAGACCGGCGAACGCTGGCGCTACCATGTTGTCTGCCACCTCGCTGCCGCCTTCAACGTGACCGGCATCCTCCTGACCAGCCTGCTGATGGGACAAGGCGACTCCTATGTGCCCTGGTACCTCGCCCTCATTCCGCTGGCCGTCGCCTATGTCGGCAACTTGTCAGCCACACTGGTCTGGGCCGTGGTCAGCGGACTGACCATGCTCCTGCCGCAGTGGAGCGAACAGTTCATCCGCATCACGCCCGAGTTCCTGCCGGGTAGCCATTTCGAAACCTTTGCCCGCATCGTCATGGTGTTCCTTGGAGCCGGCATCGGCCTCGCCTCGCTCGCCGCCAGCAACCGCCACATCCGCGAACTGGAAGCGCAAAAGGCCGTCACCAGTCGCCAGGCGGAGGCGCTTGCCAAGGCACTGGCAGCCGAACAGCAGGCCAAGCGTGCGGCCGAGCAGGCCAACCGCGCCAAATCCGACTTTCTTGCCACCATCAGTCACGAGATCCGCACCCCGCTGAACGGCGTCATCGGCCTGAACGGACTCTTGCTGGAAACCCGTCTCGATGCCGAGCAGCGCCGCCTGACCGAGCTGGCCCGGCTCTCGGGCGAGTCCCTGCTGCACCTACTCAACGATGTGCTCGATTTTTCCAAGATCGAGGCCGGCAAGCTGGAACTGGAGCCGGTCGACTTCGATCCACACCAGGTCTGCACCGAGGCGATCGAGCTGCACCGCGAAATGGCTCGGGAAAAAGACCTCACCCTCGCGCTCAAGCTGGAGGGCGAGGTACCGCACCAACTGCGCGGCGACCCAACCCGCCTGCGGCAGATCCTCGCCAACCTGATGAGCAATGCCATCAAGTTCACCCATCGGGGCGGCGTCACGCTGCGCTACTTCAGCGAGGGCGGCGACGAACGCCACCACCGGCTGTCGTTCGAGGTCATCGACACCGGCATCGGGATCGACGCCGAGCAGTTGCCCCACCTGTTCACCCCGTTCACCCAGGCTGACGCCTCGACCACCCGCCGCTATGGCGGCACCGGCCTCGGCCTCAGCATCTCGCGCCGGCTGGCCGAACGCATGGGCGGCCGCATCACCGCCAGCAGCCATGCGGGACTAGGCTCGCGCTTCCATCTGTCACTGCCTTTCGACAACAGCGTACACGCCGTCACCGCCAACGACCGGCCACGCGCACCGACCAGCGACGAACAGCTGGTGCGCGCCCGTGTGCTCATTGTCGAGGACAATCCGGTGAACCAGCTGGTGGCGGCGGAAATGGTCAAGAAGCTGGGCCTGCACGCCGATGTCGCCGGAGACGGGGCCGAAGCACTGGAGGCGCTGGGGCGGCTGCCCTACGACCTCGTGCTGATGGACTGCCAGATGCCGGTGATGGATGGCTTCGAAGCCACCCGACGCCTGCGCCATCGACAGGCAGAGGGCATCCGCCTGCCTGTCATCGCGATGACAGCCAACGCCATCCGCGGCGACCGCGAACGCTGCCTGGATGCCGGCATGGACGACTACCTGCCCAAGCCGGTGCGCGTCAGCGAGCTCAAGGCCATGCTGCGCCGCTGGCTGCCGGCCTCAGGCATCGAAACGGCCTGAGCCGGGACAGGCGGCCAGCGGCAGCCGGATACCGTACAATCCGCCCATGCCAGCCTCACTGCCTCCCGCCATCCTCCTGATGGGCCCGACTGCGTCGGGCAAGACCGCCCTTGCCATCGATCTGGTGGAACGCGGCCCGTTCGAGATCATCTCCGTCGACTCGGGCATGGTCTATCGCGACATGGACATCGGCACCGCCAAGCCGGACGCCGCCACCCTGGCCCACGCCCCGCACCGCCTGATCGACATCCGCGACCCCGCCGACGCCTATTCTGCCGCCGAGTTCCGCCGCGATGCCCTGCGCGAAATGGCGGCCGTTACTGCCGCCGGCAAGATCCCGCTGCTCACCGGCGGCACCATGCTCTATTTCAAGGTGCTGCTGGAAGGGCTGGCCGCCATGCCGGAAGCCGATCCGGACGTGCGCGCCCGTCTCGATGCCGAGGCCGCGGCAAAGGGCTGGCCGGCGCTGCATGCCCGCCTGGCCGAGGTGGACCCGGTCGCGGCCGCCCGCCTCAAGCCCAACGACAGCCAGCGCCTGCAACGTGCGCTGGAGGTCTGGGAGCTCACCGGCAAGCCACTGTCGCAGTGGCATGCCGAGCAGGCCCCGCCCGAGCCGCCGCCCTTCCGCCTGATCCAGCTGGCGGTGTCGCCACCGGACCGCGGCATCCTGCACCAGCGCATCGAACGCCGCTTCGATCTCATGCTCGAACAGGGCCTGGTCGACGAGGTGGCCCGCCTGCGTGCCCGTCCCGACCTGCATGCCGACCTGCCCGCGATGCGCGCCGTCGGTTACGCACAAGTGTGGTCGTATCTCGACGGCGACATCGACGCCGCCGAAATGCGCCTGCGCGGCATTTACGCCACGCGCCAGCTGGCCAAGCGCCAGTTCACCTGGCTCAAGCGCTTCCCGGCCGAGTGGCATGATGCCGCCGAGCCCGGACTGGCCGGACGGCTCTTGAAAAAATGGGCCTCAGACGCCACATTAGCCTTACCGTGAATGCCTTATAGATCCTTTTTCCGGCTCGTTGGCCGGGACGGCAGTCGGTCCTTATTGCCTTTGCGGCGCCCGTTTTGGGCATTTTTGCGCTGTTTTATGACTTTTTTCGAGCCCGGTTTGGGCTCATCGCACAGGAGAACCACCATGTCCAAGGGCCAAACCCTGCAGGACCCGTTCCTCAACGCCCTCCGCAAGGAACGCATTCCCGTTTCCATCTTTCTGGTCAACGGCATCAAGCTGCAAGGCCAGATCGAGTCCTTTGACCAGTATGTCGTGCTGCTGAAGAACACCGTCAGCCAGATGGTCTACAAGCATGCCATTTCCACCGTCGTGCCGGCCCGTAACCCGCGCAGCACGGTTCCCGGCGGCGCCGCCGGCCCGGTCGGCCCGATGTCCAGCGGCACCTACAATCCGCCAGGCGCGAGCGACGACGGCTTCGACGACGTCCGCCAGCCGAACTACTGAACGGCGGCGAACCCTGACAACGCCGCCCGCGGGCGGCGTTGTCATTTGCGAGGCAGAACATTGGAATTTTTTGAACGCCACGCTGGTGGCGAACGTGCGGTTCTGGTCCACCTGGATGTCCGCGACGAGCGACAGGACGAGGACCTGGAAGAGTTCCGCCTGCTGGCCAGCTCCGCCGGCGTGACCGAAGCCGGCCTCATCACCGGCAATCGCCAGCGCCCGGATCCGCGCTTCTTTGCCGGCACCGGCAAGGTCGACGAAATCAAGTCACTGGTCGCCGCTACCGAAGCCGAGGTCGTCCTGTTCGACCATGCGCTCAGCCCGGCCCAGGAGCGCAATCTGGAACGCGAGCTGCAGTGCCGCGTCCTCGACCGCACCGGCCTCATCCTCGACATCTTTGCCCAGCGCGCCCGCACTTTCGAAGGCAAGCTGCAGGTTGAATTGGCGCAGCTCTCCCACCTGGCCTCGCGGCTGGTGCGCGGCTGGACCCACCTCGAACGCCAGAAAGGCGGTATCGGCCTGCGCGGCCCCGGCGAAACCCAGCTCGAAACCGACCGCCGCCTGCTGCGCGCCCGCATCGTGCACCTCAGCGAACGGCTGGAGAAGGTCCGGCAGGTACGCGCCCAAGGGCGTGCAGGCCGTCAAAAGGCCGCCGTTCCGACCGTATCGCTGGTCGGCTACACCAACGCCGGCAAATCCACCTTGTTCAATCGCCTCACCCATGCCGACGTGTATGCTGCCCACCAGCTGTTCGCCACGCTGGACCCGACCTTGCGCCGCATCGACCTGCCCGGTTACGGCCCGGTGGTGATGGCCGACACCGTGGGCTTCATCCGTCACCTGCCGCACAACCTGGTCGACGCCTTCCGCGCCACGCTGGAAGAAACGGTCGAAGCCGACCTGTTGTTGCACGTGGTGGACTGCGCCAGCGCCGAGCGCGACCGCCATATCCTGGCCGTCAACGAGGTACTGGCCGAGGTCGGCGCCGAGGCGCCCGTGCTGCTGGTCTACAACAAGGTTGACCGCCTGGAAGGCCGTGAAGCGCGCATCGACCGCGACGAGCAGGGCATCCCGCAGGCCGTCTGGCTATCGGCCCGCGACAATCGCGGCATCGACCTGCTGGTGGCCGCCATTGCCGAACGACTGGGACCTCACCGTTTTGATGGCTGGCTGACAGTCTCGCCGGCACTGGCCCGGCTGCGCGCCCGCCTATATGATGCCGGCGCCGTCGTCGCCGAACAGCATGACGACAACGGCACTGCCCGCCTGCAGGTGCGGCTGCCGCACACCGAACTTGAACAGTTGCTACGTCGCGAAGATGTGACAATCTCCGACCTTACCCCGAACGATGCCGTCCCCTCCCGGGACGCACAGAATCCTGATTGAGCAGTGGAGATCTTCATGGCCTGGAACCAGCCCGGCAACAACGGCGAGCGCCCCAACCCCTGGGGGGGCGGCGGCAACAAGGGCGGCAACAATCCGCCCGGACTGGATGACCTGCTGAAGAAGCTGAACGGCCTGTTCGGTGGTGGCAGCGGAGGCGGCAGCAACATGAAGGAAACCGATCTGCTGAAGTGGGCCCTGGGCGGTGTCGTCGCCTTGTGGCTGGTGTTCGGCTTCTATACGGTCAAGCAGGCCGAAGAGGCCGTCATCTACCGGTTCGGCAAGGTCTACGGCACGCAGGATGCCGGCCTGCACTGGAATCCGCCCCTGATCGACCGCATCCAGAAGGTCAATACCCAGCGCGTGGAACAGTCGGCGCTGAATGCCACCATGATCACGGAAGACGCCAACATCGTCGAGATTGCCCTGTCCGTGCAGTACCGCATCAGCGACGCAAAGAAATACCTGATGCAGGTATCCGACCCCGAGTCCAGCCTCAACCATGCCACCGAATCGGCCCTGCGTCATGTCGTGGGCTCGTCGAAGATGGTCTACATCCTCAATGAAGGCCGCGCCACCATCGCACGTGACGTACAGCCACGGCTGCAGAAATACCTGGACAGCTACAACACCGGCCTCTTCGTCACTGGCGTGAACGTGCTGGAAGCCCTGCCCCCCAAGGAAGTGAAAGCGGCGTTTGATGACGTGATCCGTGCCAAGGAAGACAAGGAGCGCCTGAAGAACCAGGCCGAAACCTACGCTAACGGCATCGTGCCGGAAGCGCGAGGCCAGGCCGCCCGCCTGCTCGCCGAAGCCGAAGGCTACAAGCTGGAAGTGGTAGACCGCGCCACAGGTGATGCCGCGCGCTTCGACCAGCTCATCACCGAATACCGCAAGGCCCCGGCGGTCACGCGCAGCCGCCTGTATTACGAAACCATGGAGTCCGTACTCGGCAAGACCAGCAAGGTCGTGGTGGACGGCAACAACAACCAGATGCTGTACCTGCCGCTCGACAAGCTGATGCAGCAGAACACGCCCGCCGTTACGCCCGCCCCCGCACCAACGCCGGAGCCGGTGCCTTCCGTCCGCAGTCGTGGCGGCAACAGCCAGGAGACCCGTTCATGAGTCCGCGCGCCTTCAACCTCTTGTCCCTGGTCCTGCTCGTCGTGTTTGTTGCCAACGGCGCGCTCTACACCATCAAGGAAACCGAGCGTGGCGTGTTGCTGCAGTTCGGCGAAGTGATCGACCCCGACCTAAAGCCCGGCCTGCATGTGAAGCTGCCCTTGATGCACGAAGTGCGCAAGTTTGACGCGCGCACCCAGGTCAGCGACTCCGAGCGAACCGAGTACCTGACCAAGGAAAGCAAGTTCCTCATTGTCGACGCCTATGTGATGTGGCGCGTGGATGATGTGCAGCGTTACTTCACCAACACCGGTGGCGATCCCTCCAAGGCCGAACTGCTGCTGATGCCGCGCGTGAAGGACGGCCTGAAGAACAAGGTCTCCGAACGCACCGTGCATGAAGTGGTTTCCGGCCAGCGCGACAAGCTGATGACCGACCTCACCCGCGAAGTCAACGCGATTGCGCAGAAAGAGTTCGGCATCAAGGTGGTGGACGTGCGCGTGAAGCGCGTGGACTTCCCGTCGTCCACATCCGAATCCATCTATAACCGCATGCGCACCGAGCGCGAACGCGAAGCGCGCGAGCACCGCTCGCAAGGCACCGAAATCGCCGAGACCATCAAGGCAAATGCGGAGCGTGAACAACGCGTGCTGCTCGCCGAAGCCTATCGCAAGGCGGAAACGCTGCGCGGCGAAGGCGATGCCCTGGCCGCTTCCATTGCTGCCAAGGCATTCGGCAAGGATGCGGAGTTCTACCGGTTCTACCGCTCCTTGCAGGCCTATCGCAGCAGCTTCAGCAAGCCGTCGGATGTCATGGTCCTGAAGAGCGACAGCGAATTTTTCCGCTACATGAGAAGCCCGGGCCAGTAAGCCCATGATCCGCGGCCTGCTCATCCTGCTGCTCTGCCAGTTTGCCGGCGAGATCGTGGCCCGCGCCGCCGGCATTCCGGTGCCGGGCGGCGTGATCGGCATGCTCATCCTGTTTGCGGCGCTGGTGATCCGGCGCGGCGTACCGGACGACCTGGACCAGGTCAGCCAGGTGGTGCTGAAACCGCTAACGCTGTACTTCGTGCCCGCTTCGGTGGGCATCATGACCATGGGCCCGCTGCTGGCGCAGGAAGGCCTGCGCATCGGACTGGTCATGGTGCTCTCCACCCTCATCCCGCTGCTGGTCTGTGGTTACGGACTGGACCGCTGGCTGCGCACCCGGGGCGCATCATGACCGGACTGCTGGACGAACTGCTGGCCTCGCCAGTGCCCTGGCTCATCGCCACATTTGCCGCCTATGAAGCCGGCCTGTGGACTTTTCAGAAACTGGGCCAGCCGGTGTGGGCGCCGCCCCTGATGATCGCGCTGGCCCTGCTCATCGGCGGCCTGCTGCTGACCGGCACCGACTACCAGACCTATTTCCAGGGTAATGCCCTGCTGCACTTCATGCTCGGCCCGGCCACCGTGGCGCTGGCCGTCCCGCTCTACCACGCCCTGCCGCGCCTGCTCGCGGCCTTCAAGCCACTTGGCGGCACACTGCTCATCGGCACCTTGCTTGGCGCCGGCAGCGCCATGGGACTGGCCTGGCTGTTCGGCCTGTCCGATGACAGCATCCTGGCCTTCGGCACTCGTGCCGTGACCACACCGATTGCCATCGGCATCGGAGAGAAAATCCATGCGCCGATCGCCCTGGCCGCCGCCCTGGTGGGCTTCTCCGGCGTCCTCGGGGCGGCGATTGCGGAGCCCCTGCTCAAAGGCGTGAAGAGTGACGTCGCCCGCGGCTTTGCCATGGGGCTGGCCGCGCATGGCGTCGGTACCGCCCGCGCCTTCCAGATCCACCCCACCGCAGGTGCCTTTGCTGCGCTGGGCATGGGCCTGAACGGCATGCTGACCGCGTTCTGGCTCCCGCCGGTCGTGCATGCGTTGCTGTGAGCTGCCGTCGGAACCACCGCTCGTGACAACACTCAGGCAAAAGCTTGGGCGACATGGTCGTCCGTGCTACCATTCGTCAAGCCGAGTTCATACTCGGTTTTTTTGTGTCCCCGCGCTTCCCACACGCGGCACCCGTGAGCGATAGACCCTCCATGACCCGATCCGTCGATACCTGGCTGCTGCCTGATGGCGTGGCTGACGTACTGCCGGCCGAAGCCGCCCGGCTTGAGCTGCTGCGTCGCCGTCTGCTGGATACCTTTGCCGCCTGGGGCTACCAGCTCGTGATTCCGCCGCTCATGGAACATCTGGAATCCCTGCTCACCGGTTCGGGGCACGACCTCGAGCTGATGACATTCAAGATCACCGACCAGTTGTCCGGGCGCATGATGGGCGTGCGCGCCGACATCACGCCGCAGGTGGCCCGTCTGGATGCGCACGTGCTGCCCGTGGCCGGCCCGGCCCGCTACTGCTATGCCGGCACCACGCTCAACACCCGGCCGGCCAGCATGGCCGCCTCACGCTGCCCGGTGCAGATCGGTGCCGAGCTGTACGGCTATGCCGGCGTGGCCGGTGACATCGAGATCCTGCGCCTGATGCTGGACACGCTGGCGCTGGCCGGCTGCCGCGAGATCCATCTCGACCTCGGCCATGTCGCCCTGTTCCGCGGCCTGGCGGCGGCAGCCGGCATCGACGGTCGCGATGAAGACACGCTTTTTGACATCTATCAGCGCAAGGCGGCGGCCGAGCTGGCAGAATTCCTTGCTGGCCGGGGCCTGCCCGCCGCGATGACGACCCGCTTTGACGGGCTGCTGCGGCTGGCCGGTGACCACGGCGTGCTGGCCCGGGCCCGCGACCTTCTCGGTGGCGTGTCGCCCGCGATGGATACCGCTCTGGACGCGCTGGACTGCGTGGTAGCGGCATTGGCAGCGTCCCATCCCGGGATTCGCCTGTACGTCGACCTGACCGAGCTGCGTGGCTACCACTACCACACCGGCCTGGTGTTCGCGGCCTACGCCCCCGGCACCCGAGCCGAACTGGCCAAGGGCGGCCGCTATGACCACGTCGGCGAAGCCTTCGGCCGCGCCCGTCCTGCCACCGGCTTCAGTGCCGACCTCAAGGCGCTGCTCGCCTTCGGCAACGGCAATGCCTTGCGCAAGGCGATCCTGGCCCCGGCTGGTGATGATGGCGTCCTGCGTGCTGCCATCGCCGACCTGCGCCACAAGGGCGAGCATGTCGTGCAGCAGTTGCCGGACGACAACTCTTCGGCCGCCTCGCTGGACTGCGAGCGCGTGCTTGTGTTGCGCGACGGCCAGTGGACGGTCACGAATTCCTGATTTTCATCTGATTGCGGTAATCGAGAACTGACATGGGCAAGAACGTTGTTGTGCTGGGCACCCAGTGGGGTGACGAAGGCAAGGGCAAGATCGTCGACCTGCTGACGGACAATGCTTCCGCCGTGGTGCGCTTCCAGGGCGGCCACAATGCCGGCCATACGCTGTGGGTGAATGGCGAAAAAACTGTCCTGCACCTGATCCCGTCCGGCATTCTGCGCAAGAACGTGCTGTGCCTGATCGGCAATGGCGTGGTGCTGGCGCCGGATGCGCTGTTGAAGGAGCTGGCCGGACTGGAGGCCAAGGGCGTCGATCCGCGCTCGCGCCTGAAGGTGTCGGCGGCCTGCCCGCTCATCCTGCCCTACCACGTAGCGCTGGACCAGGCCCGTGAAGCGGCCCGCGGCACTGCCAAGATCGGCACCACCGGCCGCGGCATCGGCCCGGCGTACGAAGACAAGGTCGCCCGTCGCGGCCTGCGCCTGGGCGACCTGTTCCGTCCGGAAACACTCGCCGAGCGCCTGCGCGAAGTGCTCGAGTACCACAATTTCCAGCTGGTGAACTACTACAAGGCCGAGCCGGTCGACTTCCAGAAGACGCTGGACGACGCCCTGTCGTGGGCGGCACAGCTGAAGGACCTGGTCGCCGACGTGCCCGGCATCCTTCACCAGCTCCGCCGCGAAGGCAAAAACATCATGTTCGAAGGCGCGCAGGGCTCGCTGCTCGACATCGACCATGGCACCTATCCGTATGTGACCTCGTCGAACACTACGGCAGGGGGCACCAGCACCGGCTCCGGCTTTGGTCCGCTCTATCTGGACTATGTCGTCGGCATCACCAAGGCCTACACCACCCGCGTCGGCAGCGGCCCCTTCCCGACCGAACTGGTCTATGACGCCGCGAATGACGTCGGTGACGCCATCGGCAAGCACCTCGGTACCGTCGGCCACGAGTTCGGATCCACCACCGGCCGCCAGCGCCGCTGCGGCTGGTTCGATGCCGCCATCCTGCGACGCGCCGTGGAACTCAACTCCATTTCCGGCCTGTGCCTGACCAAACTCGATGTGCTGGATGGTCTGGAGACGGTGCGCATCTGCACCGCCTATGAGAGCAAGGTGGAAGGCTCCATGGAGTGCATGATGTCCGATGCCGAATCCTTCGGGAACGTGGTGCCGGTCTATGAAGACCTGCCGGGCTGGAGCGAGACCACGGTCGGCGTGAAACGCCTGGAAGACCTGCCGGCGAATGCCCGCGCCTACATCAAGCGCATCGAGGAAGTGGTGGGCTGCCCGATCGACATCATCTCCACCGGTCCGGACCGCGACGAGACCATCGTCCTGCGGCATCCGTTCAACTGACAGGACGACCGGGCGACGGGGCCGATGGCGCCGCCGCCCTTTCTGTCCTTTTCACCCGCCGTCGGCACCGGCTTTCCGCCAGCACCAGCGCCATCCTCAAGCCCGGTGGGGCATCACCTTCCGCACCAGTTCGAACCAGAACACGCTGACCAGTCCCAGCGCCAGCGCCAACCCCAGCTCAAGCAACGGCAACGGGCCGAAACGCAACACCGCGCTCAAGGCCGGCACATAGAGCGACAGCAGCAGTATCACGCCGGTGAGGCCGGTAATTCCCCACAGCACCGGATTGGGCGTACGCCATGCTGCCAGCCACGAGTGTGCCCGCGACCGGTTGGAGAAAATCAGCGCCAGATTGGCCGTCACCAGCGTCACAAACGCGAAAGCGCGGGCCTCGTCCTCCGGCAACTGCTGTTGCGCCAGCATGAAAGCTGCCAGCACCACCAGCAACACTCCCGTGCCTTGCAGCAGGGCCAGCAGCAGGGTACTGCCGCCAAACAGCGGCTCCTCCGGATCACGCGGCGGACGGCGCATCACGTCGGCCTCGGCCGGCTCGTTCTCGAACGCCACCGAACAGGCGGGATCAATGATCAATTCCAGAAAGGCGATGTGCATGGGGAAGAGCATGGCCGGCAAGCCGAACAGGGCCGGCAGCAACGCCATGCCGGCGATCGGCACGTGCACTGCCAGAATGTACGACATGGATTTGCGCAAGTTGTCGAAGATGCGTCGCCCCAGCCGCATCGCCCGCACAATCGATGCAAAATTGTCATCCAGCAACACCAGCGACGACGCTTCGCGCGCCACATCCGTGCCTCGCCCGCCCATGGCGATGCCAACATGAGCGGCCTTGAGTGCCGGCGCATCGTTGACACCGTCGCCGGTCATGGCGACGACATCGCCATTGGCCTTCAATGCCTGCACGATGCGCAGTTTCTGCTCCGGCGAAATGCGCGCGCACACCGTCACGCGGCCTATCCCTGCCTGCAGCTCGGCATCGCTCATGGCGGCGATGGCGTCGCCTGACAGCACGTCGCCTTCCGCCAGACCAGCCTGGCGCGCGATCGCGCGCGCCGTTGCAGGATAGTCACCCGTAATCATCACCACGCGGATGCCGGCCTCATGGCTTTCGCGAACAGCGTCCGGAATCTCCGGCCGCAAAGGGTCATACAGGCCGAGCAGACCGACAAACGCGAAATCGAAATCATGCTCGCTCGGCGGCCAGTCCTCCCCGGCAAAACGCGATTGCGCAACGGCCAGCACGCGCAGGCCGTCGCCGGCCATCGCGTTGACATCATCCGCAATCTGCCGGCGCTGCGCCTCGTCCAGGTGACAAAGATCGATGATGGCCTCCGGGGCCCCTTTCGCCGCCACCACATGATCATCACCGACACGTGCCCGCCACACATGCGACATGGCGCGCAGCGCCGGCGTCAGCGCGTACTCGCGCACCAGCACCCAGTCCCGATGCAGATGTTCGGTGCCGGCCAGGAAGTGCTGGCCGAGGCGGTGGAAGGCCTGCTCCATCGGATCAAACGGGTCAGCCGCACTGGCCAGGATGGCGAACTCCACCAGCGTATGTACGGCTTCCGGCAACTCTGCCGGCTGCGCGGTGTAATCCACCGGGATGCGGGTCGTCCCCGACTGCAGCCGCGCAACGGTCATGCGGTTTTCGGTGAGCGTCCCGGTCTTGTCCACGCACAGGACGGACGTGGCTCCCAGCGTTTCAATGGCATTGATGCGTCGCGTCAGCACCTTTTCCCGCGACAGGCGCCGCGCTCCCAAAGCCGGGAATACGGTCAGCACCACGGGATACTCTTCGGGCAGCATGGCCATCGCCAGGGCAATGCCAGCCAGCACCGCCTGCATCCAGTCACCGGTCATCAACCCATGCACCAGCACCAGCGACAGGCTGAGTGCGGCCGCCAGGAACGCCAGGGTGCGCACCAGCCTGGCCGTCTGCCGCTGCAAGGGCGAGCGCTCGGACTGCAAGGACTCCAGCGCCAGACCGATGCGACCGATTTCACTGCGCGGCCCGGTGGCCGTCACGCGCGCCATGCCCTTGCCGCGCACCACCAGCGACCCCGAATACACATGGGGCAGGTTGTCACCACCCGGTCGGGCCGGCGCCACTGCCCCGGTGGCGGCGATCTTGTCAACGGCAACCGCCTCGCCCGTCAGCAGCGACTCGTCCACCTGCATCACGCTGGCCGACAAGAGCAGGCCGTCCGCCGGGATACGGTCGCCTTCGCCGAGCATGACGATGTCGCCCTGCACCACGTCGCGGCCGGCGATGCGTTGCTGCTGACCATCACGCAACACCAGCGCACGCGGACTGGTGAGGTCGCGCAACGCCTCGATGACCTTCTCGGTCTTGCCTTCCTGATACAGCGTCAACCCGAGCGTAACCGCCACGAAACCGAACAGGACGAGTCCTTCCTGCAGGTCACCGAACGTCAGGTACAGCGCACCAGCGCCCAGCAGCAGCAGGAACATCGGCTCCCGCAGGGTCTCGCGGACAATGGTGAACAGGGAGCGCCCCTTGCCCCCCGGAAGGGCATTGGGGCCGTCTTCTGCCAGGCGGCGTGCCGCTTCCGAGGCGGAAAGCCCCTGCGGCAGTTCCGGCGTTGCGCCGGCACGGGTGATGTCGTCGTGTGTGCTCATGGCGACAGGTTATCAGCCCATGCGGTCTCTGTCCGGCCTGTCGCCAAACCGACACGGGACTTTAATGATCCCGCCACCGCGCTGAAAAATTTCCCGCCCATGATCCTCCGCGTGAATACCTCCACCCTGGCTTTCTACCGAGGACTCCCTGCCCATGACTCCGCAAGATCTCGATCACATCCCGACCAACCTGTCCGACAACGAACATTTCCAGGACGTCGTCAACCGCGTTGCCGTGACACGCCGCAAGGCCATCAAGACCGGCCTGGGCCTGAGCGCCGCCATGTTCCTCGGCGGCAGCCTGAGCGCCTGCAGTGATGACGACGCCACGCCGGCAACGGGTGGCAGCACCGCGCCGAGCCCGGCGCCCCCCACCGGTCCTGCCGCCGGTACCATCAGCTTTGCCCCGATTGCCACCTCCAGCGGCGACAGCATTCTGGTGCCCGCCGGCTATGAGGCACAGATCATTGCGCCATGGGGTTCGGCACTGTTCCACGACTCGCCCGCCTGGAAGGGCGATGCCTCCGAGAGCGGTGACGACCAGGCCCGCCAGGTCGGCGACAATCACGACGGCATGCACTTCTTCACGCTGCCCGGCACCGATGGCAACAGCGAAGGCCTGCTCGTGATGAACCACGAGTACACCAACTACGAATACCTGTTCAAGCCGGCCACCTACGGCGTCGATCCCACCGATGACTGGACCCTGGACAAGGTGCGCAAGGCCCAGCACGCCCACGGCGCCTCCGTGCTGCACGTGCGCAAGAACAGCGCTGGCAAGTGGGAAGTGGTGATCGGCTCCTATTACAACCGGCGCGTCACCGGCCGCACCCCGATGGAAATCACCGGACCGGCCGCCGGTAATGCCCTGATGAAGACCGTGGCCGACGCTACCGGCACCCGCGTCTTTGGCACGCTGAACAACTGCGGCAACGGCTTCACGCCTTGGGGCACCTACCTGACCTGCGAAGAAAACTTCAACGGCTATTTCGGCACGACGGCTGGCGCCGACACGCGCGACGCCCACATGAAGCGCTATGGCATTTCCGCGCTGGGCTCGGGCTATCGCTGGGAAGAATTCGATGACCGTTTCGATTACGTGAAGGACCCCAACGAATCCAACCGCTTTGGCTGGATTGTCGAGATTGATCCCTACGACCCGAACTCGATTCCGAAAAAGCGCACCGCGTTGGGCCGTTTCAAGCATGAGAACGTTGCCATCACGATTTCGGCAGACGGCTATGTCGTGGCCTACATGGGCGACGACCAGGCCAACGATTACGTCTACAAGTTCGTGTCCGCCACCAAGTATGTCGCAGGCAACCCCTCGCTCAACCGCGACATCCTCGACAACGGCAAGCTGTATGTCGCCAAGTTCAGCAACGGCGCCACTACTGGCGACATGATGGGTATCGGCGAGTGGGTGCTGCTCGACAAGACGGCGAATGCCGTGCTGGCCGCCGACAACGTGAACTTCCCGGACCAGGCGGCCGTATTGGTCAAGACCCGCCTGGCCGCTGATGCAGTGGGCGCCACCAAGATGGACCGCCCGGAATGGGTCACCGTGCACCCGACCACGAAGGACGTCTACCTGACCCTGACCAACAACTCCAGCCGTGCCGCTGGCGCCGTTGACGACGCCAACCCGCGCGCCGCCAACCGCTTTGGCCAGATCATCCGCTGGCGCGAAGCCGGGGGCGACCCCGCCTCGGTGGCCGGCTTTGAGTGGGACCTGTTCGTACTGGCCGGCAATCCGGCGGTCTATCCCAAGCCCGACCTGCGTGGGGGCTCGGACAACATTACGGCCGAGAACACCTTCAACAGCCCGGACGGGCTGGCTTTCGACGCAGAAGGCCGCCTCTGGATCCAGACGGACGGCAGTTACGCCAACAACAGCCATTATGCGGGACAGGGCAACAACCAGATGCTGGTGGCCGATGTCACGACCAAGAAGATCGACCGCTTTCTGGTCGGCCCGGCGGGCTGTGAAATCACCGGCATCGACTGGACGCCGGACGGCAAGACCATGTTCATCAACGTGCAGCACCCGGGCGAGGCCAGCGGCCACCCGAATGCCCCCACGCCGACCCCGGGCATGAGCATGGATGTATTCCTGGCCAACAACCCGACCGCGTTCAGCACCTGGCCGGACCGCAACCCGGACAGCCGTCCGCGCTCGGCGACCGTGGTGATCACCAAGCGGGATGGCGGCAAAATCGGCCTGTAAGGCGACACTGCACTGCCATGAAAAAGGGCCGCATCGCGGCCCTTTTTCATTACCGGGACGCCTCAGTCCTGGCGCTCGATTTTCACCACGAGCTTGTTCTTGCCGATGAGCAAGGAGCCCACGGCATGCATCAGCGCCACGATGGCCCAGGCCCCGAGTGCCGACCAGAACCCCGCCAGCGAGAAACCGGGCAGCAACCAGGCCACCAGCCCGAACACGGCCGCATTGATCACCAGCAGGAAAAAGCCGAGCGTGAGGAAGGTGATGGGCAGGGTCAGCACGATCAGCAGGGGCCGCACAATGGTATTGGCAATGCCCAGCAACAAGGCAGCCCAGAACAAGGTGCTGTACTGCGCGAAGCTCACGCCATCCAGCAGGTAATCCGCTAGCCCGAGTCCGCAGGCGCTGAGCAACAGGCGTAACAGCATCTGGTAAACCATCACACACCCCCTGAAACAAAGAGGCCGCTACAGTAGCGGCCTCTTTGTTGTCCCACAAGCAAAACGGGGTATGAATCGGATGACGCCCCTCAGGACACGCTGCGCACCGCCCCGGCCAGCGGCAAGGCCACGTCCCTGCCCTCCGCGCGCGGCAGCGGAATGACGGCGGCGGCGGGCACGTCGCCATCGCGAGAATGCCGGTAGGTGCAGGCCGACAACAACACCGACTCGCAGCGCACGCCTTCCGGCATGCGATGCCGGATTTCCGCATCCAGTGCCGGCAGGCGGCTCCAGTGCACATGCGGCTTGAGATGGTGCGCCGTGTGGTAGCCGAGGTTCCAGGAAATCAGGTTGTAAAGCCTGCTGGTGGTATTGCGCGAGGCCGTCAAATGGGAGCTGGTATCCAGGTCGGAGTGCTGCATGTAGGTGTTGTCGAGCAGGCCAAGGTACATGACGGGCATGGGCAGCACGAACAATACCAGCGCCTTCAGCGGATCGAGCACCATGAACACGCCGAGCACCAGCAGGCTGACCGTGCTCCAGACCTTCCAGCGCCGGAACAGCTCCGGATAGTCGCGCCCGATGCGGACGATCTCGGGGTAGATGCGCAGGGCGCCGACAACATCGTAACGGATGCGCGACATGACGGAGCCGTCCGGCAGGCGCTAGTTGGCCGGATCCTTGTCCTGGTCCAGATAGTCCTTGTGGTGACCGATATTGTGGTGAATGGTCCAGGAATAGGGCGTGATGCCGGTTGCCAGGAACAGGATCACCTCATAGCCACGGTTCAGCCACGGCGACAGGAAGGTGGGAGCATGATGGTGGTTGTGGGCAATAGACCCCGGCAGCGCCGACAACGACAGCAACACCATCATCACGGCCGCCACAGTCCACAGCGACTCCGCCAGGAAAAATGTGGCGAGCTGCACCCCAAAAAACAGGAGCACGATGGCAGACGGCAAACGGTCAGCCTTGTGACGATACATCTGGCGCATGGGTCCTCCTGACCGTCTTGTTGTTATTCCTGCTGCAACGACCCTATTGAATCGCCACCATTGGTCGCCGCCAAGAGCCGTTCGTCCGCCAGACCATCAATCCGACAAAAAACCCCGCCACCGGAGGGGGGCCAGCCTCAATGCAGTCTAGTTGACATATGTCATCGCGCCACTGGCACGACCGTCCCAACATTCGGGCTCTCCCTGAACTGAACCGAGCCGCCATGAACCTGCCTACCTCCCTGTCCGCCGCTTACGTCCTGTACGAAAGTCCCGCCCGCAAGTGCATCTCGTTCTCCTCGCTGGTCAAGGGCGACGGAGTCCAGTCCAACCAGTTCCTGATCATCCACAAGGGTCGTGCTGCCGTGATTGATCCGGGTGGCGACCTGACCTACACCCCGCTCACCATCGAGCTCAGCAAGCATGTGCGCCTGCAGGATCTGGACTATGTGATCGCCTCGCACCAGGACCCGGACATCATTTCCTCCATGCCGCGCTGGCTGATGCACACCAAAGCCACCGTCGTCGCCTCCAAGCTGTGGGCCCGCTTCCTGCCACATCTGGCCTCCAGCTTCATCACCGACCGCCTGAACGAGGAAGTCGGCGACCGCCTGATGGAGTTGCCGGACAAAGGTGCCGTCATTCCCTTCGGTGACTCCGGGATTGTTGCCGTACCCGCGCACTTCCTGCACTCGGTGGGCAACTTCCAGTTCTATGACCCGGTATCGAAAATCCTTTTTTCGGGAGACATGGGGGCCTCAATGGTGGACGAAGTGCGCCCGGTCCAGGATTTTGATGCCCACATCCCGACCATGCGCGGCTTCCACCAGCGCTACATGTGCTCCAAGCGCGTCATCCGCCTGTGGGCCAGCATGGTGCGCGGCATGGATGTCGAGATGATCGTGCCGCAGCACGGCAGCCCCTTCCAGGGCAAGGAAATGATCAACCGCTTCCTCGACTGGATCAGCGATCTGGATTGCGGTGTCGACCTGCTCACCCAGATGGATTACCGCTGTCCCGCCTACTAACGCTCGACAAGCGCTGCCGGATCGGCACAATCTCGGGCTCACGGAGGAGCCCCATGTCCCGCCTGCTCACGCACCTGCTGCATACCCCCCTGGCCACCCGGCGCGCCTTTCCGCCCCCGGTGCAGGAGGCCATCCGCGCCGCCATCCATGACGGAGAACAACGCCATCGCGGCGAAATACGTTTCGTGGTTGAGGGCGATTGGCCACTGGCCGACCTGCTGTCCGGCAAAAGCGTGCGCGAGCGTGCGCTGGAGGTATTCGGCCTGGCCCGGGCATGGGACACGGACGACAATACCGGCATCCTGGTCTACGTCCTGCTGTGCGAACACAAGGTGGAGATCCTGGCCGACCGGGGCATCAACCGTGCGCTGGGGCCGCAGGTCTGGTACGAGCTCTGCGACGCCATGACCAGGGCCTTCGCCGCCGGACGCTTCGAGCAGGGCAGCATCGACCTGATCCGCCAGATGCACGTACTGCTCGCCACCCACTTTCCGTCAGACGGCCGCAATCCCAACGAATTGCCTGACCTGCCCATCATCCTGCGCTGAACATCCTGAAACAGCCGGCGACTTGGCCCGGGCCGCGTCCGGGGAGTACCCTTGCCAGTCCTCCATGACGAGCACGCCACATGTCCTCGCCTGACCTCAAACAGATGCTGGCTGCCCTCATCGCCACGCCCAGCGTAAGCTGCACCGACCCGGCCCTCGACCAAGGCAATCGCGGCGTGATCGACCAGCTCGCCGGCTGGCTGACCGACCTCGGCTTTGCCTGCGAGATCATGGACGTGCTCCCCGGCAAGGCCAACCTGATCGCGACCCTCGGCAGTGGCCCCGGCGGGCTGGTGCTGGCCGGACACACCGACACGGTGCCCTACGACCAGGGCCGGTGGCAGCACAACCCTTTCCGCCTGACCGAGGCCGACGGCCGCCTCTACGGGCTCGGCACCGCCGACATGAAAGGCTTCTTTCCCATCGCCATCGAAGCCGCACGCGAATTCCTCGACGCACCGCTCAAAGCCCCGCTCATCATCCTGGCCACCTGCGACGAGGAATGCTCGATGTCAGGCGCGCGCGCCCTGGTCGAGTCCGGCCGCCCGCAAGCCCGCTTTGCCGTGATCGGCGAACCGACCAGCCTGAAGCCCCTGCGCATGCACAAGGGCGTGATGATGGAGCGCATCATCATCGAGGGCCGCAGCGGCCACTCCAGCGACCCGTCGCTGGGCGCCAATGCGCTGGAAGCAATGGCCGGCGTCATGAACGAGCTGCTGGCTTTTCGCGGCGAGCTGCAGGCGAAGTACCGAAACCCGGCCTTCACCGTGCCGGTGCCCACGCTCAATCTCGGCTGCATCCACGGCGGGGACAATCCCAACCGGATCTGCCCGCGCTGCGAGCTGCAGTTCGACCTGCGCCCGCTGCCCGGTATGGCCATGGACGACCTGCGCGAGCAGATCCGTGGCCGCCTGGCACCACTGGCCCCCCGCCATGACGTGCGCATCGCCGTAGACCCCCTCTTTGCCGGGACGCCGGCCATGGAAACCCCGGCCGATTCCGCGCTGGTGCAGGCCGCCGAACGCCTGACCGGCCACACCGCCGGGGCGGCAGCCTTCGGTACCGAGGCCCCCTATTTCCGCCAGCTCGGCATGGATGCGCTGATCTACGGCCCCGGCGGCATCGAGCAGGCGCACCAGCCGGACGAGTACATCCGCCTCGACAGCATCCAGCCCACCGTGGACGTGCTGCGCGGTCTGATCCGCGAGTTCTGTCTCTGACCCCGGCCCGGTTGCGATAACTCGGACCGGCAAAGCGCCGGTTCCTCTGCCATGCTTGCGGCACAATCTCGCCGGAGGCCACGCATGCCCCCACCACTGCTGCCCGTCCGGGCTCTGCCGCTACTGCTGCTGGCATTCCTGGCCGCCTGCACCTCGCGCCCGCCCGCTGACGATCTGCCGCGCGCCGCGCGACAGTCTCTGCAACAGGGATTGCAGCTGAGCCGTCAAAAGCAGCACGCAGCGGCCCTGCAACGGTTCCAGCAGGCCTACCGTCTGGCCCCGGGCCATACCCCGCTGCTGCTCAACCTGGGCCTCGCGCATGGCCGCCTGCAAGAGCACGGTGCGGCGGCGGCGTGGCTCAACGCGTGGCTGGCCGCCGGGCTGGCATCACCTCAACGCGGCGCCATCGAACAGCAGTACCGGCGCGACAAGGATCGTGCCCGTGACCAGGCGATGCCACTACTGGCACAGGCCCTCCGCGCACACTTCCGGCAGCTGCCGAACCTGACCGACGCCGAGATGGTCCGGCAAACCGCTAGCCTCGCCACCGGCATGGCCACTGCCGGCGACATCTACGGCACCCTCAAGCTGCTGGCGGAATGCGAACGCCTGCTCAAAGGTCAGGATCGCCCGACCGCCTGGCTGGCCAGCGCCCGCGACCAGAGCTGGGAGGCCTACGCCCTCACCCTGGCCCTCACACGACAACTGCAGCCAGCCGAACAGGCCAGACTCGGCATCAGCAACGAGCGCCGACGCCAGTCCTTCTGGCAACGCCTCGCCAGGGCACCTGACGAGGCGTTCCGCCACCTGCCCCCGCCGCTGGATCACGGCCACGGCTGGCTGGGCCCGCTCGCCGCCCGGCAACTGACGCCGCCCCTGCCGACCACCCCCCACGCGGCGCGCCTCCCACTGAGCGACCGCAGCCGTCTGCTGGCCGAAGCCATGACCACCGCCCAGGCGCAACTGGCCGCGACAACGGCGTCCACTCCCGAGGCCACGGCGGTAGCGGCCAACCGCTTCAACCTGCTGCTGTACCTCACCGAGGCAGCGGCCGCCGAGCGCCACACGGCCGCGCCCTGAGACCAACAATTGCGCTGCCACCCGCAACGGCGCCTGTAAACCTGCGGACAGCTCCTCTACAATCCCGAACCTTGATTCATCCGCCAGCGAGCCCGATGCCGTGAGCAACCTGCCCTTCCAGGACACCATGTCGGACCAGTACGTGCACTGGTTCCGCAACTCGGCCCCCTACATCAATGCCCACCGCGGCAAGACCTTCGTGCTGCTGTTCGGTGGCGAGGCCGTCAACCACGACAACTTCCACAACATCGTGCACGACATCGCCCTGCTGCATTCGCTGGGCATCCGCCTGGTGCTGGTGCATGGTGCACGCCCGCAGATCGACGAGAACCTGGTCGAGTACGGCCTGACCACGCCATTCCACAACGGCCTGCGCGTCACCACGCGCGAATCGCTGCGCTGCGTGATGGATGCCGTCGGCTCCATCCGCCTGGAAATCGAGGCCCTGCTCTCCATGGGGCTGGCCAACTCGCCCATGTTCGGCGCCAAGATTGATGCCGTCTCCGGCAACTTCATCACCGCCCGCCCCTATGGCGTGCGTGACGGCGTCGACTTCTGCCTGACCGGCGAAGTACGCTCGGTGGATGTCGAGGCCATCAACAAGAACCTGCAGAACCACCATATCGTGATCCTGGGCCCGACCGGTTATTCCACCACCGGCGAAGTGTTCAACCTGCTGGCGGAAGACGTGGCGGTCAGCGCCGCCGTCGCGCTCAAGGCCGACAAACTCATTTGCCTCGGCGAGCAGACCGGCATCCAGACCGAGGACGACCGCCTGCTGCGGGAAATGATCCCGAACGAGGTCGACCAGTACCTGCGCGGCAAGAAGCTCGACAGCGAACTGCTGCGCTACATGCATGCCGCGTCGGAAGCCTGCCGTGGCGGCGTCAACCGCGTGCACATCATTTCCTACGCCCGAGACGGCGCCCTGCTGCAGGAGCTGTTCACCCGTGACGGCTCCGGCACGCTGATCACGCACGATCCCTACGAAGAAATCCGCGAAGCGGAAATCGAGGACATCGGCGGCATGATCGAACTGCTGCGCCCGCTGGAAGAAGACGGCATCCTCGTGCGTCGCTCGCGCGAACGACTGGAAATGGAAATCAACCATTTCGTGGTGATCGAGCGCGATGGCATGATCGTCGGGTGTGCTGCCCTGTACCCGCTGCCGTCGGACGAGAAGAACCCGGCGTCCGGCGAAATTGCCTGCGTTGCCGTGCACCCGAATTACCGCAAGGGCGACCGTGGCAGCGAACTGCTCGAATACCTGGAGAAGCGCGCCGCCAGCAAGGGTCTGCGCAAGCTCTTCGTGCTGACCACGCGGACTGCACTGTGGTTCATCGAGCACGGCTTTACGCCGGCATCGGTGGACGACCTGCCGGTGGAGCGCAAGGCCCTCTACAACTTCCAACGCAATTCGCAGGTGTTCAGCAAGAGTCTCTGACCCGTTTCCTGCGGCCTTCACACCCGTGAGGACCGCCTCTTTTTCTTTATGGAATGACCGCCATGTGTGACAACGAAAAGCCCATCAACATCCGCAAGCACTCCTCCGAAGTCGTGGACGGCATCGAGACCGCTCCAGCGCGCGCCATGCTGCGTGCCGTCGGCTTCACCGACGAGGACTTCAAGAAGCCACAGGTGGGCATCGCCTCCACCTGGTCCATGGTCACCCCCTGCAACATGCACATCGACAAACTGGCGCTGGAAGCCGAGAAAGGCGCCAACGCCGCCGGCGGCAAGGGCGTGATCTTCAACACCATCACCATTTCCGACGGCATCGCCAACGGCACCGAGGGCATGAAGTACTCCCTGGTCTCGCGCGAGATCATCGCCGACTCCATCGAGGCGGTGGCCGGCTGCGAAGGTTTCGACGGCATTGTCGCCATCGGTGGCTGCGACAAGAACATGCCGGGTTGCATCATGGGCATGGCCAAGCTCAACCGCCCGTCGATCTTCGTCTACGGCGGCACCATCAAGCCGGGCGCCGGCCACACCGACATCATTTCCGTGTTCGAGGCCGTGGGCCGCCACGCCCGCGGCGAGCTCAACGAGATCCAGGTCAAGCAGATCGAGGAAGTGGCGATCCCGGGCCCGGGCTCCTGCGGCGGCATGTACACCGCCAACACCATGGCCTCCGCCATCGAGGCGCTGGGCATGTCACTGCCCGGCTCGTCCGCCATGGACGCGATCTCCGGCGACAAGCTCTCCGACTGCGAGCGCGCCGGCCGCCAGGTACTGGAACTGCTGAAGGCGGACATCAAGCCGTCCGACATCATGACCAAAAAGGCCTTCGAGAACGCCATCCGCGTCGTAATCGCGCTGGGCGGCTCCACCAATGCCGTGCTGCACCTCATCGCCATGGGCCATGCCATCGGCGTCGACGTCACGCTGGACGACTTCACGCGCCTGGGCAAGGACACACCGCTGCTGGCGGACCTGCGTCCCTCCGGCAAGTACATGATGAGCGAACTGGTCGCCATCGGCGGCATCCAGCCGCTCATGAAGCGCATGCTCGACGCCGGCCTGCTGCACGGCGACGTGCTCACGGTGACGGGCAAGACGATGGCGGAGAACCTCGCCGACGTTAAGGACTACCCGGAAGGCCAGCAGATCATCATGCCCTTCGACAAACCCATCAAGAAAGACTCCCACCTCGTGGTGCTGAAGGGCAACCTGGCACCGGAAGGCTCGGTGGCCAAGATCACCGGCAAGGAAGGCCTGCGCTTCGAGGGCACCGCGCGTGTCTACGCCGGCGAGGAAGACGCCCTGCAGGGCATCCTCAACGGCGAGGTGAAGGCCGGTGAGGTCATCGTGATCCGCTACGAAGGCCCCAAGGGCGGCCCCGGCATGCGCGAGATGCTGTCCCCGACCTCCGCGGTCATGGGCAAGGGCCTTGGCAAGGACGTGGCTCTGATCACCGACGGCCGCTTCTCCGGTGGCTCGCACGGCTTTGTGGTGGGCCACATCACCCCCGAGGCGGTCGAGGGCGGCCCCATCGCCCTGGTGGAGAACGGCGACCGCATCACCATCGACGCCGAGCAGGCGGTGATCAGCCTGCACGTGGACGACGCCACGCTGGCGGCGCGCAAGGCGAAGTGGGTGCGCCCGGCGCCCAAGTACACCCGCGGTGCCTTGGCCAAGTTCGCGAAGCTCGCGGCATCGGCCTCCGAAGGGGCGGTCACCGACAAGTACCTCTAAACTGAAACGGGAGCGAAGGCTCCCGTTTTCATTTGCACACGTCACCGACAGGGATCACATGTCACTCGCCAAGAAGCTGCAGCCCCGCCTCGCCTCGCTGCTGACCAGCCCGCGCACCCGCCACACCTTGCGCCAGTTGCAGGAGGCCAAACGCCGATTGGGAGCCCAGCCGCATGTGGTGTCGGTCTGGCTGCGCGCCGACGATCCCTACAGCTACTTGCTGGTCCAGGTACTGCCGCGCTTCGTGGCGCATTTCGATGTCAGTCTGCAGGTCCACATCATCGACCGCCATGACGAGGCCACCACGCCGGCGCCACTCCAACTGGCCGCCTACGCCCGCCGGGATGCCGCCCTGCTGGCGCGGCGCCAGGCGCTGGACTTCCCCGACAACGCCGCGGCACCCGACCCTGCGGACACCAGTCTGGCCACCCGGTTGCTGATCGCCCATGCCCGGCAATCGCCGGCGACCTTCCTGCCGCTGGCCCGGCAGGTATTGGCGGCACTCTGGCGCGGCTATCACAAGAAGCTGGCGACCCTTGTGAACCGGTTCCCCCCCGCCGCCGCGACCGTGGCCGCCCGGCAACTGGAGGACGACCTGCATCATCTGCAGACCCTGGGGCACTACCAGCCGGCCATGCTGCACTACGGGGGCGAGTGGTACTGGGGCATCGACCGCCTGAGCTACCTGGCCGAACGCCTGCAGGCGCTGGGCGCCGCGCGCGCCGCGCATGACTTCGTGCTGAATGACACCCCGCTGCCGGGCGAGGCCGGGCATGCCGCCAACCCGTTCCTGATCAGTGACCCGTCCGATCTGGCCGCGCTCCGTGCGCTGCACCTGCCGCTGGAGTTCTATTTTTCCTTCCGCAGCCCCTACTCCTATCTCGCGCTCCCCCGCGTGCTGGCTTTAGCCGACCACTACGGTCTCGACCTGCGCATCCGCCCGGTTCTCCCGATGGTGATGCGCGGGCTGCCGGTTCCGCGGGAAAAGCGGCTTTACATCCTGGCCGACGCGGCACGCGAGGCCGAACGCCTCGGCATCCCCTTCGGCCGTGTCTGCGATCCGGTCGGCGAGGGCGTAGAGCGCTGCATGGCCCTGTTCCCGGCCGCCCTGGCGGCCGGCCGGGCCGGGGACTACCTGATGGCGGTCGCCACCGGCATCTGGTCCGAAGGCGCCGATGTCAGCCGCGACAAGGATCTGCGACGGCTGGTCACCGCGTCAGGCCTGGACTGGCAGCGCTTGCAGTCCCGGCTCGCCGACCCGGCCTGGCAGGCCATGGCACACGATAACCGTGAGGCGCTGACGCGCCTGGGGCTATGGGGCGTGCCGGTACTGCACCTGCAGACGCCTGCCGGCGCGTGCACGGTGTGGGGCCAGGACCGGCTCTGGGTACTGGAGGATGCACTGGCCGACGTACTGTCATTGCCCGCCTCCCCGACGCCCGGCGGCGGTGGTACGCTGTCCCCATGACACCAGAACAAGGATGCGTCATGCCTGTCACCCGCGTCTGGCTGTGTGCATGCATGCTGCTGGGTTCGCTGCTCGTCGCCTTTCCCGAGCCCGCCCCGGCGGCAACAGCCGCCTACACGGTTGCCGTCGTGCCTGCCCTGCCCGCCACCGAGATCAAGCGGCGTTGGCAACCGCTGCTGGATGCCTTGCAGCGCGAGACCGGTTTTGTCCTGAAGTTCCGCTTTTACGACGACAACGGGGCCTTTGAACGCGGCCTCGAACGTCATGAGCCCGACTTCGCCATGATCGGCCCGCTGCAAACCTGGAAGTTGCGCCAGCACTATCAGCCGATGTTGCGCGATGGTGCACCGATGGTCGGCATGGTCCTGGTGCGCAAGGACAGCCGCATCCAGACCCTGGCCGAACTAGGCGGCCGCACGGTGGCCTTCCCCAGTGGCAGTGACATGTCCGCCTCACTGCTGTTCGCCCACGAACTGCGCAATCTGAAGCGTGCGCCACGACTGCTGCCCCAGCGCACGCACGTCAACGGCCTGCGCGCCGTCACGCTGGGCAAGGCCGACGCCGCCATCTCCAACAGCTACAGCCTGAAGCTGATGCCGCAGGGACTGGAAGAGCAGTTACGGATCATCCACCACACGGCACCCATGCCGGGTCCGTCGTTCGGCCACGCCCACCGCGTACCGGCCGATGCCGTACGCGCGCTGAAAGACGCCCTGCTGCGACTGAAGTCGACCAGTCCTGCCTTGCTCGAATCGGCCCTGATGCCCAACCTGACCGAGGCCGAGCTCGAACGCGACTACAGCATATTTGCCACCCTGCTGGCCGCCGAGACAGCCAATGCCACGCCGTGAACGCCTGCGCCGCTGGGCGGCGATGTTGCTGCCACGCGGCTTCAACCAGCAGGTAGCCACCCTCTCGGCACTGTCGCTGATCGTCACGCTCACCGTGTTCGGCTACGTGATCTACCGCAAACAGGCAACCCTGCAGGAGGAAGCCGCCGTTGCCCAGGCCAACATCGTCATCCGCAATTTCGCTTCGGCCGCCTATCGTGACGTGCTGTTGGCCAACTACGATGAAATCCGCGAGCTGCTGCTGCACACCGCCGAGTTCCCGGAGGTGCGGCGCATCGTCGTGACCGATAACCAGGGGCGCATCATCAGCGATGTCATGCATGCCCCAAAGGAAGCACCGCTGGAAGTATTCGGACAACCGGGAATGCGGCCACCACAGAGCAGTGAAGACGCCACGCGCCGCAACGGTGACATCTATGAGCTCTGGCAGGCAGTCGCGGACCAGGGCTGGGTCTACATGCAGTACGACTACTCCGCCCAGTCGGAGCGCTACCTGTCCGTGCTGCGCGCCGAGATCGGCACCGGCCTGCTGCTGGCCCTGTTTTCCGCCCTGTATTTTCTGGGCCTGCTGCACCGCCCCATCCACCAGCTGCGCCGCCTGATTGCGTTTGCGCAGGACATGGACGTGTACCAGGAAAGACGAGAGGTACACGTCAACTCGCTCACGCGCGAGATCAACCAGCTGGAAAACGCACTCAACCAGTCGGCGGCGCGCCTTTATGAACAAAGCCGGCAGATCCTGCAGTCCGAGGCGCAATACCGCCGCGTCGTCAACAGCGTGCGCGAAGTGATTTTCCAGACCGACATGCAGGGACGCTGGACTTTCCTGAATCCGGCCTGGGAAGAAATCACCGGCTTCACCGTGGCGGAATCCCTGGGCCGGCCCAGTGTCAGCTTCTCCCACCCGGAAGACCTGCAGCTGGCCATCAACGGCCTGCTGCCCGTACTGCAACTGGAGATAGAGAGCACCCGCATCGAAGTGCGCTTCATGACACGCCAGCAGCAGACCCGCTGGGCCGAGATCTGGTCGACCATCCTGCGCGACGAAAAAGGACTACCGATCGGTGCATCCGGCACGATCAACGACATTTCCGCGCGCAAGGAAGCCGAGTTGGCCCTGATCGCCGCCAAGGATGCGGCCGAATCCGCCACCCAGGCCAAGAGCCAGTTCCTGGCCACCATGAGCCACGAGATCCGTACGCCCATGAATGGCGTACTGGGCATGGCCCAGTTGCTCATGGAAACCGACATGAACCAGGAACAGCGTGACTATGTGCGCACGCTCTACCATTCCGGCCAGGCCCTGCTCGGCATCATCAACGAGATCCTGGACTTCTCCAAGATCGAAGCCGGCAAGCTCACCATCGAATCCGTGCCCTTCGACCTGTCCCAGGCCATCGAGGAGGTGTGCGACCTGCTGTCGCCACAGATCCATGAAAAGCACCTGGAGCTCATCGTCCGCTACGCGCCGGGCTGTCCGCGCCTGCTGCTCGGCGACGTAGGCCGCATTCGCCAGATCCTGCTCAACTTCCTCGGCAATGCCGTGAAATTCACCAGCAAGGGTTACGTCATGATCAACGTCGACGCCGAGCGGGTGGGCGAAGACGATGCGCTGCTGCGACTGGCCGTCAGCGACACCGGCATCGGCATCCCGCAGGAAAAACAGGTACACCTGTTCGAGCAGTTCACCCAGGCCGACGCCTCCACCACCCGCCGCTTCGGGGGCACCGGCCTCGGTCTGGCCATCAGCAAGGCGCTGGCCGAACTGATGGGCGGCTACGTCGGCATGGAGAGCGACGAGAACCGGGGCAGTACCTTCTACACCGTCCTGCCGCTGGCAAGGCAACACCGGTCGGATGCCAACATCATCCCGGCAGGCGCGCTGCCCCAGCACATCCTCATCGTGGATGACCAACCCGCGGTGCTGGACGTATTGAAAGAAGGCCTGACGGCCTGCGGCCACCAGGTGCTGACAACCGGTAACGGTCGCGACGCGCTCGCCCTGCTGCGCAAGGAAGCCGCCGGCCCGCGGCCGGTCACCATCCTGCTGCTGGACTATCCCTTGGCGCAGGACGCCAGCCTCATCCTGACGCGCAAACTGCGAGCCGACACCACCCTGACAGGCACCCGGGTCATCCTGATGGTGGACGGCCCCCTTCGAAACGAACAGGAGGCTCTGGCGCTCACCGGCTGCCATGCGCTGGTGAGCAAGCCTGTCCGGCTACAGGCCCTGCTCGACACCATCGCCCGCCAACAGGACGCCAGCCTGCCCCTCCCCCCGCTGGAGCCGCCGCGAGCGCCCAAGGCACCGGCGCTGCCGGCGGGCCTGCGGGTCCTGCTGGCAGAGGACAACGTGGTCAACCAGAAAGTCGCCGCCCGCATGCTGGAAAAACTCGGCGTGCGTGTCGACGTGGCCAACAACGGACTTGAAGCCGTACGCATGTGCCTGCAGTTCCGCTACGACCTGATCCTGATGGACTGCCAGATGCCCGAGATGGACGGCTACGCCGCCACCCGCGAGATCCGTCGCCTGCAGGCACTGTCCGCCAGTCCGCATGGCATTCCCATCGTGGCGCTGACCGCCAATACGCTGGAGGGGGACCGCGAACGCTGCCTGGAGGCAGGCATGACGGATTTCCTCGGCAAACCGATCCGGCAACAAGACCTGCTGACCTTGCTGCTACGCCATGTGCCGGCACGTGCAGCCGGGCCCCGTGCAGGCTAAGCTAGCCGGTACAAGGCCCCGGCCGACAAGAAAAAGACACCGTGCACCGTCCTGACGGATGCACACGGGAGCAACCATGCCATCGGCGATTTTTCCGCTACCTGCCCGCCTGCGCCACGCCAGCTATCGCGTCGTGCTGGTTGTGCTCGTCATTGGCATCCTGCTCTCGCTCGCGCTGTCGCTCTGGGTCGCGCGGCAGGTGGACGAGCAGGTGGATACCCGCTTTGACCAGCTGAGCTCCCGCCAGGTCGAGCGCATCCGGGGCCGGCTGGAACTGTTCGTTTACGGCCTCAAGGGCGTCCGCGGCATCTTTGCCGAAGATGCCGAATCGGTTACGGCAGAGAGCTTCCAGACCTACTTCAACTCGCGCAGCATGGCCCGCGAGTTTCCCGGCGCCATTGCCTGGGGCTTCGTCGAACGCATTCCGGCACCGCTCAACCCGCAGCAACACCTGAAGGAACGGCACGCCAGTGCCTACTTCCGCCTGGACGAGCTGCCACTGCCACCGCCCGGTCGCGACGCCTGGGTGCTGCGACTGATTGAACCCGCCGCGGTCCACAGCCATGTACTAGGCGTGGACTTCGCCAGCGATACGGCCCGCGCCGCGGTGGCGCTGAGCGCGATGCAGACCAGCTTGCCGGCGCTGTCAGCGCCGATGCCCCTGCTGCAGGATCCCCGGTTGGACAACGGCCTGCTCATGATGCTACCCGTGCACCACCGCGGCCTCGCGCACCCCAGTAACGTCAGCGGCTGGGTGCTGGCCGTCATCGATCCGGGCAGCCTGTTCGAGTTCCTGCGCCAGGACAAGGCACTGGGCAGCTACATCACCTTGCGCATCGCCGACGTGACCGACGGACAGCACGAGCTCTTCAGCACGGCCTCCCCGGCCGAGGTCGACACGTCCAGGCGCGCGCGCCTCCTGCGCAAGCAGCGCCTCAACCACGACCACATCATTGAGTTCGGCGGACGCCAGTGGCAAGTCAGCATCCACGGTAACCCGGCGCTCTACAGCGGCGCCGATCGCTGGCTGCCGCCGCTGACACTGGCCATCGGTACGCTGATCAGCCTGATGCTGGCCGGCGTGCTGGGCTTCAGCAGCAGCCTGCGCAAGGAGGCCGAAGACAAGGCCATGGCCATGACACGTTCGCTGCGCGAACGCGAGGAGCTGCTGGAGTCGACACTGGCCTCGCTGGACGACTGGGTCTTCGTACTCGACACCAACGGTCGCGTACTGGACTGCCACGAGCCCCCCCACAACAACACCTGGCAACCGCGCGAGGACTTTGTCGGAAAGATGCTGGCCGGCGCCCTGCCACCCACCGCCCAGGCCGACCTCGACAATGCCCTGAAGGAAATCCGCACACACCTGCACGCCGCCTTCGATTTCGACCTGCACAGCCTTGGTCGCTCGCTGTCCTTCACGGCCCGCCTCTCGGCCCGCCGCCATGCCGATGGCGCGCTGGCCGGCGCCACGCTGATCGCCCGCGACACCACCCGCGAGCGCGACCAGGCGCGCGACCTGCGCGAATCGGAGCAAAAATTCCGGCAGTTGTTCACGGAAGCCCCGCAAGCCATCCTGCTGGCACAGGAACGCCGGTATATCGACGCCAATCCGGCAGCCCTCGAGCTGTTTGGAATGCCCAATGCCGCTTCCCTGCAACATGCCAGCATCGGCGTGCTGTCCCCCCTGATGCAGCCGGACGGCAAGCCCTCAGAGCAGGGCATCACGACCGTGATGAAACACGCCATCGAGGATGGCCCCCAACACGTGGAATGGATGTTCCGCCGGCTCTCGACCGGCGAGCAATTCCCCGCGGAAATCCACGTCAGCGCCATCGAGCTGCATGGCGAGCCGCATTTCCTGGCCATGGTGACCGATCTTTCCCTGCGCAAACAGCAGGAACAGGCCCTGATCCAGGCCCGCGATGCCGCCGAAGCCGCCTCGCGCGAGAAAAGCGAATTCCTCGCCACCATGAGCCATGAAATCCGCACTCCCATGAACGGCGTGCTGGGCATGGCCCAGCTACTCGCCAGCACCCCCCTCAACGCTGAACAGCGCGAACAGCTCAACACCATCCTGCAATCCGGTCACGCCCTGCTCACCATCATCAACGACATTCTCGACTTCTCGAAGATCGAAGCCGGCAAACTGTCCTTCGAGGAGGTGCCCTTCGACCTGCAGGTGGCAATTGACGAGACCTGCGAGCTGCTGCTGCCGCAGATCCGCAAGAAGGAATTGCGCCTGACCCTGGAGATGGACCCCACCACGCCCTTCCATGTCATTGGCGATCCGGGCCGCTTCCGCCAGATCCTGCTCAACTACCTCAGCAACGCCATCAAGTTCACGCCGCAAGGCGGGATCACGGTCAGCCTCAAGACCCGCGAGCGCGGGCGAGGAGCCGCCCTCTACGAGCTATCGGTGGCCGATACCGGCATCGGCATCGATCCTGCGAAGCAATCCGAACTGTTCGAGAAGTTCACCCAGGCCGAGGCCTCCCGCGACCGCCGGTTTGGCGGCACCGGCCTGGGTCTCGCCATCTGCAAGGCACTGGTTGAACGCATGGGCGGGCAGGTCAGCATGGCCAGCATGCCTGGCCACGGCTCCACCTTCCGTGCCACTTTCTGGCTGGCCCTGAACCCGGACGCCGGTCAGCAGGCCCTGCCCGCCATCCTGCCAACCCTGCGCGGCGCACCGGTACTGGTCATCGACGACAACCCCACCAACCGCGAACTGCTGGTGAAGGGACTGGCCAAGGCCGGACTCGCCGTCTACGGCGCCGTCAGCGTGGCGGACGCCGTGCTCGCCATCCAGCGGCAATCCCCGCGCTACGTGTTGCTGGATGCGGAGTTGCCGGACGGCAATGCCGACACCCTGATCCAGGCCCTGCGGGCCGAACCGGCACTGGGAAATGCCACCCTGCTGTTGCTGTCCTCCCGCCCGGACAGCAATGACCATGCGTTTTGCCGCACCCACGGCATCGCCGCCTACTTGCCCAAACCCGCACGACTAGGCTGGATCATCAGCGCCATGAACGTGCTGGCCACCGGCGAACACGATGGCCTGGTCACCCGCCACACCCTGGCCAGCCACCACCCCCGCGGCAATCCGCTGCCAGGACTGCGCCCCGGTATCCGCGTCTTGCTGGTCGAAGACAACGCCATCAACCAGAAGGTGGCGGCACGCATGCTGGAGCGCATGGGCTGTCATGTCGATATGGCTGGCAATGGTCTGGAAGCGCTGGTGATGACCGCACAACTACCCTACGACGTCATCCTGATGGACGTGCAGATGCCGGAAATGGACGGGATCACCGCCACGCGCTCCCTGCGCTCCCGCGGGTTCTCGGATATCCCCATCATTGCCCTCACCGCCAACAGCCGGGACGAGGACAAGCAGGAATGCCGCGCTGCCGGCATGAGCGACTTCCTCACCAAACCGATTCGCTATGAAGACCTGCATGCCTGCCTGAACCGCTGGCTATGACAGGCCGAATACAAGGACAGGACAGCCATGCTCACCGAATGGGTGTACAAGTACGTGCTGTATCCCTTCAACAGGAAGCCCGCCATGAGCGAAACCGTTGCCGTCCTGGGGGCCAGCCCCAAACGCGAGCGCTACAGCAACCAGGCCATCCGCCTGCTGCGTGACTATGGCCATACCGTGCTGCCGGTCAATCCGGCCCAGCAGGAGATCGAAGGCCTGCGCGTGATTGCGTCGGTCGATGGCCTGACCCCGGGCGAGGTCGACACCGTCACGATGTATGTCAGCCCGGCACACTCCGACGCCCTGCTGCCCGGCCTGCTGCGCCTGAAGCCGAAACGCGTGATCTTCAATCCCGGCGCCGAGAACCTGCGCCTGGAACAGGAGCTGGAAAAGGCCGGCATCCAGGTCGAGGAAGCCTGCACCCTCGTGCTGCTGCGTACCGGCCAGTACTGAGGCTCAGCTGCGCGTACGGAACCAGCCGGCGATGCTCCAGCGCTCGCGGCTGGCCGGCAGCACCTCGTGCGGCATGTCCGCGCTCATGAACAGCACCAGCGTGCCAGCCTGCGGCGGCAAGCGGAACCATTCG
>JBKHWB010000005.1:0-284 GCA_046566745.1 Gammaproteobacteria bacterium
TGCACGTGATGCAACACGCCAAGGTTGGCAGCGGAGTAAAGGCTATCGCCTTCGGCCAGTAGGCCGATCTTCACCAGCAGGTCCTCGACAAACTCGTGACCGGACTCGGTGAGTTCCACCTGGCGATGCTTTTCGTCCACCCAGTAGTGGCCACCGTCGGCCTTGCCCTCCTCGGCCTGGCGCGTGAGCTTCGGAATGAGCGTATTGATCTGTTCGTAGTGTCGCGATGAGTTGTCACTGGCACCGGAAATGATCAGCGGGGTGCGGGCTTCGTCGATGAGGAT
>JBKHWB010000005.1:294-3641 GCA_046566745.1 Gammaproteobacteria bacterium
GTTGTCGCGCAGGTAGTCAAATCCGAATTCGTTGTTGGTGCCGTAGGTGATGTCCGCCTCGTAGGCAGCACGCTTCTCGGCGGCCGGCTGCATGGAACGGATCACGCCCACCTTGAGGCCGAGAAACTCGAACAGCGGACGGTTCCAGTCGGCATCACGCGAGGCAAGGTAATCGTTCACGGTCACCACATGCACGCCGTTGCCGGACAAGGCATTCAGGTAGGCCGGCAGGGTGGCGGTGAGGGTCTTGCCTTCACCGGTGCGCATTTCGGCAATGCGCCCTTCGTGCAGCGTCATGCCGCCGATGAGCTGGACATCGTAGTGGCGCATGCCCAGCACGCGTCGCGAGGCCTCGCGGCAAACGGCAAAGGCTTCCGGCAGCAACTGGTCGAGGGACTCGCCCTTCTGGTACCGCTCCTTGAAGTCAGCAGTACAGGCCGCCAGCCCTGCGTCCGGCAAGGCCTTGTACTTGTCTTCCAGCGCATTCACCTGCGCCACCATGGCCCGCATGCGCTTGAGCTCGCGCTCGTTCTTGGTGCCAAAAATCCCGCTGACGAGGCGTCCCAGTCCCAACATAACTGCCACTCTTGAAGTTGAATTTGGCCGACCGGCCTGGCACGACGCCCGCGCACCAAGGATGCAACAGGCCACTATGCCGGCATCTTAAGGGCCGGTGAATCCGTCAGAGATGGGGGCAGGCTGGCGCTTTCACAAGCCGGCCCCGGAAATCCGAAGGCCGACATTCTACCCCTGAATGGACCCGCGGCAACACCGCCCGGAAACGACAAGGCCCGGAAAATCCGGGCCTTTTGTGTGAGCCTGGTTAACCTCAGCGTTTGGCGACATGGGCGATGTAGCTTGCCGGATCGACCTGAGTGCCATTACGCATGACCTCGTAGTGCAGGTGCGGACCGGAAGAGCGCCCGGTCGACCCCATGTAGGCAATCAGCTGATCCTTGGAGACCAGATCGCCCACCTTGGCCACGACGCTGCGCGCATGGGCATACAAGGTGCTCATGCCGTCACCGTGGTCAATGATCACCACGTTGCCATAGCCGCTCTTGACGCCGGCAAACGTCACGATGCCGGGGGCCACCGCAAACACGTCCGTTCCTTCCGGACCGGCAAAATCGATGCCGCCGTGAAAGGCTGTCCGACCGGTGAAGGGATCGGTGCGGTAGCCGTAACGCGAGGTCATGTAGCCACGCCGCACGGGCATGTTGGCGAGGTAAGCCGAGGGCGCCTTGCGACGGTTGCTGAGCTGGCTACCCAGGGCGTCCAGCTGGATTTCCTTGTAATCGATCTCCTCCGCCAGGGCATCCAGCTTCATTTCAAGGGAGGTACGGTCCGCGAGGACCGACAGTTCTTCCGTCAGCGGCCCCCCCATCGGCGGCTTCTTGGTGAAATCAAATTCGTCACTCCGCAGATCCGCTGACTCGGCCAGGTACTCGCCCAACGCATCCAGTCGCACCAGGCGCGCCTGCAACTCGGCCATGCGCACGTTCAGGGCCCGCATCTGGTCTTCTTTGCCGTCGACGGCCACAGAGGCGACCTCCGGTGCCACCACAAAGCGCGACGCCAGGTAAAAACTGCCCGCGCCCAGTGCCACGAACATCAAGGCAAAGGCGGACAAGACCAGCGCCATACGGCGGGGCGGCAACTGCACCGTCAACGGGCGGCCATCCCGCTTGCGACTCAACAAAATAATATTCATAGCACCTCGTCCTGCTTTATCAGGATGCCGGGATATACTGCTCCCCGGTGTCGCTACCGTCAGTCCGGCGTACCGGACGGAGACCCATGGCCAAACGCCTGCAAAAAACCGCCAGACTTGCCGAGGTCCTGCAAAAGGACTCGTTGGCCGCGTATAAACAGGTGGCCAGCGAACTGGCACGCCTGAACGAAATCGTCGGGCTCTACCTTGATACCCAGTTGAATAAGGTGGTGCGAGTGGCCTCCTATCGCGAGGGCACCCTGACCCTTGCAACTGCCAACAGTTCGGCAGCGGGCCAGTTGCGCTATCTTAGCCGCATACACGTGCAACGTTTACGCCAACACGACGAGTTTTGCGGACTGCTGCGCATTAAAATTGTGAGCGCCCCACCAGATCCGGGATTACCGGAAAAACCGGCAGCTCCGTTACAGCGCCTGAGCCCGGAAACCGGCAGGCTGCTCAGGGATCTGGCCGACTCACTGGGCCCGGGGGAGGTTAGCGAAGCGCTGCAGCGCTTGGCAAGACATGGCAGGACGAACGGCTCCTCCGCCTGACCACGCCGATTAAAAATCACAACCAATTGATTTTATTGGTTTTTTATTTTTCATGCCGCCTTGATATAGGAGATTGGCGCCTGGCCTTCGTCATCAAATGTCACAATTTCCCAGGCATCCGGCTGTTCCAGCAGCGCCCGCACCAACTGGTTGTTCAATCCATGGCCGGACTTGTACCCTTGGTATTCGCCAATGATCCCGTAGCCCAGCAGGTACAGGTCACCAATGGCATCCAGCATTTTGTGGCGCACGAACTCATCCTCGTAGCGCAACCCTTCCGCGTTCATGACGCCTTCGTCGCCCACGACGATGGCATTGTCCATGCTGCCCCCGAGCGCCAGATTCTTTGAGCGCAGGTACTCGATGTCGCGCATGAAGCCGAAGGTGCGGGCCCGACTGACTTCCTTTACGTAGGCTGTGGTGGAGAAGTCCACCTCTGCGTACTTGTGGTCGTCATGGAAGGCCGGATGATCGAAGTCGATGGTGAAACAAAGCTTGAAGCCGTTATAGGGCTCGAACGCGGCGATCTTGTCGCCCTCCCGCACTTCCACGCGGCGCTTGATGCGGGCGAGGCGCTTGGGCGCGTCCTGCTCAACGATCCCGGCTGCCTGGATCAGGAACACGAAGGGTCCGGCGCTGCCGTCCATGATGGGAATCTCGCCAGCCGTGCACTCAATGCGGGCATTGTCGATACCCAGGCCAGCCAGTGCCGACATAAGGTGCTCGACCGTCGAGAGCCGGACATCTCCTTGCACCAGGCTGGTCGCCATGGACGTATCCCTCACCAACAGGGCCTTGGCCGGCAACTCCACGGGCGGCTCAAGATCCGAGCGCACGAAGACGATGCCGGTATCCACGTCGGCAGGATTCAGGGTCAGGAAGATCTTTTCACCGGAATGCAGGCCCACGCCACTGGCGCGGATTGTGTTCTTGACTGTGCGCTGTCGCAACATGTGACAAATTATTTCAGGGAGTAAAGGAGGACGATGGTAACAGACGCGGCGGCTGCCGCAAGACAGGCCATCGGGAAGAAGAAAGGACCGGTCGGGAGAGTGGGACGACCGGTCCTCTCAAAGGCT